>DKJZ01000075.1 GCA_002454975.1 Hylemonella sp. UBA6679
ATACTCCACCACCAAAATCAAACGCCCAACTGTTCTCAGTTGGGCGTTTTCATTTGGGCTTCCCCCAGTACACGCGGGGAACAGGCGCATTGTGCGTGTGCCACGGGGTGGTCACGGCTGGAGCCCACTTCGGCCAGTTCGACTCTTTTCTGCCCTCTGTTCTCTGCAAAGAGACGCCAACTCTTTCGCCACAGCACACGCACATCGCCTTGTGTGACAAGGACTTATACGTGTGTCGATTTTTCGAGTTCGCCAGGCCGTTTGGAGGGGCAGATGATTGAGTCTCTAGATTTCCCGTTGCTTTGAAGATCAGAGATTCAGCGAGATATCCGCATCCTCCGTGCCGGCTCAGAAGCCTGAATGATGTCCAGCGTCAGCTGGCAGCGCTTACCCTGGAAATACCGATCCAACACAGCCACAACGCTTTCGTTTGCGTGGGAGGCATTTTCGAAGACCGTCATGCACGAGCGCAGCTTCATGGCGTCAATCTTTCCGAACACGGCATGGGCGCTGGTGCTATCGGGAAGATCCAATAGCAGGTGGATACAGCTGCGCAAGCGGCTGCCAAGAACATCGTCGTCCCAGTAACTGGCGGCTTCGCTGGGTGAAGAGAGCCCGAAATAGTCGGCCATCCTGCTTGACCCCAGGCCGCGCAGCTGCGGAAACGCAAACCACATCCAGTGCGAGCACTTGCGGCCGCTGGCTAGTTCCTCCACCACTGAATACCAAACGGGATCCTGCGCATCGACAAAGCGGTGCAAGGTATCGCGCGAAGCGCTCATAGGCACGCCTGTATGGCGCGGTGGAAAGCGGTCAAACCCGGAAGGCTCATTCCAGTACTCGCCACTGGAATAGACTGGCCGGCTGCGTTTGCGCGCTTCGGGTGCAGGTAATGTCGGCATGCCGGCTGCGTTGAAAAAGCTGGAATAGGTCCACATCCAGCTGAAACCGTTAGCGTCCAGTGCTGTATGTGCAGTCGCTAGGTCAGGTGCAGACAGCCAGTCAAAGACCTCGCCATGGTCATCAAAAAAGACCATGTCGACCCCGCCGTCACGTGCTGGCTCGGTTACACACCAGTTCTGTTGAAGCATGCCTAGCACCTTGACCCACAAATGCTGGCTGATGGCCGACTCGCAGCGGATTTCTTCCAAATATTGAGAATAGGGCATTGATTCAGTTTATTTGAAGCATTTATGGTGAGTAAAAATCACTCAAGGCAGACTTGCTAACGAAGCAACCAACGCGCGCAAACGGCGCCTACATCTTGTCAATGAATGCCTTGAGTTTGTCACCCATAGGCCTGCGTGGCAGTCCGCCGCCACGTCGGTGTTGATGCCGCGCACGCCTACGGCGGCTTCATGGGTCAGTTGACCGCTTGGTGCGAGCACCACCAGATCCCGTACCAGGGCATCCCGGTCGGCACGATCAAGAAGCACGCCACAGGCAAAGGCAATGCCAGCAAGGATGAGATGGTGGCATCCGTCCGTGCCCGTGGTCACAGCCCCGCAGACGACAACGAGGCCGACGCCATCGCCTTGGTGTACCTTGCCCGTGAGATGGCCGAAAAGGGGGTGTGACATGAAAGTGCCGCAATACCGCTATCGCTGCCCCCTGGGCAATCTGCAGCCGACCACGCCCGACCTCGACGCTGTCAAACGCGAGGGCTGGCGCAATGACCACATCCTGGTCGTCTCCGAACAGGACGACCGACTGGACTGGGTTGAGCGGGAGTTCGTGCGCAGGCTGGGTGAGCGCCTCTATGGCGATGGAGGAAAGCGCCATGGCTGAAATCATGACCCAATGGACGGCTGATGCCGTGGCCGCTCGCTTTGCTGAGGCTGCTGAGACTGCGCACCGATTGCCACGCGTGCGTCCCATGGGCCACTTCAACCCATGGATGAGTCTGGCCATGCAGGTGCCTGAGCGCTACGCCGATCCAGAACGGCTGTACCGCCCCATGCCGCCCAGTCCACAAGCGGTGGAGCGGATGCTCGAGACCATGCGCTGGGTGCAGTGGCTGGAGGTGGAGCAACGTCACCTGGTCTGGATGCGGGCCAACCGCTACGAGTGGCACCAGATCGGCAGGCGCTTTGCCTGCGATCGCAACACAGCCTCTCGGCGCTGGCACCGGATCATGGAGTTGGTGGCGTACCGGCTCAACTCCGGGTGACGTGGTGGCAAAACGTGGGGAAATGTCCGATAATGTGGGTACCTCGAATCTGATCGGGGTACCCAAACAGGACAAATTCATGAAACCCGCCGCTTTTAAAGCAACGCCCCGCCTAGATGCGGATGCGAGCCGAGCCTTACTCAAGGTCGTCGGTCGGGTCAATTTGTCCGAAAAGCGTCGGTCTGAGCTAGCCTCCTATGCTGAGGCTGCACGTCAAGCATTCGCACGGCCATTGCCCATCAAGGTGAATGGCCGTTGATGCGAGCAAAATCTCACTTCGGCACATACAGGATGTTGAAGACGAGGTATTGAAGCAGTTCGCGTGTGGTCGACCGCAACTGGACGAATTCCTTTACGAAGATGCTCGCGATTACGACAAACACGGACTGACCAATACCGTCGTTGTCTTCCACGCAGACGTTTCTGGTCCCATCGGATATTTCAGCTTAACGGCAGACTCGGTCCACTTAAGCAGTGGCGAGCGTACTGACCTTGGCTTGCCATTCGACGCACCAATCAGCTACTACCCGGCAGTCAAACTGACCAAGCTGGCTGTGATCGAATCGATGCAAAGCACAGGTGTCGGTGAATACCTCATCGACCTGATTTGCGGTATCGCTTCCTCAGCGCCCTTTGCTGTTCGGTTAATCACGGTAGACGCGGTCAATCTTGAACGGGTGCTGTCGTTTTACGAGCGAGTAGGGTTCATGGAAAGCCTATCCGAAAAGAAAGAACGTGAGTCACAAAAAGTTCGTGAAACCATTTTGATGTTCAAGGACCTCTATCAGTGAAATTACGAGGCCAGTCGATGGATGCTGCGAATTCTCAATCCTTGCGGTCAGCTGTTGATCAAGGTCTTGCAAGTGGTGAGGCTCGTTCAGCAGGTCAAGTGCTTGACCGACTTGAAGCGAAATACGCGGCACTGGTCGATACAGAAAAGATGATTGACGAGATCGCTGACGACAACCTTCATCATGAGGTCGGCACCGGTAAGCCGGTCAGCAAGGAAGGGCTTTGACCCGAGTTCGGTTTGCGCCCTATTTCATCTGAAAGTGTTTTGGCGTGTTTTGACGTGATTGCGGGTAAGGACTGTGGTTGATGCGGGTTTGAGCGAAGGATGGAGCCGAATCCGAATGCAGCACGGAGGGCCTTTTGAGCGTACAGTTTGAGCTACGGTCAGGAAAGAAGCGCAGGTGGTTCAAAGCACCTCGCACCTGAGGAAATCAACGGGTCCTTCCTGGCCAAAGCGGTATGCGGGGGGCAATAGCCCGAAATTTCGATAGCGACAGATTCAAAAACCGGGTTTGCAGTTCGCACCGGGTTTGCACCTCCCCCTCACCCCCCCAAGGACTTTATGACTCCCGAGATCAGAATGATCGCGGTGGATTCGCTCATCCCTTATGCGCGAAACGCCCGCACACACAGCGACGGCCAGGTGGCTCAGATTGCAGCATCCATTGCCGAGTTTGGGTTCACCAACCCGATCCTGTCGGATGGCGAGCGCGGAGTGATTGCTGGGCATGGTCGTTTGATGGCTGCCCGAAAGCTGGGGCTCACAGAAGTGCCTGTGATCGAGTTGGCGCACCTGACGCCAACCCAGAAAAAGGCCTACATCCTGGCCGACAACCGGATTGCCGAAAACGCAGGCTGGGATGAAGAGCTTCTGAAACTGGAGCTGGCTGAGCTGCAAGCTGCTGAGTACGACCTGGACCTGATGGGCTTCAGCGATGAGGAGATCGACAAGCTGCTCAATGGCGATGAACAAAGCGATGGTCTGACCGACGAAGATGCAGTACCGGAAACCCCTGTAGAACCGACCTCAAAGCCGGGCGACCTGTGGATCCTCGGCAACCATCGCTTGCTTTGCGGAGACTCCACGGTCCTGACGGACGTGGAGCGCCTGATGGATGGCCAACTGGCTGACATGGCTTTCACCGATCCACCCTACAACGTGGACTATGGCAACAGCGCCAAGGACAAGATGCGAGGCAAAGACCGCCGCATCCTCAACGATGCGCTGGGCGACGGGTTTTACCAGTTCCTGTACGACGCGTGCGTGAACCTCCTGGTTGTTACTAAGGGCGCTTGCTACGTTTGCATGAGTTCATCTGAGCTGCATACCTTGCAAAAGGCCTGGTTGGATGCCGGTGGCAAGTGGTCGACTTTCGTGATTTGGGCAAAGAACACTTTCACGTTGGGTCGGGCTGACTACCAGCGCCAGTACGAACCGATCTTGTACGGATGGAAACAGGGAACCGATCACTTTTGGTGTGGCGATCGCGATCAGGCAGACGTCTGGTTTTATAACAAGCCTCGCGTCAACGATCTGCACCCGACTTCTATGGGCCCGTTGCTGCCCTTCGTCGAGCACCGTTGTACGTCGGTAGTGCAGCGTAAGCAGCCCCTGGAGTGACAACTGTCGGATGCCCACGCCCTTGCGCAGCCCGATGAAGCTGCTCATCTCCGTCGGGTACACTGGTTAGTAACTGCAGATCGCCGAGAACGCGACGATGCTGCCCTGCGGCGCGATCCCGGCCGGCGAGGCGTCGAACGGGGTAGTTGAACAGCCAGGCCTCGCCGGGCTGCAGCGTCTCCGCCTGGAGCGGGTCGCCGCGGTCGTCCATCAGCAGCGAGGGCGCGAAGCTGCGCGGCGTGCCAGCCACGGCCGGCAGCGTGCCGGCGGCGGCCCAGGCGCCGGCCATGCAGGGGGCGTTGTGCATCAGGTCGCGACGCTCGAGATCAGTCCGGACACCCGGTGGCACGGGAATGGACGGTACTTCAGCCATACTCTGGCCGCAACCTGCGCCCCGCCTTCCGGGTGGACCGTGATGCACGGGCCCGCTCGTTTGGGCCCCCATCAGGCTCGAAAGCGCCGCCCGCAGATCAGCCCGCGGCGCGCTTCCGAGCGAGACCCAGCCCCGCCAGGGCGATGCCCAACAGCGCAAGCGATCCCGGTTCGGGCACGCCGTTGACGACAACCTTCTCGAAGTCCATGAACGCCATGTAGTCTTGGGAGTCGCCGTACGCCTTGAAGACCGTGTAATTTGCGCTCCCCAGATAGTCGATGCTGGACGTATTCACGAACCAGGCCGATGTGGCGTTGCCATTGCCCGCATCCAGATAGGGGATCCACATCTCGCAAAAGCCGCCCCGGTCGCAGCTGTTGACCAGTTCGGGCCGGGTGTCGAAGTTGTAGGTGGTGCCGTCCACCACCACATTGTCGACGAGCACCTGGGCGAACACGGCATTCATCGCGACCATCGCGTCGGCCGACGTCGTGAAGTCGAACAGGCTTTGATCGCAGCCGGCAAACATCGACGCGCATGAGTTTCCGAACGTCACGCGGTACTGTTCGCTGTTGATGATCAAGCCGGTAGCACTTTGCAACTTGCCGTTCTGGATCTGGTACACGACATCGGCCTGGGCGGCACCGCCCAGTGCCAGCGCGCAGGACAAGCCAATCTTCAATAATGTCTTCGACACGGAGTGAACCTTTCCGGTAATGAATTGAATCTGAAGCCGATACCGGGCGAGCGACACTGCCACACTTGCGGCCCGTGCACGGTCACCTTGGATCAACAAAGCACAATTTGTGCCGATCCAAATAACATCAACAATAACAATGACTTAACAGGGATTTCTTCGGCGTGACTGACGATCTGTAAGAAAAGTCGACACATTTATTTACATCGCCGGGCCGCGTCGGGACCCGTTGTCCCGACGCGGCCGGTTCAGACGCCGCGGACCGAACGTCGCTTCACGGCCGTTGCCATGGCCCCGGCCTAGTACCAGCCCCGGAAGCGGTTGACCACGCGCACCACCAGCAGCATCACCGGCACCTCGATCTGCACGCCGACCACGGCGCCCGACGACAGGCCGAGCAGCAGCTCGACGATCGGCGCGAAGGCGAGCACCATGATCGTGTCGTTCAGCGCCACCTGGCTGGGCGTGAAGAGTGGATCCGCGTTCGTCGGCCGGCTCCAGAGGAAGAC
The DNA here is from genome assembly GCA_002454975.1 of Hylemonella sp. UBA6679. Classification (GTDB taxonomy): domain Bacteria; phylum Pseudomonadota; class Gammaproteobacteria; order Burkholderiales; family Burkholderiaceae_C; genus Hylemonella. Next base: position 6,163 of record DKJZ01000075.1, read on the forward strand.
CATCGCCGTGCAGTGCGCGGCGGCCAGCAGGATCAGGCCGGCGACACGGCTGTCGAGTTGGTGCGCCAGCAGGTGGCGCACGAAGAGCCAGCCCAGCAGCGCCATCGAGATGGGCTTGACGGCCCAGTTGACGAACAGCTTGACCCCGATGCCGCGCCAGTGGCGGCGCACCCCATGAAGGTCGCCGAAGTCCACCTTTATCAGCACCGGGATGATCACCACTCAGATCAGCAGGTTGACCTGCGCGATCTCCATCTGCCCGAGCGCCTGTACGGGTCTCACGCGGCCGGCGCTCTCCGACGACGGGTGCAGCTCAACGCCGCCGGTCAGGTGGAGCTCAAGCTCAAGACGCCCTAGCGCGAAGGGACGACGCACCTGGTTATGAGCTCGCTGGGGTTCATGCAGCATGCAGCAGCTGGCCGCGCTGTTGCGGCGGCCGCGGCTGTACAGAGCCGCCCGACCCGAACGACTCCTGATGGCCGATTGCAGAAGTCTAGCCGGCCTCGCACCCGCCTGGCCAACCTACATCGCAACTGGGAGCCGCAGGATCGACGCCTAGCTGCATCAAATTGCGCGTGTCCAAGAGAGCCGATCCGGCTGTCCAGGTCCTAACGCTCCCGCTGTCCACAAGTAGCCGAACTGAGTGTCCAGCAGCGACCGAAATA
>DKJZ01000007.1 GCA_002454975.1 Hylemonella sp. UBA6679
GTGGAGATGTGCAACAACAACGGCCACTGCCGCAAGTTCGATGCAGGCACCATGTGCCCAAGCTACCGCGTCACCCGCGATGAGCAGCACTTGACCCGCGGCCGCGCCAACACCTTGCGCCTGGCTTTGTCGGGCCAGCTCGATGCGCAAGGCAACGGCCTGGCCAGCGAGGCGGTGCACGAGGCCATGGATTTGTGTGTGGGCTGCAAAGGTTGCAAGCGCGATTGCCCCACCGGCGTGGACATGGCCAAGATGAAAATCGAAGCGCTGCACCACTACAAACAAGCGCACGGCCACAGCCTCAAAGACAAGCTGATTGCGCACCTGCCTGATTACGCACACCTGGCTGCCAAGATCGCACCTGTGCTCAATTTGCGCAACCACTCGCCGCTCATGGCCAAGCTGGGTGATCAGCTTTTGGGCCTGTCGGCCAAGCGCAGCTTGCCGCAGTGGCAAAGCACCACGTTTTTCAATTCAGCTCCCGTGTTGGCCAGCCGTGACGAGGTCTTGGCAGCTGCCAAGCCTGTGGTCTTGTTTGTGGACACCTTCAACGGCACCTTTGAAGCGGACAATGTGTTCGATGCTGTGAAAGTGCTGCAAGCCGGCGGTTACACGGTACACGTTGCTAGCAAAAAAAGAGCAGACGGCAAGCACCTGTGTTGTGGCCGCACCTTCATGGCCAATGGCATGCTGGACAAAGCCAAAGCCAAAGCGGCTGAGTTGGTGCAAGCCTTGCAGCCGTTTGCGCAGCGTGGCATTGCCATCGTCGGCCTGGAGCCCTCATGCCTCTTGACCCTGCGCGACGAAACCCTGGTGATGGGCTTGGGCGACGCTGCAGAGCAAGTGAGCCAACACGCGGTGTTGCTCGAAGAATTCTTGGCACGCGAAGCCAAGGCCGGTCGGTTGGAGGGTTTGAAAGCGCGTTTACAACCGGCTTCGCAAGACATTTTGCTGCATGGCCACTGCCACCAAAAAGCGTTTGCGGCCTTCACGCCGGTGCAAGAGGTGTTGCAGCTGATCCCGCAAGCCAAGGTGCAGGTGATCGAGAGCAGTTGCTGCGGCATGGCGGGCAGCTTTGGCTACGAGGCCGCGCACTTTGAGGTGTCCATGCAAATGGCTGAGCTCAGCCTGTTGCCTGCTGTGCGCGCCAAGCCCGATGCCATCGTGGTGGCCGACGGCACCAGCTGCCGCCATCAAATCCACGATGGCGCGCAGCGCGAGGCGGTGCATGTGGCGAGTCTCTTGGCCAGCTTGATCAAAGACTGATCAGACCAAGCGCATATCCGCCTCGTGAAGGCTGCGCTCTGGCATTGCCCTTTGAGGCAGATAAAGCATCAGCCTCGACATGGCGCATGAAGGCTCAACATGCGTTGGCTTTCAAAGCTGCGCGCTTGGCCGGTTACCGGGTCGGTGAAGGCGATGCTTTTGGCCAGCAGTTGCAAAGGCTCGCTGAAGTCGTCAACGCCCGCTGCGTGTTTGACCTCCGGGTACAACTGATCACCCACAATGGGTGCGCCCAAGGCGTTCATGTGCACACGCAACTGGTGGGTTTTGCCGCTGCGCGGCATGAGCTGGTAGAGCGCCACATGCTGACCTGTTGACACGTGTTCGAGCATGGCCAAGTGTGTTTCGCTGTTGGGTGTGCCTGTGACTTCGCGTTGCTTGAAGAACGGCGTGTCGGTTTCAAGGCGGCTGCGGTGGATCAGGGGCGCGTACACGCTGCGTTGCAAATGCTCGCGCCAAGGGGCCACCGCCAGGTAGGTTTTGACCACCGCTTGCGACACAAACAGCTGCTGGTAGGCATGCCGGTCTTGGGGGCGTTTGCTCAAAACCACCAGGCCAGCGGTTTCGCGGTCGATGCGGTGGATGGGCGAGAGCGTCTCCAAAGCGGTGTGCGCTTTGAGCCGTGCCAACAAGGTTTCGCGCACAAAGCGCCCACTGGGTACCACGGGTAAAAAATGCGGCTTGTCGGCCACCAGCAGGTGCTCGTCTTCAAACAAGACCTGGGCCTCAAAGGGGATCGTGGTTTCCGCTGGCAAGGCACGGTAGTAATACACGCGCGCTTGCGGCTGCTGGCGGGCCAACGCCGCATACGGCGTGTGGGCAGGCAGTGCCAGCCCGGTCTCGCTCAGCACCTCGCCGCGCTGCATGCGGGCTTGCCAGTCTTCACGGCTCACAGCGCCTAGGCGTTGCGCCAAAAAATCTAAGAGCAGTGGCCAAGTGGCTTGGGCACTGGGTTGGGGCAGGGCGATGCAACTTGCACTCACACCTTCGCGCATGGGTGGCCGCCAGGTGGCGCGCTGGTGAGCCATGGTTGGGGCGCGGGCTTAGACCCGTTGGAACACCAAGTCCCACACGCCGTGGCCCAAGCGCAGGCCGCGGTTTTCAAACTTGGTCAGCGGCCGGTAATCGGGCTTGGGGGCATAGGCGCTGGCAGTGTTGGCCAACAAGGGCTCGGCGCTGAGCACCTCGAGCATTTGCTCGGCGTAAGGCTCCCAATCGGTGGCGCAATGCAGGTAGCCACCAACTTTGAGGCGCGCAGCCAGCTTGGCCACCAAAGGTGTTTGCAGCAAGCGGCGTTTGTTGTGTTTGGTTTTGTGCCAGGGGTCTGGAAAAAACACGTGCACGCCATCCAAGCTTTGCGCGGGCAGCATGTGGTCGAGCACCTCAACAGCGTCGTGCTGCAAGATGCGGATGTTGGTCAGCGCCTGCTCGCCAATGCGCTTGAGCAGCGCGCCCACGCCGGGCTCGTGCACCTCGCAGCACAGAAAGTTTTTCTCGGGCATCACGCCGGCAATGTGGGCGGTGGCCTCGCCCATGCCAAAGCCAATTTCCAAAATCAATGGCCGGTCTTGGGGCTCGCGGGCCAGGCTGTCTTGCGGCTGGCGGGCAAAGGCGCTGGCCACCTCCAGGGGGGCTGCGGTGTAGCTCAACAAAAACGTCGGCCCGAGTTCTTCAAACGCCTTGGCCTGGCCTGTGGTGGTGCGGCCTGCGCGGCGCACATAGCTCTTGATGGTTTTGGGAAAAGGCACATCTCCCGGGGGCAGGCGGCGGCGGTCTTTGGGCGCAGCGCTCTTGAGTGTGTCGGTTGCTGCGGGCAGTGAGGGGTCGAGGGTGTCGGTCATGGCAGGTTCAAAGCAAGCCTGCATTGTAGGTTTTGTGGCTCAGAGGCTAGGCCGCATGCTTGCCCGAGACCCACGCTTTGGCCCAGGCGGCGGTCCAGTCTGTCAACGCAGCTTGGGTGGTGTCAGCGGTGCTGCTGGGCAAACCCAGCACCTGGGCGGCTTGCTGCAGGGTGTGCAGCACAGCCTCTGGGCTGACATCGACAGCCGCCGCGCCGTGTTGCTTGCTTAACTTGTCCCCGTCTGCGCCCAACACCAAAGGGGTGTGCAGGTACTGCGGCGTGGGCAGCCCAAGGGCGTGTTGCAAGTGCATTTGCCGAGGCGTGTTGTCGGCCAGGTCTTGGCCGCGCACCACATGCGTGATGCCCTGGGCTGCGTCGTCCACCACCACCGCCAGCTGGTAAGCCCACAGACCGTCGGCGCGCTTGAGCACAAAGTCGCCAACGTCGCGTAAGAGGTTTTGGGTTTGTGTGCCTAATCGCCTGTCAAGCCACGTCCATGCTGAGGTGTTTGCTTCAGTTTTGATAGCGTCTACATGCAGTCGCCAAGCGCGAGCGACTTGACCCTGCAGCCCAACGCGGCAAGTGCCTGGGTAAACCAGCTCGGCGTGTTTGGCTTTGTGCTGGCCGCTTGCGGCCAAGGCGGCCTCGATGTCTTTGCGCGTGCAGGCGCAGGGGTAAGCCAGCCCAGCGTCTGAGAGCTGCTGCAAGGCGGTTTGGTAGTGCTCAGCACGCGTGTTTTGCCACATCGGGGCTTCGTCGGGGTGCAGGCCGCAGGCAGCGAGTTGCTGCAAGATGACGCGGTCGGCGCCAGGCACGCAGCGTGGGGCATCAATGTCTTCAAGACGCACCAGCCAGGCCCCACCGTGCGCGCGTGCGTCGAGGTAACTGGCCAGCGCAGCCACCAAGGAGCCCGCATGCAAAGGGCCCGTGGGTGAGGGGGCAAACCGACCCCGATAAAGACCCCTGCCTTGTGTGGGCGTGGCTGGCCCGACCATCGTCGTGGTGTGGCTCAGGCCACCTTCAGGGCAAGCTCAAGCCCCGAGACAAACGCGTTTTCCACCCGGTGCCCCAGGCACCAGTCGCCACACGCGCCCAGGCCCAGTCGGGCATCCCACAAGTGGCTTTGGCCCAAAGGCGTGAGGGTCTGTGCGTAGAGCCAGCGGTGGGCCTGCGCGTGCGAAGGTGTGGCGCGGATGCCGGTGACTTCGGCAAAGCCTTTGAGCATCTTGTCGATGATGCGCTCAGGGTTGTCGTTGATGTGCTCTTGCGACCAAGCTGGGCTGGCCTGCACCGTCCAGCGTTCGATGGGTTCGCGCCCAGGTTTGCTCGATTCGCGCGCCACCCAAGAAATGCGGTGGTGCGTGCTGCGCGCGGCGTTCCACTGCGGCCCCAGCGCTTGCATGCGCGCTTGCATGGCTTGCGGAAAGGCCAGCATCAAGGTCCAGCAGGGCGCTACCTCTACCTTGCCCAAGGCTTGCTGCCAAGGTTGGGCCAGCGAGGAGGCGCGCAACAAGTCTGCCAGTTGGTTCGAGGGCATGGCACTGAGCACCACGTCAAAGCCCGAGAACACTTGCTGCGCGTCATCAGCACCCACGGTGCGCAGCTGCCAGCGTTGTTTGTTGAGCGCGTCGCGTTCGATTTTGACCACCCGAGTTTCGCTGTGAACCGCATCGGCTTGCACCAGGGGTTCGGCCCAGCGGCTCACCAAGGCGTTCATGCCGGGGGTGGCCACGTAGTGGGCTTCGCGCGAGGGCAGGGCGGCCTCGACCATGCGGCCTTGTGGGTCGAGCACGCGCACGGCGTTGGCACTCCAGGGGCGCACGGTTTGGGGCACGGTGGTCAGCGCCAGGGCAAAGCGCTCATCACGCACGGTGAAATACTGCGTGCCGTGGTCAAAGCTGCCAAACACCGTTTGACGGGTGGACATGCGCCCGCCAAAGCCCCGGCTTTTTTCGAACACGGTCACGCGGTGGCCGGCTTGCATCAAGGTGCGGGCGCAGGCAACACCGGCCATGCCGGCACCAAGAATGGCGATGTGTTGTTGGGTCATGTGTGGTTCTCCTCGACGGAATGTACACCGATCAGGCTGGGGCGCCATCTGTGTTTGATGCGCTGGGGGTGTGGCTGAGCAAGGCCAAGCGCGTGGCGGGTCGCTCGAGCTGTTCAAGCCACCATTGCAAGGCCCGGCCATCGGGTGAGGCCCCGCCACGCCAGGCGTAGCTGGGGCGCACCACCCTTTGGGCGCGCTGTGTTTTTTTGACCACCAGCCGGCCTGCTTCGATGTGCGGTCGGGCCATGGTTTCTGGCAGAAAGCCGCCACCCAGACCACGCAGTTGCGCCTCGAGTTTGGCGGGCATGCTCGCCACCGTGAACACGTCTTGCCCACCGAGCAGACCCACGGTCATGGCTTGCTGCTTGCCCAGGTTTTTTTGCACCGAATCGGCCACCGCCACCGCGCGGTGTTTGAGCAAGGTTTGGTCGCTCAAGGGCTCGCGGGCTTGGGCCAGCGGGTGCTGTGGGGCCACGGCATACACAAAGCTGACATGGCTCAAGGGTTTGGCATGGATGTCGGCGCTGTTGCTGGGCTCAAGCACCACGCCCAAAGCCAGGTCGGCTTGGCCACTGGTGAGTGCGGCCAGGGTGCCAGACAAGGTTTCATCGAGCAGCTTGAGGCGGGTGGGCGCTTTGAGGGAAAAAAAGTGCTCGCACAGCTCCATGACGGTGCTGCGCGCGATGATGTTGTCCACCGCGATGGTGAGTTCGGGCTCCCAGCCGGTGGCCACACGCTTGACGCGGTTAGCCACGGCGTCAACGTCTTGCAGCAAGCGCGCGCCTTCGCGCAGCAGCTCGGCCCCGGCTTGGGTGAGTTTGGCTTGGCGCGAGGAGCGGTCGTAGAGCAGCACATCGAGCGCGTCTTCAATTTGGCGCACGCGGTAGGTCAGGGCGCTGGGCACCACGCCCAGGCTGCGGGCGGCGGCGGCAAAGCTGCCCTGCGCCTCGATGGCCAGCAACATGGCCAGAGCATCTGGGGTGAGCACATCACGAGCGGTTTGCATGATCGTGGCTGATTAATTCAAATGGATTGAATGTTGCCATCAAAGCGCTTGGCACACAAGCCAACCATCCGATCAGACAATACATCCCATCAAAGGAGCTTTGTATGTTGACTGTTCGCCGTTCTCAAGACCGTGGCCTGGCTGATTTTGGCTGGCTCAAGTCGTTTCACAGCTTTTCTTTTGGCAGTTATTTTGACCCGCAGCACATGGGCTGGGGCAATTTGCGCGTGATCAACGAAGACCGCATTGCACCGGGCACAGGTTTTGGCACGCATGGGCACAGCGACATGGAAATCATCAGCTATGTGCTCTCAGGCAACCTGGGCCACACCGACAGCATGGGCAACGTTAAGGGCATTCCGCCCGGTGATGTGCAGCGCATGAGCGCTGGGCGCGGCGTGACCCACAGCGAGCTCAACCACGCCAAGGGCGAGACCACCCACTTTTTACAGATCTGGATTCAGCCCAATGTCAAAGGCATTGCGCCGAGCTACGAGCAAACCACGTTCCCTGAAGATCAAAAGCGTGGGCGTTTGCGCTTGGTGGCCTCCAACGATGCTGCACAAGGCTCGGTGAAAATCCATGCCGACGCCCGTTTGTACGCCGGCTTGTTTGATGGCGACGAGGCCGCCACCATCGATCTGGCGCCGGGCCGACTGAGCTATGTGCACCTGATTCGTGGTGATTTGACGGTCAACGGCGTGGCGCTGCAAACCGGCGATGCCGCCATGATGTCTGAGGAAACCCAAGTCAGCGTGAGCGCAGGCAAGCAAGCCGAAGTGCTGGTGTTTGACCTGGCGGCTTGATGTTGTGAATTGCTTGCCCCTGATCAGGCAAGTCTATTTTTTCTAAACCTGAAGAGGATTGTTTATGAGCAAAGTTGCTGTTGTTTTCCATTCTGGCTACGGCCACACCCAGCGCGTGGCGCAATTTGTGGCCGAGGGCGCCAACGCCCAGGTCATCACCATCGATGCCGATGGCAACATCACCGAGGTTGATTGGGCCACCCTGGACGCGGCTGACGCCATCATCTTTGGCTCGCCCACCTACATGGGCATGGCCTCGTGGCAGTTCAAAAAGTTTGCCGATGCGTCTTCCAAGCGTTGGTTTGGCAGCACCTGGAAAGACAAAGTGGCCGGTGGTTTCACCATCTCGGCCAGCCCCAGTGGCGACAAGCTCTCCACCATCCAGTACTTCATCACCCTGGCCATGCAACAGGGCATGGTGTGGGTGGGTCAGCCCGCCATGAACGACGGCACCATCAACCGCATCGGCTCCAACTCAGGTGTGATGGCCCAGGTCGGCCCCACCAGCCCGGCCGAAGACATCCCCCAGGGCGACCTGGACACCGCCAAGGCCTACGGCGCGCGTGTGGCGCAGGTCGCAGCCAAGCTGCGCGGCTGATCTGCCTTGCAAGCTTGAAACAACCCGGCTGCGGCCGGGTTTTTCAATGGGGATTGCCCTGAAAAAACAGCAGGGTGTGCGGCGGGTTTGGGCCTGCCAAAAATCTACAATGGGGCATGTTTGTTCACCTGCGCCTGCACACCGAGTTCTCTGTTGTTGACGGTACCAACCGCATCGACGAGGTTGTCAAAACCGCTGCGGCCGATGGCCAGCCGGCGCTGGCCATCACCGACCTGAACAACCTGTTCGGGGCCATCAAGTTTTACAAAGAGGCGCGTGGCAAAGGCGTCAAACCCATCATTGGTGCCGAGGTGCTGGTCGATGGTTTGGGCCGCGAGCCCGGTGACCTGGGTCGCCTCATTTTGCTGGTGCAAAACCGCCAGGGTTATTTGAACCTCTCTGAGCTTTTAGCCCGCGCTTGGACCCAGCATGTGGTCAAAGCCCAAGCGGTGCTCACCCTGGATTGGCTGCGCGAGCTCAACGAGGGGCTGATTGTGCTTTCAGGCGCGCAAGCCGGCCCTTTGGGCCAGGCCCTGGTGCAAGGCGACCCGGGACGCGCGCACGATGTGGCTTTGCAGCTGGGCAGCTTGTTTCCGCACCGCTTCTACGTTGAGTTGCAGCGCGCCGGACGCACGGACGACGAGTTGCACGTGGCCGCAGCTGTGCAACTGGCTGCCACCATGAAGCTGCCCGTGGTGGCCACCCACCCCGCGCAGTTCACCGCACCCGACGACTACGAGGCGCACGAGGCGCGTGTGTGCATTTCTGAAGGCGAAATTTTGGGTAACCAGCGGCGTGTGCGTAAGTTCACCCGTGAGCAGTATTTCAAATCGTCTGCGCAAATGGCCGAGCTGTTTGCCGATGTGCCCAGCGCGCTGAGCAACACCCTGGAAATTGCCAAGCGTTGCAACTTGTCGCTGGTGTTGGGTAAACCGCAGTTGCCCAACTACCCCACGCCACTGACCAATGGCGTGCCCATGCCCATTGAAGAGTATTTTCGCCAGCTCTCGCACGAAGGCCTGGAAGAACGCCTGGCGCATTTGTACCCCGATGCGGCTGTGCGCGATGCCCAGCGCCCGCGCTACCTGGAGCGCTTGGCCTTTGAGATCAACACCATCTTGAAGATGGGCTTCCCGGGTTACTTTTTGATCGTGGGCGACTTCATCAACTGGGCCAAGAACAACGGCTGCCCGGTGGGACCGGGTCGTGGTTCGGGGGCGGGCTCTTTGGTGGCTTACGCGCTGAAGATCACCGATCTCGACCCACTGGAATACAACCTGCTGTTTGAGCGTTTTCTCAACCCCGAGCGGGTGTCCATGCCCGACTTTGACATCGACTTTTGCCAAAGCAACCGCGATAGGGTGATCGACTACGTCAAAGAAAAATACGGCAAAGACGCGGTGAGCCAAATCGCAACTTTTGGCACCATGGCTGCACGTGCGGCCATTCGCGACGTGGGCCGTGTGCTCGACATGAGCTACACCTTTTGCGATGGCATCAGCAAGCTCATTCCCAACAAGCCCGGGCAACACATCACCATCGACGGCGCCATCAAGGCCGAGCCGATTTTGGCCGAACGTCTTGACAAAGAAGACGAGGTCAAAACCTTGTTGGCCCTGGCGCAAAAGCTCGAAGGCATGACGCGCAATGTGGGCATGCACGCCGGTGGCGTGTTGATTGCGCCGGGCAAGCTCACCGACTTTTGCCCGCTCTACCAACAGCCCGGCAGCGAGTCGGCGGTGAGCCAGTACGACAAAGACGATGTGGAAGCCATCGGCTTGGTGAAGTTCGACTTCTTGGGCCTGGCCACGCTGACCATTTTGGAGATTGCGCGCGAGTTCATCATCAAGCGCCACCCGGGCCAAGAGAACTTTGCGTTTGAGAACATTCCGCTCAAAGACAAGCCCACTTACCAGCTGTTCCAAGAGGGCAAAACAGAGGCGGTGTTCCAGTTTGAAAGCCGCGGCATGCAAGGCATGTTGCGCGATGCCAAACCCACGCGCTTGGAAGACTTGATCGCGCTCAATGCGCTGTACCGTCCCGGCCCGATGGACCTGATCCCGAGCTTTGTGGCGCGCAAGCACGGCCGCGAACCGGTGGAGTACCCGCACCCGTTGGTGGAGCAGGTGCTCTCAGAAACCTACGGCATCATGGT
>DKJZ01000095.1 GCA_002454975.1 Hylemonella sp. UBA6679
CGCATGGACTGGCTGGTGGAAAAAGCCACCGAGCTGGGCATGGCCAGCTTGCAACCCTTGGCCACCGAGCGCACGGTGCTCAAACTCAGCGGCGAGCGCGCCGAGAAAAAACAAGCCCACTGGCAAAGCGTGGCGATCGCTGGGTGCGAGCAGTGCGGCGGTAACCGCGTGCCACCCATCCACCCGGTACGCAAGCTCGAGGCTTGGCTGACGCAACAAAAAACGGAAACAGGCTTGAAGCTGCTGCTCTCGCTGCAAGCGGGTAACCAGCCTGTGCGTCATTTGCTATCAAATCAAGAGCAAGACATCACCTTCCTGGCTGGGCCTGAGGGTGGTTTGAGCCCGCAAGAAGAGGCTGCAGCCCTCGCTGCTGGCTTTGTGCCGGTGACCTTGGGACCGCGTGTGCTGCGATCTGAAACCGCGCCGCTGGCCGCGCTGGCTGTGCTGCTAAATCAAGGATCTGCATGAATGCCAACCTCTGGTTGCTGGCCGTGTGCCAAGGCCTGTTTCTCACCAACAACGTGGTGTTCATCGCCATCAACGGCTTGGTGGGCCTGAGCCTGGCGCCTTCGCCCTGGATGGCCACGCTGCCGGTGATGGGCTATGTGGTGGGCGGCGCGGTGAGCACCTCGCTGGTGGCGCGCAGCCAATCGCGCTGGGGGCGGCAGGTATCGTTTCAACTGGGCCTGGCCGTGGCGGTGTTCTCCGCACTGTTGTGCGCCTTGGCTGTGTGGCTGGCGCAGTTTTGGCTCTTGGTGTTGGCCACCTTCATCGCCGGTTATTACAGCGCCAACGGGCAGCTGTACCGTTTTGCCGCAGCCGAATTGGCCACGGCGGCCGCGCGTGAAAAAGCCATCTCGCTGGTGCTGGCCGGCGGCCTGATCGGCGCGATTGCTGGCCCCAACCTGGCCAAATACACACGCACTGCCATGGCGGTGCCTTTCATGGGGGCTTACCTGGCCTTGGCCGTGGTTGCGGGTTTGGCCATGCTGCTCATGGCGCGCATTCGTTTTGCGCCGCCGCCCGCCCTCAAACCCAGCAGCGCGCATGGGCGCAGTGTGTGGGTGCTGATGGGCCAGCCGCCTTTTTTGGTGGCCATGTTGTCAGCGGCCCTGGGCTATGGGGTGATGAACCTGCTCATGGCTGCCACGCCCTTGGCCATGCAGGTCTGTGGGTTTGGTTTTGACGACGCGGCCTTTGTGCTGGAGTGGCATGTGATTGGCATGTTCGCGCCGGGCTTTTTCACCGGCCACCTCATCAAACGGTTTGGCACCCTGCCCATCATGGGCGTGGGCGTGTTGCTCAACGCGGTGTGCATCGCGCTGGCCCTGAGTGGTGTGGGCTTGCACCAGTTTGTGGGCGCACTGTTTTTACTGGGCGTGGGTTGGAACTTTTTGTTCACCGGCAGCACCACACTGGCCCTGGGCACCTACCTCCCCGAAGAAAAAGACCGCGCACAAGGCGCCATCAATTTTGCGGTGTTCGGGGTGATGGCCATGAGCTCGCTGGCCTCGGGCGCGCTGGTCACCAGCCACGGCTGGCATTGGCTCAATGTGGGCTCGATCGTGCCGGTGGCGCTCACCGGCATCTTGCTGCTGTGGCTGACCATGAAAATGACCACCAAGCCCGCGGCTTAAGGGACCTATGCCGCATGAACGCCGGCATGCAGCCCGGCGTTCAGGAAAACTTTTTCGTTGGCACTCAGTTTGGTCATTAGCTTGGCAATTAAGCTGGGAATGACGCTGGGAATTAGGTTGGCATTTGGGCGATGACCTGCGCCACCGCCGCCGTCAGGCGCTTGGCATAAGGCACATGCAAAAACTCGTTCGGTCCATGCGCGTTGCTCTTGGGGCCGAGCACGCCACACACCATCATTTGCGCTTTGGGAAAGCCTTGCGAGAGCATGTTCATCAAGGGAATGGTGCCGCCCTGGCCGATGTAGCCCACACCCGCGCCAAAGTGCGCGGTTGATGCGTCATTGAGCGCGCGCTCAAACCACGGCGCGGTCTCAGGTGCGTTCCAACCGGTGGCCCCACCGCCACCCTCAAAAGTCACGCGGGCTTGGTAGGGCGCGTTGTCTTCGAGCAATTGTTTCAACTCTTGCACCGCCTTGGCAGCGTCCACCAAGGGGGGCAGGCGCAGCGAGAGTTTGAAAGCGGTGTAGGGCCGCAGCACATTGCCGGCGTTGCCCAAATCGGGCAGGCCTTCAACGCCGGTGACGCTCAGCGTGGGCACCCAGGTGCGGTTGAGCAAGGCTTGCAGCGGGTCGGTGGTGGTGGGCAGGGCGAACGCGGTGGCGCCGCCGCAGTCGTAGTGCGCCCAGGGAAAACGTTTGTAGAGTTCGTCGCCCAAAATCGCGGCAGTGGCTTGCGCTTGCTTCAAGCGCTCGGGCGGCACCTCGCAATGAAAACTCGCAGGCAGCAAGCGGCCGGTGGCGCTGTCTTCTAGGCGGTCAAGCACCTGGCGCATGATGCGAAAACTCGAGGGCACCAGGCCGCTGGCATCGCCCGAGTGCACGCCCTCGGTCAGCACCTGCACCTTGAGGGTGCCGCCCGCCATGCCGCGCAAGCTGGTGGTGAGCCACAGTTGCTCGTAGTTGCCCGCACCACTGTCTAAGCAAATCACCAAGCCCACATCGCCCAGGCGAGTTTTGAGCGCGTCGACATAGGGCAGCAAATCGTAAGAGCCCGACTCTTCGCAGGTCTCGATCAAACCCACGATGCGCGGGTGCGCCACACCTTGCGCTTGCAGGGCTTGGATGGCCGCGATGCTGGCGTACACCGCGTAACCGTCGTCCGCACCGCCGCGGCCGTACAACTTGCCGTCCTCGTACTTGGGCGTCCAGGGGCCCAGGTCGTTGCGCCAGCCGGTGAACTCGGGCTGCTTGTCCAGGTGGCCGTACATCAGCACGGTTTGCTGAGATGTTACTTTTGCTGTGGCTGTGGTTTTTGCTTCTGTTTTTATAGCGCCACCTTGTTGCTGCGCTTGGCCTGATGCCTGGTTTTCTTGAGAAACACCAGAACTTGCTGGCACTTCAAAAAACAACACCGGTGTGCGGCCATCCAGGCGTATGACCTCGAGCTTCAAGCCACGCACTTTTTGCGCCTCCACCCAGGCCGCGGCGTTGCGCATCACCATGTCGATGTAGCCGTGCGCGGCCCAGTCTTTGTCGAAGCCCGGCGACTTGGCAGGAATAGCGATGTAGTCTGAGATCTGGCGCACGATGTCGCCGTCCCACTGCGCGCTCACCTGCGCGAGCGCTTGGGCGGCGTCCAGGGAGCCGGCGGGCATTTCTTTGTGCAATGGGGCGTTCATGGGTGGGCTTTCACGTGTGGTCGATCCACATTGTCAGCCAGCCGCGTCCTCGGTGTCCAGCCAATGCAATTGGCCCTGTCCGCCGTCAAGCATGCGGGCTTTCAAAGACGCCGCGGACGCTTCGACCAATTGCCAGCGCAGGGTCACCACATCACCATGCTGGGCTGAGAGCAATTCAGCGCCCACCGCTTGAGCTTCGCGCCGCGCCCAACCCTCCAGCGCGTAGGGCACGGTGCAGCTGAGTGTGGTGAGGCGTTGCACCGCCACTTTGTCAGCGCTCAACAAGGCTTGCGCCACCGCATCGGTGTAGGCGCGCACCAGGCCACCCGAACCCAATTTGACGCCACCGAAATAACGCACCACGGTGGCCAACACGCCTTCAAGTTGCTGGTGCCGCAAGACCTCGAGCATGGGCCGCCCGGCGGTGCCACCGGGCTCGCCGTCGTCATGGGCGGCCGATTGACCACCGGCCATCAACGCCCAGCAGACATGCGCGGCACCCGGGTGCTGCGCGCGCAAATCAGCCACGATGCGCAGGGCCGCCGCACGGTCGGGCACAGCCTGCACGCAGCCCAAAAAACGGCTTTTCTTGATGAGCAGCTCGGCGTGCACCGGCTCGCGCAGGCTGTAGGGCATCGCAGCTCAGGCCACCGTCAAACTCAGGCGTGCTTGGCCAAGAAGCGCAGCACCGCCTCGCTCACCGCTTGTGGGTTTTCGCGCTGCGGGAAGTGGCCCAGGCCGGCCAACAATTCGCGCTCATAGGGGCCGCTGAAAAACGCCTCTTTGCCGGCCGAGGTTTCGGGCAAGCTCACGCCATCGGCAGCGCCGTGCAACATCAGCGTGGGCACGGCCAACACAGGCGCGGGGTTGAGCGCCGCGTCATCGGCCACATAGGCCGGGTCATCGGGCGCGTGGCCCCAGCGGTGGCAATACGAGTGCAGGGTGACCTCGGGCCAATCGGGGTTGTCAAAGGCCTGGGCGGTGGCTTCGAATTCTTCGGGGGTGTACCAGCCCGCAGGCGACCAGGTGTCCCACATGATCTTGGCGAAGTCTTTGCCCTGCGCGCGCACCGTGGCTTGGCCGCGCGGCGTGGCCATGAACCAGTGGTACCAGTAGTTGCGCACCTGTTCCATGCTCAAGGCCTGGTTGGGGTTGTTGGTGCCGTACCCCACCGAGATGATGACGAGGTGGCTGGCGATGCCGTGGGCCAAACCGCAAGCGTTGGCCGCGGCGCGTGCGCCCCAGTCGTGGCCCACCAAGACCGGTTTGTCCAGCTTCATGGCGTGCACAAAGTCGATCAAGTCACGCCCCAGGCTGGCCAACTGTCCGGTGCGCGGTGTGGCCTCGTTCAAAAACGTGGTGGGCGAAAAGCCACGCAGCGCTGGGGCAATCACCCGGTAACCAGCGGCCACCAAAGCAGGGGCCACCTGCGCCCAGCAACGCGGGCTGTCAGGCCAGCCGTGAATGAGCACAATGGTGCGGTCTTGATGGGGCGCTTGGGGCAACCATTCTTGGTAGCCCACGCGCAGCAAAGGGGTGTTGATGAATTGCATCAGCCGAGGGTGATCTTGGCAAAGGCCGCCACGCGCTTCCATTTGGCCGCATCGGCTGCCATGAAGGCCGCGCTGGCCTGGGCGTTTTGAAACCCCACATCAGCCCCGCGCGAGGCCATGACACGGGCAATTTCGGGGTCGTTGGCCACTTTGTCCAGCGCCTGTTCTACCCGGCTGACCACCGCCGCGGGCACCCCCGCAGGGGCGGCAATGCCAAACCAAGCGCTCACGTCAAAGTCGCTCAACCCAGACTCCACCAAGGTGGGCACTTGCGGCAAAGTTTTGCTGCGGGTGCGGGTTGTGACCGCCAAGGCGCGCACGGTGCCGCCCTGAATCTGGCCGATGATGGAGGGCAGGTTCTCGAACATCACATCAATCTCGCCGCCCAACAAACCCGTCACCGCTGCAGCCGCACCGCGGTAGGGAATGTGGGTGATGAACGCGCCCGTGGTGGACTTGAGCAACTCCGCGCTCAGGTGCAGCGAGGTGCCGTTGCCGTTGGAGCCGTAGTTGAGTTTGCCCGGTGCGGCTTTGGCCGCGCTGATGAGCTCGGCCACCGTTTGAAAGCGGCTCTTGGCGCTCACCACCAGCACATTGGGCACACGGCCCACCAGCCCCAGGGGCACGATGTGCTCGGGCTTGTAGGGCAGGGTGTCGTAGAGCGCGGGGCTGATGGTCAGCGGGGGCGAGGCCATGAGCAGTGTGTAGCCGTCGTTGGGCGCACGCGCCACCTCTGCCGCCCCCAGGTTGCCGCCGGCACCGGGTTTGTTCTCAATCACCACCGGCTGGCCAAGCTCTTGCGCGAGTTTGGGGCCAATCAGGCGGGCCATGTTGTCGATCAAACCACCGGGCGGAAAAGGCACCACCAGTTTGATGGGCCGACCCGGCCAGGTTTGCGCCAGTGCCCAGCCGGGCAGCGCCAAGGCGCTCAGGCTGAGCACGTCGCGGCGGTTCAAACCGCTGCTGACCTGAGGAAATGTTTTGCGTGGCATGCCCGTCTCCTGTTTATTTGGATAAACCCATAACTTAACCCATGGCACAGCCCGCAGCCCCCGTAACAATGCTTAGTGCGTGACACCAAGCCTTGCGCATGGGTGAAAATCGGGTTTTTAAGGCCACGCCATGTTTGACCCCACACTTTCTCGCCGCGCCTTGCTCGGCGCTGCCGCTGCGGCCCTGGTGCCGGCCAGCCACATGGCGCACGCGGCCAAAACGCAGCTGCTGCGCATCTCCACCCCGGCGGTGGCCGACGATTGGCACGCCAAGATGTGGACAGTCTTCAAAGAGCAGCTCGACAAACAGGCCCCGGGCCAGTTTGAGGTGCAAATCAACCTCAACGGCAGCCTCTTCAAGCAAGGTGCTGAAGCCGTGGCCCTGGCGCGCGGCAACCTCGAGTTGGCCAGCATCTCGGCCTTTGACATCGCCAAGGTGGTGCCAGCGTTTTCGCTGTTCACCGCGGGCTACATGCTGCGCGACCCGGCGCACCTCATGGCGGTGATGGGCGGGCCCATAGGTGCTGATCTGTACAAAGAGGTGAGCGCGAAGATGGACATCACCGTGCTCAGCCCCCTGTACCTGGGCACGCGCCAGCTCAACCTGCGGCAAAAACGCGAGGTGAAAACGCCCGCCGACCTCAAGGGCGTGAAGCTGCGCATGCCATCGACCAAAGAGTGGTTGCTGCTGGGCAACGCGCTGGGCGCCACTGCCACGCCGCTGGCGTTTGGCGAGGTGTACCTAGGCCTCAAAACCGGCACGATTGATGCGCAAGACAACCCGCTGCCCACCACCAAAAGCGCGAAGTTTTACGAGGTCACGCAACAAATCACGCTCACCAACCACCTGGTTGACAGCCTTTTCATCGTGGTCTCCAACAAGCTTTGGCAAGGGCTGCCTGCCCAGGAGCAACAGCGCTTGAAAAGCGCTGCACAAGCCGCCGCGCTGTACAACAACACCCAGCGCATGGCCGATGAAAAAAACCTGCTGGCTTTTTTTGAAAGCCAAGGCCTGCGGGTGACCACCCCCGACGTGGCAGCCTTTCGCACCGCGGTGCACAACGCCTACGCCGGCTCCGAGCTGGCCAAGCAATGGCCCGCCGGGCTGGCCGAGCGCGTGGCAGCGGTGCGATGAAGACCGGCAAATTGGCGCGCCTGCGGCAAGCTTGCGAAGCCCTGGGCGTGCTGTTGTTTGCACTGCTGTTTGGGGTGTTTGTGCTGCAGGTTTTGGCGCGCCTGGTGTGGCAGCAACCCTTGAGCTGGACCGACGAGGCCGCCGTCATGCTCTACACCTGGCTGGTGCTGTGGGGCACGGCCGCGGTGTGCCAGCCGCGTGAGCATGTCGCGTTTGACCTGGTGTTTGCACAACTTCAACCGCACGGCCAACGACTGCTTTTGCTGCTGGCCTACACAGCCGTGGGTGGCCTGATGCTGTGGGCCTTGCCGGGCTCGCTGGACTACATCTGGTTCATGCGCCGCGAAAGCACCCCCGTGCTGGGCTGGCCGCTGCATGTGGTGTACGCGCCCTTTGGTGTGATGCTCGCTGCTTTGGTGGCTGCCTGTGCCTGGCGCGTGTGGGGTTTGCTTGGCGCGCGCTGGCGCCAGGTGGTGGGTGAGATGGGTACCCGCCCATGAACACGGGCTTGCTGGTGCTGCTGGCCACGCTGGCACTGCTGTTGGTGCTGCGCGCGCCCATTGGCCTGGCCATGCTGTGCGGCGGCATTGCTTACCTGGGCGTCACAGGGCAAGACATGGGCCTGGTGGCCGAGCAGGTGCTGGGCGGCCTCATGGGCAGCTATGTGCTGCTGGCGGTGCCTTTGTTTATTTTTGCCGCCAACCTCATGAACGCTGGCACGGTGAGTGAGCGCTTGTTTGCCCTTTCGCACCTGCTGGTGGGCCGCTGGCGCGCCGGGCTGGCGCAGGTGGACATTGTGGTGAGCGTGATTTTTTCCGGCATGAGCGGCAGCGCCATTGCCGATGCGGCGGGCCCAGGCCTGGTGACGCTCAAGCAAATGCTGGCCAAGCCGCACTACACGCCTGGGTTTGCTGGCGCGGTGGTGGTGGCCAGTGCCACCATTGGCCCCATCATCCCGCCTTCGATCCCGATGGTGATTTACGCCCTGGTGTCGGGCACCTCGGTGGGGGCGCTGTTTTTGGGTGGCCTGCTGCCGGGCTTGCTCATGGCGGGCTTGCTCATGCTGGGTGTGCACCTGATGGCGGTGCGCCGTGGCATTCCTGCTGAGGCGCCCGTGGCCAAGGGCGAGCGGCGGCGCACGCTGTGGCGCGGCTTGCTGCCTTTGAGCCTGCCCGTGGTTTTGCTCGGTGGCATTTACAGCGGCGCTTTCACGCCCACCGAAGCTGCTGCGGTGGCAGCCATGCACGCGCTGCTGTTGGCGACTCACTACAAAGCGTTGAACCTGCGCGCCTTGTACGGCGTGATGCTCGAGACCGTGCGCGCCAGCACGGTGGTCACGCTCATCATTGCTGCGGCTTACCTGCTGAACTACGCGTTTGCGGCTGAAGGCGTGCCGGCCCAGTTGGCGCAGTGGGTGGCGGGGCTGCAGCTCTCACCGTGGCAGTTTTTGCTGCTGGTCAACGCGGTGTTTTTGGTGCTGGGCTGTTTTCTGGATGTGTCGGTGATGCTGCTGGTGTTTGTGCCCATGCTGATTCCAGCGGCGCGCGCCTTGGGCATCGACCTGGTGCACTTTGGCGTGGTGGTCGTGGTCAACATGATGATTGGGCTGGTGACACCGCCCTTTGGCATGCTGCTGTTTGTCACCAACGCCTTGAGCGGCATTCCCGTGCGCGACATGGTGCGCGAGGGCTGGGTGTTTTTGGTGATGCTGCTGCTTGCCTTGGCGCTCATCACCTTTGTGCCCAGCCTGGTGCTGTGGCTGCCCCACAGCATGGGCTACGTGACCGGCGCTTGAATTCAGCGTGAGAACTTCAGCACCGTGGTGCTGGCCAACAAGTTAGGCGCCAGGGTCACGCGCTGGCCACGGTGCACACCGAAGTTGTCCAGCACCTTGAGGCCGTTGCTCAGCGCCAAATCCAGCAGGTCCACGTGCGTGCCCACCCGGATGTTGGGCGTGTCGTACCACTGAAACGGCAAACGTTTGGTCACCGGCATGCGCCCAAGCAGCACGCTCAAGCGGTTGGGCCAGTGCGCAAAATTAGGAAACGACACGATGCCCACACGCCCCACGCGCGCGGTTTCGCGCAGCACTACCGACGCGTTGCGCAGGTGTTGCAAGGTGTCGCTTTGCAGCACCACATCAAAGCTTTGGTCGTCGAACATGTCCAGCCCCTCGTCGAGGTTGAGCTGAATCACGTTCACGCCACGCTGCACGCAGGCCAGCACATTGGCGTCATCAAGCTCCACGCCGTAACCGCTGCAGCCGCGCGTGGCTTGCAAATGCGCGAGCATGGCACCGTTGCCGCAACCCAAATCCAGCACGCGCGAGCCTGGGGGCACCAGCTCGGCCAGCACCTTCATGGTGAGGTCGTCAGTCACAGCACCTCTCCCATATTGACGCCCACTTTGCTCTCAAAATAAGAGCGCACCAGCCCCATGTAGCGTGGGTCTTCGAGCAAAAAGGCATCATGGCCGTGGGGCGCATCGATCTCGGCATAGCTCACCTCCCGGCGGTTGTCCACCAGGGCTTTGACGATCTCGCGGCTGCGCGCAGGGCTGAAGCGCCAGTCGGTGGTGAAGCTCACCACCAAAAACTTGCATCGGGTGTGGGCCAGAGCTTGGGTGAGGTAGCCGCCGTGCGCACGGGCCGGGTCGAAATAATCCAGCGCGCGGGTGATGAGCAAATAGGTGTTGGCGTCAAAGTACTCGCTGAACTTGTCGCCCTGGTAACGCAGGTAGCTCTCAATTTCAAACTCCACATCTTGGGTGGAGAACTTGTAATCGCGTTCAGACTGGGTGGCTGTGACGGCATCGCGCAGCTTGCGGCCAAATTTTGCGTTCATCACATCGTCGCTCAGGTACGTGATGTGCCCAATCATGCGGGCAATGCGCAAGCCGCGTTTGGGCACCACGCCATGGGCATAAAAATGCCCGCCATGAAAGTCGGGGTCGGTCACGATGGCGCGGCGCGCCACTTCGTTGAAGGCGATGTTTTCTGCGTTCAAGTTTGGCGCGCTGGCCACCACCACCGCATGCCGGACGCGTTGTGGGTACTGCAGCGTCCAGCTCAGGGTTTGCATGCCGCCCAAACTGCCGCCCATGACGGCAGCCAATGTCTGAATCCCCAAGCCATCGAGCAGCCTGGCTTGGGCGTTGACCCAGTCTTCCACCGTGACCACCGGAAAATCAGCGCCATAAACGCGCCCGGTGTCGGGGTTGAGGTGCATGGGGCCGGTTGAGCCAAAGCACGAACCCAGGTTGTTCACACCAATGACAAAGAACTTGTTGGTGTCCACCGGCTTGCCCGGGCCAATCATGTTGTCCCACCAGCCTTCGCTTTTGGGCTGGCCTTCGTACACGCCGGCCACATGGTGCGAGGCGTTGAGCGCGTGGCAAATCAGCACCGCATTGGACTTATTCTCGTTGAGCGTGCCGTAGGTCTCGTAGCTGAGGTGGTAGTTGCGAATCGACGCCCCACTTTGCAAAGGCAAAGCGGCTTCAAAGTGCATCGACTGAGGGTGGGCGATCAACATCGCGGCAAGCTGCTCCAAAAAACAAAAAACCCGGCTCAGCAAAAGCAGGGCCGGGTATCGCAGGGAGACACTTGCCTTCTTTAGCTGAACTTCGGGGTGTGCAAACCATGGCTGGCTTGACCCCGGCGCCCGCAATCTGGTTCAAATCGGCGCATGCAACAAGTATAAAACGAAGTGCTCAAGGCGTTGGTGTTTTGATCACTTGCTAAGCCCCCTACTTGCGGCGGATGGCAGCGCTGTTTGTGCCCAGCGCCTGTGCGGGCCCAGACAACGCCCGACTTCGGTGCAAAAAACCCACAAACAGCACCACAAGCCAGCACCACACAGGTTTTGGCCTGAAAATTGCTTGTTTTTGGTGCGCACCCAATTTTTCGGTATTTACGCACCAACAACGAGCATTTTTACGAAGAGGTTCACATGGAAGCACTAAAACAGGGCGCGGACACCCTGTTCATCCTCCTTGGCGCCATCATGGTTTTGGCCATGCACGCCGGTTTTGCGTTTCTGGAGCTCGGCACCGTGCGCCGCAAAAACCAGGTCAACGCATTGGTCAAAATCCTGGTGGACTTCTCGGTCTCCACGGTGGTTTACTTTTTGGTGGGCTACAGCGTGGCCTACGGCACCAGCTTTTTGATTGGCGCTGAACAGCTCGTGGCCAAGAGCGGCTACGACCTGGTGAAGTTTTTCTTCCTGCTGACCTTTGCGGCCGCCATCCCGGCCATCATTTCTGGCGGTATTGCCGAGCGCGCCAAGTTTTGGCCGCAGCTGCTGGCCACGGCACTGGTGGTGGGCGTGATTTACCCCTTCTTTGAGGGCATCGCCTGGAACCAGCACTTCGGCATCCAAGCGTGGATCAAGGCCCTCACCGGCGAAGAGTTTCACGACTTTGCCGGCAGCGTGGTGGTGCATGCCGTGGGCGGCTGGATTGCCTTGCCCGCTGTGCTGTTGCTCGGTGCGCGCAGCAACCGCTACCGCAAAGACGGCGCGATCTCGGCGCACCCACCTTCGAGCATTCCGTTTTTGGCGCTGGGCGCCTGGATTTTGATTGTGGGCTGGTTCGGCTTTAACGTGATGAGCGCGCAAATGCTCGACAAAATCTCGGGCCTGGTGGCGGTCAACTCCCTCATGGCCATGGTGGGCGGCACCTTGGTGGCCTTGCTCATGGGCAAGAACGACCCGGGTTTTGTGCACAACGGCCCCCTGGCAGGCTTGGTGGCGGTGTGCGCCGGCTCTGACCTGATGCACCCCCTGGGCGCGCTGGTGGTGGGCGGTGTGGCCGGTGCTATTTTTGTGCTGATGTTCACCCTCACGCAAAACAAATGGAAAGTCGACGACGTGTTGGGCGTGTGGCCTCTGCACGGCCTGTGCGGCACCTGGGGCGGCATTGCCGCAGGCATTTTCGGCAGCCAAGCCCTGGGCGGCTTGGGCGGCGTGACCGTGACTGGCCAGCTCATTGGCACGGCCATGGGTGTGGCCTGGGCCTTGGTGGGCGGGTTCGCGGTGTACGGCTTGCTCAAAGCCACCATGGGGTTGCGCATGAGCCAAGAAGAAGAGTTTGACGGGGCCGACCTGGCCATCCACAAAATCAGCGCTTCGCCAGAACGCGAAACCAACTGGTAAGGTTTTTCACCAGCCCCCAGCCCGTAGGGGCTGGTCTGCGCTGACCCAGACTGGATAACGCCTGCAGTTGCAGGCGTTGTTTTTTGTGCGTCTTTTTCGGGTTTTTGCGCAAAGTTTGAGAAATTGCAAGCTAAATTGCCCTTTAAAACCTGATGTTCCTTGTTGATTTACCACCAAACCCAGGTAACTGACGCATAATGTGTTAGCTGTTTTTTTGAGCAGCTTTTTAGTTTGCGGTGTTTCAGTCGGTTTCGCGTCTTGAGAATTCTTCACTGGTTTGTTGATTGCGGCTCTGTGACCCATCGCTTTTTGAGTCTTTTTAGGAGTCCCGCATGGGCAACAAACTTTACGTGGGCAACCTGCCCTACGCGTTCCGCGACAACGATCTGCAACAGGCTTTCAGCCAATACGGCAACGTTTCCAGCGCCAAAGTCATGATGGAGCGCGACACTGGTCGCTCCAAAGGCTTCGGTTTTGTGGAAATGGGCAGCGATGCTGAAGCACAAGCTGCTATCTCCGGCATGAACGGTCAACAATTCGGCGGTCGTGGCCTGGTGGTCAACGAAGCCCGTCCGATGGAACCCCGTCCTCCCCGCACCGGCGGCTACGGCGGCGGCGGTGGTGGCGGCTACGGTGGTGGTGGCGGCGGTTACGGCGGTGGCCGTGAAGGCGGCGGCGGCTACGGTGGTGGCGGTGGCGGTCGTCGCGAAGGCGGCGGTGGTGGCTACGGCGGCGGTGGCCGTGGTGGTTACTGATCTGTCCTGAGCGACAAGGTCAACACCTTTCCAATCAAAAGGGCCGCAAGGCCCTTTTTTCATGCCTGCGCGGTTGCGCACAGCACCCGCAGCGCCCATGCCTTGCGATGCATCAAGCTTGGGCGGCACCGAGCCTGGGTCTAAGCGTCAATCCGACTTGTTGCGCGGGCGTTTCTGTGGCAAAAAGTTGTTTGTTCGCAAGAACGAGGATTGCGGTGACCTGTCGATTCCGGAGCTTTGCTGCGTTTGAGTGACCCCATCGCGTGTTTCATCTTTTTCAGGAGTCCCTTGCATGGGTAACAAACTCTACGTCGGCAATTTGCCATATTCCGTACGCGACAACGATTTGCAGCAGACCTTCAGCCAGTTCGGCAGCGTCACCAGCGCCAAAGTGATGATGGAGCGCGACACCGGTCGCTCCAAAGGCTTTGGTTTTGTCGAAATGGGGGACGACGCGCAAGCGCAAGCCGCCATTGCTGGCATGCACGGTCAAGACCTGCACGGTCGCAACCTGGTCGTCAACGAAGCCCGCCCCATGGAGCCACGCCCGCCCCGCAGTGGCGGTAATGGCGGCGGCTATGGTGGCGGTGGTGGGGGCTACGGCGGCGGGGGTGGTTATGGAGGCGGCCGACGTGAAGGCGGCGGCGGTTACGGGGGGGGTGGCGGTGGCGGTTATGGCGCAAGCAATTACGCCAACCTCAGAGAAGGTGGTGCTTGGGGTGAGCAGCGCAACGACCGTGGCTATGGCGATCGCCATGACCGCGGGGGCGACCGGCCAGATCGCAGCTACGGCGATGGGCAAGACGGCGGTTTTCGCAGCCCTTATGGCAACCCACGCGGCGGTGGGGGCGGGCGCCGCGGCTATTGAGCCCGCTTTTTAAGCGTAAAAGCAACAGGCCCCGACAGGGGCCTGTTTCATTTGCGATGCCCACACAGCATGGTGCTCAACGGGCAAGTCATCAGGTCAAGGTTAAAACTTCTCGGGCCGCAGCACCTGCACATCGGCAAAAAACAAGGTCAGGCCGTAGTGCGGGGCGTAGGTGGCCAGCACGTGGCGGGCAATCTGGTCGGCCACGTGGGCCTCGCAAATCACCTTCATTTCGATGGTGCGGTCGGCCTCCCAGTGGCCTTCACGGGTGGCGTACTCGCTGCCGCCCCGCACATCGTGCACGGTGTAGCCGTGCGCACCGGCTTGGCGCACATCGGCCACCAAGCGTTTTTCAAGAATGGCCTCGGCAATGATGACCAGCAGTTGACGGGCGTGTTTGTTCATGTTCATCGCATCCAACGCATGAGACTTTGACACATTTCAAAGTACAGGGGGATGCCCACCACAATGTTGAAAGGAAACGTCACGCCCAACGCAGCCGTGATGGACAAACCCGCATTGGCCTGGGGCACCGCGATGCGCATGGCCGTGGGCGCGGCAATGTAGCTGGCACTGGCGGCCAGGGCCGCCATCACAGTCACGCCACCCAGGCTCAGGCCCATCACAACACCAGCGAGCGCACCCAGCACCGACAAGCCCACCGGCGCGAGCAAAGCAAAACCCACCAGCTTGAGGCCGTGCTGGCGCAAGTCACCCAAACGCGCACCGGCCACCAGGCCCAACTCGAGCAAAAACAGCGCAAGCACGCCCTTGAAGGGGTCGATGAACACGTTTTTAATCGGCGCAGTGCCGGCCTCGCCCATGAAAGCACCAATCAACAAGCCACCCACCAGCAGCAACACCGACTTGCCTAGAAACACATCGTGGGCGAGTTCGCGCCAGTTCAGCGTGTCGCTTTGCATGCCTCGGCGGGCCAGCAAAATACCGGCAATCAGGCCGGGGGCCTCCATCAAGGCGACCCACAAGGCGGCGTGGCTTTCGACCTCCACACCGCGTTTTTGCAAAAAGCTGTTGGCCACGGCAAAGGTCACCACGCTGACCGAGCCGTAATGCGCCGCCAGGGCGGCACTGTCAACCGCGTTCAGCCCCAAGCGGCGCAGCACCGGCACCAGCACAAACGGGATGGCAAAGCCCAAGGCCAGGCACACGGCCACTTGCGGGGCCAGGTCGAGCAAGGACTGCTTGCTCATCTCGATGCCGCCCTTCAAGCCGATGGCCAGCAAGAGGTAAATCGAGAGGGTTTCGTACAGGGCCTCGGGCAGGCGCAAATCGCTCTTAAAGCATTTGGCCGCCACACCCAGGATGAAAAAAAGCACGACCACATCAAGCATGGCTGCCATCATCCGGCAAAAGCATAAAACTGATGGTTTGTGGGCCTAAGCCACACGCGCAGACCCGGGTCAGTTGCGCGGGGGTGGTTTTTTTGCTGGGGCGGCTTCTGGTTTGGGCACCAAAACACCGCGTACACGGCCCTGGAGCTCCATCACCTGCGTGACGTTGTCAAACGCCATCGTGTCGGCGGTGAACACATCTTGCCCCCGCTGCAAGTCCACCGGCTTGTGCGACTTGACGCGCTCGGTGTCGAGAAAGGCGTGCAAAAACTCACCCTTGAACTGCATGCGCGGCACGGTTTGCCCATCTTCTTGGCGCGCTTCGCGCACCACCAGGGCATTGCCAATGAGCTGAACCTCTGAGGAGTCGCTGTTGGTCAAGGCCTGGTTGGCTGTGGCCACCGTCACGTGGCCTTGGGCATTGATGCTGCGGATGTGAACGCCGTCGATTTCCAGCGTGTCGGTGTCGGGGTAGTGGCGCGCGGTTTGGCCCGTGATTTCGCTTTTGAGGCGCCCATTGGCGTCGTAAGTTTTGAGCACAAAGTTGTTAACCGCGTAATCGGGGTCGTGCCGCTTGGGCTTTTCGATGGCCGGGGGCTCCAGCTCGGGCGTGCTGCGTACCAGCCAGTAGGTGCCCAAGGCGAGCACGCCCATGAGCGTGATGGGCAAGTACAGTGTCAGGCGCTCGAGCACGCTGCGCCACAGGCGGCTCCACACGTTCACGCCTGGGTCTCGCTGAAAAAGCGCGCGTAGTGGCCGGTGGCCACCAAAATCAGGTCGCAAAACTCACGCGCCGCACCCGAGCCAGCGCTGGCGTGGGTGATGTGGTGCGCCACGGCTCGGGCTTCGGCGTGGGCGTGAGGCGGCGCACAGGCCAAACTGGCGCGCTGCAGCACCGGCAGGTCAGGCCAGTCGTCGCCCATGGCGGCTGCTTGCGACCAGTTCAGGCCCAGTTGCTCGAGCATGGCTTGGGCAGCGGGCAGTTTGTCTTCGGTGCCAAACACCGCGTGGGTGATGCCCAGGGCTTTCAAGCGCACACGCAGCGGGGCAGAGTCGCGCCCAGTGATGACCACCGGGGTGATGCCCGCGCGCGCGAGCAACTTCAAACCGTGGCCGTCCAAGGTGGAAAAGCGCTTGAGGGTCTCGCCGGCTTCGGTGAAGTACAGGCCGCCGTCGGTGAGCACGCCGTCCACATCAAAAAACGCCACCTGCACATCTTGCGCACGCAGCAGCAGCTCGGGTGCAAAGGTCAAGGTGGGCTGGCGGGCCGTGGGGCTTGAGGGCAAAGGGGCGTTCATCAGATCACCTTGGCGCGCATGAGGTCGTTGCTGTTGAGGGCGCCGCACAGCTTGCCGCTCGCATCCACCACCAGCACGCTGGTGACACGGCGCTGCTCCATGAGTTCGGCTGCGTCCACCGCCAAGGCGTCTGGGCCAATGGTGATGGGGCCTGGGTGCATGAGCTGTTGGGCGGTGCCCTGGCGCAGGTCCACGCCTTTTTCAAGCAGGCGGCGCAAATCACCATCGGTGAAGATGCCCAGCACCTGGTCTTGCGCATCCACCACGGCGGTGGCGCCCAGGCCTTTGGCGCTCATCTCGCGCATGAGTTCGCTCAAGCCGGCGTTCACACCCACACGTGGCACATCAGCACCGCTGCGCATCACATCGCTCACGTGGGTGAGCAGCTTGCGGCCCAAGGAGCCTCCTGGGTGGGAGCGGGCAAAGTCTTCAGCCTTGAAGCCCCGCGCATCGAGCAGGGCCACCGCCAGCGCGTCGCCCAGGGCCAATTGGGCGGTGGTGCTGGCCGTGGGGGCCAAATTGAGGGGGCAGGCTTCTTGGGCCACGCTGGTGTCGAGCACCACAGCGGCATGCTGGGCCAAGCTCGAGGTCATCACCCCAGTCATGGCCACCAGGGGCACGCCCAAGCGTTTGAGCACCGGCAAGATGACGGTGAGCTCTTGCGACTCGCCGCTGTTGGAAATGCCCAGCACCACATCGGCTGCGGTGATCATGCCCAGGTCGCCGTGGCTGGCTTCAGCTGGGTGCACAAACATCGCTGGCGTGCCGGTTGAGGCCAGGGTGGCGGCCATCTTGCGCCCAATGTGGCCGCTCTTGCCCATGCCCATCACCACCACACGGCCTTTGACCTGGAGCAGCAGCTGCACCGCTTGCGCAAAGGGCGCATGCAAGGCGCCCCCCAGGCGCTCGCCCAAGGCAAGAATGGCCTGCGCCTCGATCGTGCAAGTTTGGCGTGCCAGGGCCACCGCCTTGTCTGCGTTAAACGCAGGGGGCATGGCCGCGGCGCTGGGGCTCAAAGGCACAGGGGTGGTGTTGGCTTGCGTCATGGATCAATTCTATCGACCCCACCCTTGTTAGGATGCGGTCATGAGCGCGTTGGACTTGACACTGATTTACCTGCTGGCCGCCGTGCTGGGCGTGGTGGCGTGTCGATCGCTCAAACTGCCGCCCATGCTGGGCTATTTGGCCGTGGGCGTGCTGATTGGGCCCAACGCGCTGGCCCTGGCTCAAGACTCTGAAGGCATGCGCCACCTGGCTGAGTTTGGCGTGGTGTTTTTGATGTTTGTCATTGGGCTGGAATTCAACCTGCCCAAGCTGCGCGCCATGCGCCGCCATGTGTTCGCTTTGGGTGGCTTGCAAGTGATGCTGACCATCGCAGTGGTGACCCTGGCCTCGGTGGCCCTGGGTTTGTGGCTGCCCACGGTGTGGCCCATGGGTTGGCAAACCGCGCTGGCGCTCTCAGGCGCCATGGCCATGAGCAGCACGGCCATTGTGGTCAAGCTCATGGCCGAGCGCCTGGAGCTCGAGAGCGAGCACGGCAAGCGGGTCATGGGCGTGCTGCTGTTTCAAGACTTGGCCGTGGTACCGCTGTTGATTTTGATTCCAGCCCTGGGGGCCTCGGGCGAGTCTTTGGCGCAGGCCTTGGGCATGGCCTTGCTCAAGGGCGCGGTGTTGATCACCGTGCTGTTGGTGGGCGGGCAGTGGGTCATGCGGCACTGGCTCACCTTGGTGGCACGGCGCAAAAGCGAAGAGTTGTTTGTGCTCAATGTGTTGCTCACCACCCTTGGCTTGGCCTGGTTGACCCAGCTCGCTGGCCTGAGCCTGGAGCTGGGCGCTTTCATTGCCGGCATGCTGATTTCTGAGACGCCTTACAAGCAGCAGGTGGAAGGCGATATCCGGCCTTTTCACGATGTGTTGCTGGGCTTGTTTTTCATCAGCATCGGCATGATGCTCGACTGGCGGCTGGTGCTGGAGCGCTGGCCCCTGGTGCTCTTGCTGTTGACCGTGCCTTTGCTCTTCAAAGCCGCTTTGGTCACGCTGATTGCGCGGGGCTTGGGCGGCAGCATGGGTGTGTCGATGCGCACGGGCTTGTATCTGGCGCAAGCCGGTGAGTTTGGTTTTGTGCTCTTGGCCTTGGCCCAAAAAAGCCAGCTCATCGACCCCGCGCTGCTCAACCCCATTTTGGCCAGCATGGTGTTGTCGATGATGGCCACGCCATTCATCATTGCCCACACCAACGCGCTGGTGATGAAGCTGGTGGCCAGTGAGTGGCTGCAACAGTCGCTGCAAATGACCACCATTGCGCGCAAGTCGATCGGCACCAAAGAGCACGTGATCATTTGTGGCTATGGCCGCTGCGGCCAAAACCTGGCGCGCATGCTTGACGGTGAAAAAATTCCTTACATCGCGCTGGACCTGGACCCCGACCGTGTGGCGCAAGCTGCTGCTGCCGGCCACTCGGTGGTGTTTGGTGATGCCTCGCGCCCACAGGCTTTGATGGCCGCAGGCCTGTCGCGCGCCAGCGCCGTGGTGCTGACCTACCTGGACAGCCCCGGCGCGCTCAAGGTGCTGGCCAACATCCGCAGCCAGGCCCCGCAAATTCCGGTGATTGTGCGCACCCAAGACGACCACGATTTGGAAAAACTGCAACGCGCTGGGGCCACCGAGGTGGTTCCTGAAGCCATTGAGGGCTCGCTCATGCTGGCCAGCCACGCCCTGGCCCTGGTGGGTGTGCCCATGCGCCGCGTGATCCGCATCGTGCAAGATCAGCGCGATGCGCGCTACAACTTGCTGCGTGGTTATTTTCACGGGGCCGACGACAGCGCCGTGGACGATGGCGAACAGGTGCATTTGCGCAGCATCACCTTGCCCCACGGCCTGGACGCACCCTTGAGTGCTTTGGGCGACAAGCTCGGCGATGTGCGGGTGCTGCAAGTGCGTCGCGGACAGGGCATGCTGTTGTCGCCACACACCAACCCCGTGCTCAACACGGGCGACACCTTGGTGCTCAGCGGCACGCCCCAAGCCCTGGCTCTGGCCGAAGAACAACTCTTGCGTTAAGACAGCCCATGCTCAACCCAAAAATCAGCGACTACATCCGCCAACACATCCGCACCGTGCCAGATTGGCCGGCACCCGGTGTGCAGTTCAGAGACATCACGCCTTTGCTGCAAGACGCCAAGGTGTTTCGTGTGATTGTGGACACCCTGGTGCACCGCTACCTCGATACCGACATGCGCCCCGATGTGGTGGCAGCACTCGATGCGCGTGGGTTTATTTTGGGTTCGGTCATTGCCTATGAGCTGGGCGTGGGCTTTGTGCCGGTGCGTAAAAAAGGCAAACTGCCCTACACCACGGTGGAAGAAACCTACGCGCTGGAGTATGGCAACGCCACGGTGGAGCTGCACACCGACGCGGTCAAGCCGGGTCAACGCGTGCTGTTGGTGGATGATTTGATCGCCACTGGCGGCACCTTGATGGCGGGCAAAAACCTGATTGAAAAACTGGGCGCCACCTTGATGGAGGCCTGCGCAATTGTGGACCTGCCCGACCTGGGTGGCTCGCACAAACTGCGTGCTGCGGGCCTCAAGGTCTTCACGCTGGTGAGCTACGAGGGGCACTGAGCCCTGGCTTTGCTGGTGGTTTCTCGTTGCGTCTAGCTGGCTCTGGCCTGGCGCACCGCGCGTTCCCACAGGTGCATGCGCGCCTGCGCCTGATCGGCCGATACCGTGGGCTCAAACCTGCGCTCAACGCGCCACTGCGCGCGCAACTCATCCAAGCCGCTGTAAATACCGGCTTGTAAACCGGCGAGGTAAGCCGCACCCAGCGCGGTGGTTTCTGTGACCTCGGGGCGCACCACCGGCATGCCCAGCAGGTCGGCTTGCATTTGCATCAGCAGGTTGTTCACGCAAGCACCATCATCCACCCGCAACTCTGTCACAGGCACGGCGCCATGGCTCAGGGCGTCGCGGTTCATGCATTGCAGCAGCGCGGCACTTTGGTAGGCAATGCTCTCCAGGGCCGCGTGCGCAATGTGCCCGGAGGTGGTGCCGCGCGTGAGCCCAAGCAATGCACCGCGCGCTTGCGCGTCCCAGTAGGGTGCGCCCAAGCCTGTGAAGGCCGGCACAAACATCACCCCGCCGGCATCGGGCACGGTGCGGGCCAGCGCCTCGACCTCTGCGCTCGACGAAATTGCCCCCAGCCCATCGCGCAACCACTGCACCACCGCGCCACCGATGAAAACACTGCCCTCCAGGGCGTACTGCGGCGCGCTGGTGAGTTGCGCAGCCGCGGTGGTGATCAAGCCGTTGCGGCTTTGGGGCGCAGCCGCGCCGGTGTGCATGAGCATGAAGCAGCCCGTGCCGTAGGTGTTTTTCACCATGCCCGGCTCGAAACACGCCTGGCCCATGAGCGCGCTTTGCTGGTCGCCAGCCACGCCGCTGATGCGCACAGCCGCGCCCAAAACATCGGCCTGTGTCAGGCCAAACGCGGCGCTGGAGGGCAGCACCTGCGGCAACATCGCTGGCGGTATGTTGAACAGCGCCAACAAGTCGTCGTCCCAGCGCTGGGTGTGGATGTTGAAGAGCAGGGTACGTGAGGCATTGCTCACGTCGGTGGCGTGCTGTTGGCCGCCGGTGAGCTTGTGGATGAGCCAGCTGTCGACCGTTCCAAATGCGAGTTCGCCGCGCTCAGCTTGCGCGCGAGCGTTGGGCACATGGTCCAACAGCCACTGCACCTTGGTGGCTGAAAAATACGGGTCGATGCACAGGCCGGTTTTTTCTTGCACCTGGGCCTCTAAACCTCGGGCGCGCAACTCAGCACTCACAGGCTCGGTGCGCCGGTCTTGCCAGACGATGGCGGGGTGGATGGGCACGCCCGTTTTACGGTGCCACACCACCGTGGTTTCGCGCTGGTTGGTGATGCCCAGGCATGCGATGTCGCTGGCTTTGAGGCCTGCTTTGGCCAGCACTTCTTGCGCGGTTGCAAGCTGTGTGCGCCAAATGTCTTGGGGGTCGTGCTCGACCCAACCGGGTTGCGGGTAGTGCTGCTCTAAAGCTCGCTGGGCCATGGCCACCACACGCCCGTCGCGGTCAAACACCACGCTGCGTGAGCTGGAGGTGCCTTGGTCCAGGGCTAGAAGGTACATGCTATGTCGATGCAGAATGCAGAGAAGAAAAGTTGCTAGTGTGAAGCGCCTACATTTTTATACTGCTTATGTCTAAGCGTTTGCGCAACACCGTTAACTACTTTAGTCTACCAACCGAGCCGACCGATGGCAGGTACTCACCATGAAACTAAACCGGTTGTAGACACCTCACTTGGGCACCAAGTTGAATCAGCCCGTGATTTCGTCTTCATCCTCAACATCCTCGTAGCTAATGCCTAGGGATGACTTGCCCATGGCCGACTCGATAAGCGTCAGCAACGCCGCTTTGCGCTCCACATAAAACGCATCGAAATCATCAGCTCGAATCGGATTCACTGGAATGCGGTGACTGGCCAACAAGGCATTCATCGCATCCTTATCAAGGTTGACTTGCGGGTGCTGCTGAATTCTGGACAGATATTTCGAAGGTGCATCCCCTCCGATCATCCGGTTGGTCCGGGCCGAAATGGGCGGCTGTCGTGTTTCGCACCAGTGCTGCGGAAAGATGTGGTGGATGTCCAGTGCCATGTCTTCACGACTCAACTCATGAACTGTGGCTTTCCAGAAAAAATCGGCGGCACCCTCTCGCAACACCAACGAATTCAACCCCTTGTACGCGGCGCTCAGGCGAGAAGCTAGGCGGTCCAGGCGATCAGGACTGAAATTGGCATCCTGTACCGTCCGTGGCTCTGGGCCGTCGTGCAATATCCACGCCAACAGGTCATCCACGTCGTTGGCAATGCGAGTCTCCACGGCACCACCGTACAGCTCGCCAAGAACGCCGCACCAATACCAGCGCGACAGCTTGCTTTTGATGACAGGTTCCAGCCAGCGGTCCTCAATGAGTGCCAGCACTGTAGCTAAGGGCGGCAACTGCGTGCGGTAAGGCAGCTCTCGTGGGTCACGTACCTGTTCCAT
Source organism: Hylemonella sp. UBA6679 (assembly GCA_002454975.1). Classification (GTDB taxonomy): domain Bacteria; phylum Pseudomonadota; class Gammaproteobacteria; order Burkholderiales; family Burkholderiaceae_C; genus Hylemonella. The sequence goes on from DKJZ01000095.1 coordinate 22,486, forward strand.
GCGCAGGAACTTAGCCGCCCGTAGGAACCCCGCTTCGGCGGCATCAGACCACTGCTGATAATCGGCCAGCTCCAGCGCCAGGATAGATGCACGTTTGGCGCTGATAGGTGTGACCTGCTTGCCTGTCCTGCCCGCTGCCATGTCAGCCTTTCGACACGCCAGGGTATGCAACATGCTCACGGTTTGCAGGTAATCGGTTGTCTCTACCTGCTCCAGCACGGGCTCCTTGCGCAAACGAGTCTGGCGGGCATCCACCTTGCGCTCTTTACTACCATACCAGTCATCGCGCAGGTTGTAGTTGTCAGCGGCGAAGGTCGCCGTTACCAACTCGAACACATTGAGCGGTACGCCACCGGTGTTCACCTTCTCGAACACCAAGCAAACTGCTTCTTTGCTTGTGGCTTTGTGCAGCTTGATGACCGGCACTTGGTATTCACGGAACGAATCAAGCACCTTCTCTCGGAAGGCCATGTAGGTCTGGAACTTCTCAACGCTGATTTTGATGAGTGCTGACTCCCATGCGTCCGACTTCATGGTCTGGTCGCAAGGGAAGTACATCTGCTCGCATTCCAACTGCGTGGTGCTCAGGTCCAAGTCGACGTCACGGCCGAAGTTGGTGCGGCTTTTTCGGTCAGCCTCCACAGCAATCAGCGCATCTTCCAGGGTGGATTCAGGGTCCAGCGCAGTGGGGATGTGCCAGTAGTAATGGCGCTCGATCGGCTTGCCCTTGTCAGTGCGGGTGGCCACCGCCGCCTTCAGGGCTAACACCTGGGTCAGGGTGGTCAGACGCTGCTGGCCGTCCAAAATCAACTGCTCTGCTATGGCGGGTTCAGGCACTGGGCTCACACCCTCCACGCCACGAAGCTGAAACCTGGTCTCGCCGCCGGTTTCCAGCAACATGACGGCACCAACTGGGAAGGACTTGGCCACGCTCACCAGCAGGCTTCGGATGTGGCTGTCGTCCCAGACCCAGCCGCGCTGAAAGTCGGGCAGCTGGATCTTGCCTTTGACGATGTCGGCGAGGATGTCTTGCAGTGGCAGCTTGGTGCTATCAAATGTGGCCATGACACGTGCCTCCTACCTGATGACTCTGACGTCTGTTTTTTCACCAATCGGAAAACAAAAAAATATGCAAGTCATTGATTTATAAAGGTTTTTCATCTCATTCTCCGTTGTTATCTTGGGTGTCGGATAACAAACTTAGCTCGCCATCGACCCCTCCGGGCTTGGTGTAGGCCATGTTGCGCTTGGCCCTACCGGGCAGGGGCACAAGCACCCCCTGATCCCGCCAAAGAGTCAGCAACTTGGATGCCCTCAGTGTGTCCAACCCTGTGATTCGCACCACGTCCGCGTTGGCAATCGAGCCATGACGATCCAGCCACTCGCTCACCTCATCCCAATACGACGGTCGTTTGGTATTGAACAGCGTGACCGTTACGTTCTCTACGGCGGCATCGATGCTCTGACGGTACTGCGGTGGGTAGAGGGTGGCTTGAGCCATCTCGGTAAACATCATCCGAACGCCTTCACCGGCGTCGATGTTGGGTGCCACAGGAAACTCTCGCAGATTCATTGCCAATAAGGGGTTACGAGCGCGCGACCCCGCCTTGGCAATGTTGGCAGGGGTGATATTGCCCGGGAAAGCGCCAGGGCTTTCCACCTCAATCCGGTCGTCAAAGATGCGAACGAATATGTCGCGGTTGAGCCGATAGTCGCGGTGGATGATGGCGTTAACGATCGCTTCCTTCACCACCCGCTCCGGGTAGGCGTGCAGGGCTAAAAAACCGCTGCCAGCATGCACCACCCCTTCGGCAAGCTCATCCATGACAAGTTTGACGCAAGCATCGATCTGATCGATCAGCGGGCCACGCACCGTTTTAGGTGGCTTTCTAAAGTTGGGCGAACTGCCGGCCAACACTTGTTTGCCGTTGTACACCATGATGCGTACATCAGCACGGCTGTCGTGGGCGGCCAACAAATTGCCAGGCTCGTCAGCGAACAGCAGTACGGCGGCGCGTTTGGGCTGCACGATGCCATTTACAAGATCGGCCAAGCCGATTTTCATCAACTGCGCTGCAAAGTTGCCGCTGAGAGGGCCGCGACCTCGTAAGAACCGCTGCCATACCTGTGTCGACAGCAACTCCAAGGGAACCGCGACAGGCTCAGAAGTGGCACTACGTACACCACGACGGTACGACAGCTCGGTCACCGCCTCCGCATTCATGGTACTGTTCCCTGCATCCAGCCGGTCGAACGTGCCACCATTGACTACCGAATGCACAGAGGTGCTCTTGGGAACGCTCACCAATACCAGATGCCCTGACTGCCCCTTGGCCGGTCCATTGTGCAAAGTGCAAGAGATGCGCCGCAAGGCAATGCCTGTGATGCCAGGCTGAAAACGGTTGCTCAACGCACGCTGCAATTCGTCCACGGCCTCAGGGTTTTCTTCCACCCCAAACAGACGATCCTTGCCCTGGTGCTCTTTCGGGTCGGCCAGCCCCAGCACTAAAACCCCACCTTCTGTGTTGGCGAATGCGCAAATGGTCTCCAATGCTTTGTTGACCATCTTGCCGCTGACGCGCTTGAACTCCAAATGCCGAGACTCGGTACGCGAGAGCACCTGATCCAGGAGCGACACACTTTCTTTTGGGGACAGTTCAATGATGGTCATGGGTTGTGTTTCGATGATCAGACACTCTCGATCGATGCCTCAGCCAGATGGCCCTGGGTCATGCTGCTCTAAAGCTCGCTGGGCCATGGCCACCACGCGCCCGTCGCGGTCAAACACCACGCTGCGCGAGCTGGAGGTGCCTTGGTCCAGGGCTAGAAGGTACATGCTATGTCGATGCAGAAGTGGCGTGCGCGCTGGAGCGCTGCCGCAGATTTTGCTGCGTATTGAGCAAGGTGTGTGTGGAAGTCATGCCGCTTCCAAAGATACGGCATCCGTGACCAAGGCTTCAGCCAGTTGGCCCTGGGTGGTGCGGCTGGCGGCCAGGCTCTGGCGCAGGTCTGCGCAGAGTTGGCGCAGTTCTTCGACGCGGGTGACAATGCGGGATTGTTCGGCGAGGGGTGGGAGGGCAAGCACATATCGATCAAGAGCCTGCCCAACAAAGTGCTTAATCGTCGCACCTGTGAAGTGCTTGTCCAAATTCCCTGCCCTTGAATCGGCCTCCAGGGCAATTGCAATCAATTCAACCGCGATACCGCCTTGCGGACGAACCCGATGGAGAGCCTTTTGAAAATACATCTCGCGATCCGGGTCGCGCCAGATAGCGCAGCGCCCTGGATATCCACCCTCACAAATAAGCAGATCGCCCGGCAACAGTCGGAACTCGTCAAGTTCGCTAGCCTCAAGACTTATCTCTTTTATGTCATCGAGTTCAATGTGATGCCATTGAACATTTGTGTTGCGGAGATAAGGAAACCGCTTTCCTGTGTTTTTCGCTTTGTCCAACATCTTGCCAAGTCGGCTATCAGCGATCCCAGCAAGCCGCACCCACTCCCACCCGAGCGGCAACGGAAACGGTTGCTCATCCTCCGAAATCGGCAGCAGCGGTTTGTCGCGTTTGATCTTGCCCTCAAGGATGAGCTTGTCTTTTTCTGCGCGGATTTTCTTTAGAAGAACGCTGGCGGGTTCGTCTTGCGGGTCTTGGGGGACGAGCAGGCCGCGCACTGCGAGTTGGAGGATGGTTTGCTCCAGGGCGTCCACGGCTTCGGGGCGGTCTAGCAGCAGGTCGAAGTGGGTGGCGATGCGGTGCCAGTTATCAGTCAGTTGCGCGGGCGTTTCGCTGTCGGTGAGCGTAGCCAGCAGGGTGCTGACGAGCTGGGCGTGTTGCGTGGCTTCGAGCTGGCCTTTGGCTTCGAGCGCGTCGCACAGGCGCATGAGTTCTTCGACGCGGGTGACGATGCGGGATTGTTCGGCGAGGGGTGGCAGTGGCAGCATTAGGTCGCGAAGTGCGGACAGAGACACTGTTTTTTGAGCGATTCCGGTAGCGCCTTTTTCAGCCTGTTGGAAGGCCAATTTTGTCCGCAAGGCAAGTGCCAAGAAACTTTGCAACGCTACGGAAGCCGGGCGAAACAAGGCAATGTGTCGTTGGAAGCAGAACCGCTGTTGCTGAACAACTGGGACGGGAATTCCGAAACTACCGACCGTGGTGTAAAGAACATCCCCCAGACACGGCTTTTTTCCCCAATCAAGTTCTTCAAAATAGCTTTCAGGGACAAAACGGGATGCGCCTTCAAGAGCCACTATTCCGGTACGCACGTCACCGATAACTAGGAAAGGCACTCCTGTATCGGCTTTCGGCGGCGGTTGGTGATCTCCATCGGTAATCAGCGCGCAAATGTCCAGTGCATGAACCCACTCCCACCCCTGCGGCAACTCAAACGGCTTCTCCTTCTCCGCAATTTCCGCCAGCGGCTTGTCGCGCTTGATCTTGCCTTCGGCAATCAGCCGGTCTTTCTCCGCCCGAACCTTCTTCAGCAGTTCGCTCGCCGGTTCATCCTTGGGGTCTTGGGCAACGAGCTTGCCTTGCACGGCCAACGTCAAAATCAGCTCGCGCAAACGCGCCACGCCACCGGGGGACGTGGCCAACAGGTTCAAATTTGATAGCAGCATGCGCACATTCCACAAGCGTTAGGAGGCATTTTTATTCATCAATGGCTGCAACTGCTGCTCGGCCAACTGAATCAACGCGGCGGCTTGTTGCAGGCATTCGTGCAGGGCTTGATCGGTGACGAGTTCGCCGTCGTAGTCGCTGAGGTTGCGTTGCTTGCGCAGAGCGTCGAGCACGCGCACCGTGGCGGGGCTCACGCCCAGGGTGTGCACCAGGCAGCCGATGGTGGTTTGGTGGTGGCCGGGCTTGCTGGTGGAGGTGCGCCAGCCGTAGGCGAGCAGCGCAGCATCCGCCACGGCGCGAATGGCGGTGTAGGCGCAGTCAAAGCGGGTCTCGGTGCTGTTGTCGGTGCGCTGTGCGTCTTGCAGGCGGGTGCGGGCGGTGGCCAGCATTTTGCGCAGCAGGTCGGCAGAGAAGGGCACTTTGTCGAGTTGGCCTATGCGGGCGAGGTTGTAGAGCTCTGCTTCAGGCATTCAGCGTTCCGATCAGCAGTAGGTGGGGTTTGGCCAGCAGCTCTTGCACAAAGGGGTTGCCCTCTAGCCGCTTGGTGGCCCACTCGGCGGCGGTCATGACCTTGGGGTTGATCTCACGCCCCAGCGGGGCTTGGGCGGCGTAGGTGGCTTGCACCACCTGTGCGAAGCTGGCGCTGCCCACCACTAGCAAGTCCACATCGCTGCCCGCGTGGGCGCTGCCACTGGCCATGGAGCCGAACACCAGGGCCAGCTCCACCTGGTCGCCCAAGGGCTGCAGGGCCTGGCGCAGCACATCGGCCAGGCCGGTGGTTTTGCGCACCAGGGCTTGCAGCTCGGCAAATACGGGGTGGTCTTGGTTGGCCTGAAACTGCACCTGGTTGCCCACGCGCTCGCTGCGCAGCAGGCCGACAAAGCACAAGGCGTCTAGCTCTTTTTTCAGGGTGCCGGGGGCGGCCTGCGTTTGGCGGGCCAGCTCGCGCAGGTGCATCTTCCGCTCCGGCTGCATGAGCAGCAGGGCCAGCACTTTGCGCCGGTACTGGTTGGGGAACAGCAGCTCAGACAGGGAAGAATTTGTTTTCAAAATAGAAACGAATGTTTTTTATTAGAAAACGAATTATGCAAAAAAAACTTGCGATAGGCTACCGGCTGGCACGTCATTTCGGCAGAAACAGCAGCCAACAGGTTCAATTTTGATAGCAGCGTGCGCAGATTCAACGAGGGCTAGCGAGCGATTTGGCCAATATTCCCTTGAGCTCGTCGCGCAGGGCCTGCGCTTCGCCTTGCAGGCGTGCGTAGTCGGCCAGCAGTTGCTCGGGGTCGTGGCTCACGGTGTTTACGGCGTGGGGGTTCTTTTGGTCGAGGTTGTAGTTGGCGGCCTTGATCTGCTCAATGCTCGCCTTCCAGGCGCGTTCGTTTTCCGCCCGGCTGGCAAAGCCGTCGGCCTCGCTGCCCCACCAGGCCTTTTCGGCGTCAAACTCGTCGATGCGGATGGGCTTGGTTTTGTTGTAGTTCTTCACACCCACTGGGTAGGGGTGCTCGTAGTACCAGATGTGCTGGGTGGGCGCGCCCTTGGTGAAGAACAGCAGGTTGGTTTTGATGCCGGTGTAGGGCGCGAACACGCCGTTGGGCAGGCGCACGATGGTGTGCAGGTTGCATTCATTGAGCAGTTGCTCTTTGATGCGGGTTTTGACGCCCTCGCCAAACAGGGTGCCGTCGGGCAACACCAGGGCGGCGCGGCCGTTGTGCTTGAGGATGTGTTTGATGAGCACCAGGAACAGGTCGGCGGTTTCTTTGGTGCGCACGTCACTCGGAAAGCCCTGCTCAATGCCGGGCTCTTCCACGCCGCCAAAGGGCGGGTTGGTGAGCACGACGTCCACACGGTCGGCCTGGGTGACTTCGCGCAGTGGGCGGGCCAGGGTGTTGCCATGCTGGATGAGGCTGGGCACCTCAATGCCGTGGAGCATGAGGTTGGTGACGCACAGCATATGGGGTAGCTGCTTTTTCTCGACGCCGGTGATGCTGTTTTGCAGCAGGGCTTCTTGCTCGGTGTTTTGCACTTGTTTGCGCAAATGTTCGATGGCGCAGACCAAGAAGCCGCCCGTACCGGTGGCGGGGTCGAGCACTTTTTCGCCCAGCTGGGGGTTGACCATGTCCACCATGAATTGGGTGACGGCTCGGGGGGTGTAGAACTCGCCCGCGTTGCCGGCGCTTTGCAGGTCGCGCAGAATTTTTTCGTACAGGTCGTTGAACTGGTGCCGCTGGGCTTGGCGGTTGAAGTCGATGGCGGCGAGTTTGTTGATGACCTGGCGCAGCAGGTGGCCGCTTTTCATGAAGTTGTTGGCGTCTTCAAACACGCTGCGCACCACGTAGCCGCGCGGGTTGCGCTGGACGTCGCTGCCCAGCTTTTTGAGGGTGCCAAACAGCTCGTTGTTCACAAAATCGAGCAAGCCGTCGCCGGTGATGCCTTCGGGGTCTGCCGCCCAGTTTCGCCAGCGCAGGTGCTCTGGGATGGGGCTGGTGTAGCTGTCACGGGTGAGTTCGAGCTCTTCTTCCAGCGCATCAAACACCTTGAGGAAGAGCAGCCACACCATTTGCTCGATGCGCTGAGCGTCGCCGTTGATACCGGCGTCCTGGCGCATGACGTCCTGAATGGATTTGATGGCGGCAGAGAGGTTGGACATGGTGTGTTGTTGTTTTGGTATGAAATTGGCCAATAGCCCAAGTTTTGTAAGCGCTGGTCGCTATGATTTTGAGAGTGGTTTACTCGTCTACCCAAGCGCGTGGCGAGCTTGTTGGCGGCCATGTGCCAGCCGCTACGCGTTGGGCGTACCAGCGGAGCATGGCAGCGTCTTCGACCGCGTATTCGCTCCGCGCGGATTTCCAGATCAAACTGGGTTGATGGGCGCGCAAGCCTTCCAAGGCTTTTTGTGCTTTAGCGACGGTAACTTTTTGACCCGTTTTTTCGTTGTAGAACTGCAACGCGTCGGCGTCGTACGGGCGAAAGCGGTCACCCACCTCCAGCACGCGCCAGAGCACGGCTTGCTCCAACGGACGCAGGGCAGTGAAGTCACTTTCCATCTGCGACTCATCAGCTTCTTGCTTCTGCAGTGCTTTATCCAGCATGGCAGCTTCAAACCTGCCATTGTTGGTAGCCAAGGGGCTGAGGACCTGGCCGAGTGCCTCCATAAAAAACTGTGGGCGATGGCCGAAACGCATAAAAGCTTCGGTCAAGGTAGCCTCATTGACCGGGGCCAAGTCTGCACGTTGACGAACAATAAGTTGTGCGATGTGGGCAATGAAGTCGGCACCCAGCTCGGGCATACGATGGATTTGCGAACCGTAGAAAGGGGCCGAATTGGTGTTGACCAGCCGAAGGAGCTTGTCGCGGTCGGAGCCGGACATCACCAGCATAAGCCGCACCTCGCCGGGGCGGTTGAGTTGGTCACGGGCGGACTTGAGTGCTGCCATAGCGGTTTCACCCGCCTCGCTGGTGAGTGCGTGCTGGGCTTCATCTATCACCAGCGCGATGGGAGCTTTGCTGGCCTCTGACAGGGCGCGCAGTGCATCGGTGAGGGTGCTTCCATCTACCTTGCCGATTTTAGAGGTGTCGATTTTGATGCCGGCCACGCTGATGCTGTCCAGCCCCGCCGACTTGGCGGTCTTTGCTACGACGCCCAACTGCTTGAGCAAGGTTTGGCCCACCGCCTCGGCAATAAGGCTGCCGGGGTCCCGCTTTTGGTCCGCCCACAGGTCCACGTACACAACCACCACATGGCGGCGCTGCAGCTCAGGCATGAGGTCGGCTTGCAGGAAAGTGGATTTGCCTGTGCGGCGCGGCGCGGCCAGAAACAGCCCGTTCGGGGCGTCGCTAAACACTTCTTTACCCTGTAGGGCATCGGCCAAGCTGGATGCCAAGGGTGTACGCGGGTAGTAAAGCATTGGTTTTATCCACACATATCTTTGTTTAGATATTTTATCTAAATTTTGATAGTTACGGATATTTCCCGATGGAAACAACTTACTCGTTTGCCGCGTACAGCTCGCGCTCTAGCGTTTGCAGGGCGGTTTTGAACTGGGGGCGACCGCCGAAGCTCTTGATGATTTCGGCCGGGCGGCCTATGTCGGTGAAGGGTTGCACGTTGAAGACGGTGTCGGCCTCAATGGTGGCAATACCTTCGTCAGCGTACTTGTCCAGCAAGGCGTCGATGACTTGGCGGGCTACGGGTCCGTAATGGGTGAAGACATCACGCTTCTTCACCCGCCGGGCGCGTTCTTGGCGTGTCAGGTAGGGCTGGTCGTAGGCCACGTGCAGCAGCAGGTCGAAGGGGTCGAGGTCTTTGTCCACCTCTTCGGCCAAGGCCTCGATCAGCACGCCGCGCGACTCCAGCTCTTCCATAAGAGCAGCTTTGCGGTCAGCATCAAACCAGGCTTGGAGGAACTTGTCCAGCGAGTCGTATTGCTTGCGCAGGTTGATGCGGGTGTAGTCGCGCAGGCTCTCGGTGACCAGCTTGCCATGGGCGTCCAGGTACTGCACGCGCTCGCGGGCGACGGCCACGGTGACTTGGTTACCGACGACGTATTTGATGGGTGGCGTTGCGTCCGCGCCGCCAAAGGGGCCGAGGTCGCCGGGCAAGGCGCCATCACCGCCGGGGCCTGAGCCTTGCATGCCCACAGGCGGCGGGTCTGGCAGCGGTGTGGGCGGCTCGATGGGGTCTTCCCCCTTGGAATCGTAGATTTGCACCGGCTCACCGTCAAAGTCCTTGTCGGCAAACAGCTCGGTGGCTCGCTTGAAGTCGAGGATGGTGAACCACGTCTTGCCGTGGTGCTCGTTGATGCGGGTGCCCCGGCCAATGATTTGCTTGAACAGCGTCATCGACTTGATGTTTTGGTCCAGCACGATGAGCTTGCAGGTCTGCGCGTCCACCCCGGTGCTCATGAGCTTGGAGGTGGTGGCAATCACCGGGTAAGTCTTCTCGGGGTCGATGAAGTTGTCGAGCTGGGCCTTGCCCTCGGCGTTGTCGCCTGTGATTTGCACCACGTAGCGTGGGTTGTTTTTGCAAATATCGGCATTCGCATTGGCCAGCGCCTGCCGCATGCGGGCTGCGTGGTCGATGTCTTCGCAAAACACAATGGTTTTGGCCATGCGGTCAGTCGCCTTCAGGTAGGCGCTGATGCGCTCGGCCACCACCGCGTCGCGGGGCTCCATGACGAGTTTGCGGTTCATGTCGGCACCGGTGTAGATGCGGTCTTCGATGAGCTGGCCTTTGTTGTCGGTCATGCCTGCCGTGGGGCGCCAGCCAAAGGTGTCCTTGTCCAGGTCCACCCGGATGACTTTGTAGGGCGCCAAAAAGCCGTCTTCGATGCCTTGCTTCAGGCTGTAGGTGTAGATGGGCTCGCCGAAGTAGTCGGTGTTGGATGCGTCTGCGGTTTCTTTGGGCGTGGCAGTCAGGCCGACCTGGGTGGCCGAACTGAAGTAGGACAGGATGTCGCGCCAGGCCGAATCGTCAGCGGCGCTTCCTCGATGGCACTCGTCCACGATGATGAGGTCGAAAAAGTCGGGGCTGAACTGCTTGTAGATGTTGCGCTCTTCCTCAGTTCCAGTGACAGCTTGGTACAGCGACAGGTAAATTTCGTAGCTTTTATCCACCAGCTTGGTGGATTTGTTCACGGCCAGGTCCACCTCATCGACTGTGACCGTGCCCTGGGCATCGACACGCTCCACGCCTTTGGCGTTGGGGCTGAGCTTGGCCATGGCGCCCTTGAACGGGCGGAAGTCGTTGACCATGGTCTGGTCAATGAGGATGTTGCGGTCGGCCAGGAACAGGATGCGTTTTTTGGCCTTGCTCTTCCACAGCCGCCAGATGATCTGAAAGGCGGTGTAGGTTTTGCCCGTGCCGGTGGCCATGACCAGCAGCACGCGGTTCTGGCCGTTGGCAATCGCCTCTACCGTGCGGTTGATGGCGTTGAGCTGGTAGTAGCGCGGGGTCTTGCTGGGCGCGTAATCGAACGCGGCCACGCGGCGCACCTCTTCGGACCAGCCTTTCCAGGCGCAGTAGCGATCCCAGAGCTCTTCGGGTGAGGGAAACTCATCCAGCGTCAGGTTGCGTTCCAGCACCCCATCGGCCAGCGTGGCGTCGCGGAACACAAAGCCGTCGCCATTGCTGGCGAACGCAAAGGGCACATCCAACAGCTCGGCGTACTTGATGGCCTGCCCCATGCCTGCGCCCATGGCATGGTTGTTGTCTTTGGCTTCTAGCACCGCCAGCGGTTTTTTGGATTTGTAGAACAGGGCGTAGTCGGCACGCAGCACGGTGGACTTGTCGCGCTGGGCTTTTTGCCCGCGAACCACCACGCGCCCGGCCCGAAGGGGAAACTCGCGGTAGAGCTGGTCGATACCGTTCCACCCGGCAGCCACCATGGCGGGCCGGATGAATTTGTCGCAGATATCGCTTTCGGAGAGATTTTTCTTGTTCATTCCCTGTGGCGGCTTTTTGGCTTGAAACCTGTGTCTTTCAAGCATTATCAAGCGATATGCCGACTTGCCGCTTGAAATCCGCGCTCGGAATGTTTGCTATTTGCCGATGCAAAACTTCGAAAAAATCACACCCAGCAAATCATCAGAAGTGAACTCGCCAGTGATCTCGTTGAGGGCTTCTTGGGACAAGCGCAGCTCTTCGGCCAACAGGTCGAGGTGCTGGTCGCGCGCGGCCAGGTGCTGCGCGGCGATGCTGAGGTGACCTTGCACACGGCGCAAGGCCTGCACATGCCGTTCTCGGGCCATGTACACCCCCTCGGTGCCCGACTGCCAGCCCGCAAGCCGCAGCAGCTCGGCGCGCAAAGCATCAAGCCCCGTGCCCGATTTTGCCGAGAGATAGATGGGCGCTGCTGCGTTTTTGGCGTCTGAAGCCAGGGGTATTTCGGTGCATTGCTTGTTGGGTGCGACGTCGAGTTTGTTGTAGACATCCAGCACGTTCACGCGGTCTTTCAACTGGCTTGCGAGGGTGTGCGCAATGTCTGCATCGGCTGCGACATAAGCGCTTTCATGTGCGCGGGTGAGGTCGTGCAAAAACAGCACCGCATCGGCCTGCGCAATTTCTTGCCAGGCGCGTTCGATGCCGATTTTTTCAACCTCGTCGGTGCTATCCCTCAAGCCTGCGGTGTCGATGATGTGCACCGGCACACCTTCAATTTGTATGGTTTGCGTGACCTTGTCGCGCGTGGTGCCAGCGATAGGGGTGACGATGGCCAGCTCCGCGCCGGCCAAGGCGTTGAGCAGCGAGCTTTTGCCCGCGTTGGGCTGGCCCGCAATCACCACCTTGATGCCCTCG
>DKJZ01000037.1 GCA_002454975.1 Hylemonella sp. UBA6679
GGCCCTGTACTGGCAGGAACAACTTGATTGCGGTGCCGTAGGCAGCATTGCCGAGATCGCCAAGCGCGAGGGCATGGAGAAAATGCGAGCGCACAAGTTCATGAAACTGGCCCGGCTGGCACCCCATTATGTGGAGGCCATTGCCAGGGGGCAGGGACCGATCGGTCTGTCCTTCGAGTTCTTTGTACGCAAGATCCTGCCGCACGACTGGGGTCAGCAGGAGGTAGTTATCGATGCGCTGGCGGGTTGATGCCGTGTTTGATAGGTGTAGTTACGCAGCAAACCGGAATCGTGCAAACCCGCATGAATGCTGGGTTCTTGGCCGATGACGACCAACGCATTCACAGAGAACAGAGAGCGTTTCTGGGCTGGAAATCTACTTCTGGCACGAAAAACCGGGAGGGCCAGCGCACGCACCGTGGCGCAACCCCTTGTGTTTATTGGGGAAACGACGGGCGAAAAAAATGGCCTGAGGGGTTCAGGCCATGGGATGTGGTGCCGGAAAGAAGAATCGAACTCCCGACCTTCTCATTACGAATGAGCTGCTCTACCGACTGAGCTATTCCGGCGCGAGGCGAATTATAGTCAGCTCAGGTGGTAGCTGGTCACGCGGTCGACTTCGTTTTTCGAACCCAAAATCACGCTCACGCGCTCGTGCAGTTGGGTGGGCTGGATGTTCAAAATGCGCTCTTTGCCGTTGGTGGCCGCACCGCCTGCTTGCTCGACCAACCAGCTCATGGGGTTGGCTTCGTACATCAAGCGCAGCTTGCCGGGTTTGTTGGGTTCGCGTTTGTCCCAGGGGTACATGAAGACCCCGCCGCGCGTCAAAATGCGGTGCACATCGGCCACCATGGAGGCGATCCAGCGCATGTTGAAGTCTTTGCCGCGCGGGCCGTCTTTGCCTTGCAAGCACTCGTCGATGTAGCGCTTGACCGGCTCGTCCCAGTGGCGCATGTTGCTCATGTTGATGGCAAATTCTTTGGTGTCTGCAGGAATCTGCACCTTCTCTTGCGTGAGCACAAACGAGCCTTGCTCGCGGTCCAGGGTGAACATGGCCACGCCGTCGCCCACGGTGAGCACCAAGGTGGTTTGTGGGCCATACACGCAGTAGCCAGCGGCCACCTGTTGCGCACCGGCTTGCAAAAAGTCGCTTTCTTGCACGCCTCCGCCACTGCCCTCGGGCTTTTTGAGCACGCTGAAAATGGTGCCAATGCTCACGTTGACGTCGATGTTGCTCGAGCCATCCAGGGGATCGAACAAGAGCAGGTATTCGCCTTGCGGGTAGCGGTTGGGCACGAGGTAAATGCTGTCCATTTCCTCGGAGGCCATGGCTGCCAAATGGCCGCCCCATTCATTGGCTTCAATCAGCACCTCGTTGGCGATGATGTCGAGTTTTTTCTGCACCTCGCCTTGCACGTTTTCGCTGCCGGCTGTGCCCAGCACACCACCCAAAGCGCCTTTGTTCACGGCGTGGCTGATGCCTTTGCAGGCACGCGCCACCACTTCGAGCAGCAAGCGCAGTTGCGCGGGGATTTTGCCCGCCACGCGCTGCTCTTCAACCAGGTAGCGCGACAAAGAAATGTGGTTGCTCATACGGACTCCTTCAATCTGCCAGCGCGTGGCCGACCACCTCGCGCACGTCGTTGCTTAAATCGGTTTTTGCAGCCACGCGTGCGATGGCTTCGCGCGCGGCACTGCGGTAGGGCTCGGCGAGTTTTTTCCAGCGGTCCAGGGCGCGGGCCAGACGGGCAGCCACTTGCGGGTTGATGGCATCGAGCTCCATCACCCGCTCGCTCCAAAACACATAGCCCGCCGCATCGGTGCGGTGGAAGGCCCCGGGGTTGGCGCTGCAGTAGCTGAAGATCAAGCTGCGCGCGCGGTTGGGGTTGCGCAGCGAGAAGTCGGGGTGCGTCATGAGCTGGCGCACGATGGGCAGAATGTGCCCGCCGCGGTCACAGGCGTTGACCTGCAGTGCAAACCATTTGTCGAGCACCAGGGCTTCGTGCTTGAACATGGCGTGGAACTGCACCAGCGCGGGCGCAGCCAGTTCATGCGCGCTGTTGACCAGGGCGTACAAAGCGTTGAAGCGGTCGGTCATGTTGGCCGCGTCTTTGAAGCGTTGGTAGGCCTTGCCCGGCCACACCGCATCGCCCGTCAAACGCGCAGCCAAGCACAGCATGGTCAGGGCTGTGCCGCACAAGGCGCGCTTGCCGCTGCTCACATGGTCGGGCTGGTAGGCGCCGGGGGTGGCATTCGCGTCCAGCGCCCAGGCCCAGTCGTCTTGCAAGGCCGTGGCGAGTTGCTCGCGCATGGCTTCGCGCACCGCGTGCACGCGCTGTGGGTCCACCACGTCAAGCTGCTCGGCCATGTAGGTTTCTGCGGGCAGGGTGAGCACCAGGTCTTTGAACGCGGCGTCCAGCGCGGGGTGACGCAGCACCTCGCGCATGGCTTGGAGGTAGGCCTCGTCGAGCACCGGGCGGCTGCCCACAGCGTCTGCGCTGCGCACGGCTTGCAAGGCACGCTGCAGGGCCAGGCGTTGGCCGGCTTCCCAGCGGTTGAAGGGGTCGGTGTCGTGGGCCAGCAGGGTGAGCAGCTCGGCATCGGTGTAGGCGTAGTCCAGCACCACCGGGGCGCTGAAACCCCGCAACAAAGACGGCACTGGGGCCTCGTTGACGTGCTCAAACGTCCAGCTTTGTTCTTGCGCGTGCAAGACCAGGGTCTGGGTCATCACGGGCGTGGCTGGTGCGTCTTGCCCCGAGAGTTGCAAGGCAAGAGCCTGGCCACCTGGGGTGAGCAGGCCCACACGCACCGGGATCACAAACGCAGATTTGAGGGGCTGGCCAGGCGAGGCGTCGCAGCTTTGGCGCAGCGTCAAGGTGTAGCGTTTGCTATCAACATCATAGCTGCCTGTGGCCTGTACACGGGGCGTACCGGCTTGTGAGTACCATAACTTGAATTGTGGCAGCAAACGCGCCAGCTCAGAGCCGGGGTTGGCATCGGCCACGGCCTGGGCGAAGTCATCACACGTCACGGCTTGGCCGTCAAAGCGGGCAAAGTAGTTGCGCATGCCTGCGGCAAAGCCCGTGCGGCCCATCGGGTCAGCGGGGCTGCCCACCAGGGTTTGCATCATGCGCACCACCTCGGCACCTTTTTCGTAAATGGTGACGGTGTAGAAATTGTTGATTTCCAGGTAGCTGTCGGGCCGCACGGGGTGGGCCATGGGGCCGGCGTCTTCAGGAAACTGCGCGGTGCGCAGCACGCGCACGTCTTCAATGCGTTTGACTGCTCGGGCCGAAGGCGAGCCAGCCAGGTCTTGGCTGAACTCTTGGTCACGAAACACCGTCAAGCCTTCTTTGAGGCTGAGCTGGAACCAGTCGCGGCAGGT
>DKJZ01000002.1 GCA_002454975.1 Hylemonella sp. UBA6679
CGAAGACTTTGCCTTCATGCTCGAGCGCGTGCCAGGCAGTTATGTGCTGATTGGCAATGGTGTGAACGCCGATGGTCAGCCCAGCCCGAGCGCCTGCATGGTGCACAACCCAGGTTACGACTTCAACGACAACAACATCGACATTGGCGCGTCCTTTTGGGTCGCGCTGGTGCAAGACATTCTGAAAGCTGACCAGTCTCAAGGAGCGCATCAGCACTGAGGCTTTTATAATCACGCGAACATCGGGAGAGTCTGCACACGCAGCGCCGAAGGAGCAACCGCCCCGGAATCTCTCAGGCAAAAGGACCGGTGTTTTGCACAAACTCTGAAGAGCTGCTGGCCTCGTCTGCCAGTACACCGCAGGAGCAAGCCTTAGGGCGAATCTCTCAGGTCCAAAACAGAGGGGGCGCCGAGATGGCATGTCGCCATCACGGCCTCAACCCTCTGACGTTTTGGAGCTCATCATGACTACTCTTGCCATCATCGGCGGCGGCATCACCGGCGTCACCACCGCTTACGCCTTGGCCAAACGCGGTTACAGCGTCACCTTGTTCGAGCGTCAGCGCTACGCGGCCATGGAAACCAGCTTTGCCAACGGCGGCCAACTCTCGGCCTCGAACGCCGAGGTGTGGACGCACCCCAGCACCCTCATCAAAGGCTTGAAGTGGATGCTCAAAAGCGACGCGCCTTTGCTGGTCAACCCCAAGCCAAGCTGGCACAAACTGAGCTGGTTTGCCGAGTTCATCGCATCCATCCCGCAGTACGAGCGCAACACCATCGAGACCACCCGCTTGGCCATTGAAGCGCGCAAACACCTGTTTGCCTGGGCGCAAGAAGAAGGCATCGATTTCGATTTGAAAAAAGAAGGCATCTTGCACATCTACCGCCAGAAAAGCGGCTTTGAGCATGCAGGCCGTGTCTCCAAGTTGCTCGCCCTTGGCGGCTTGCCACGCCGCGCTGTTACGCTGGAAGAAATGCGCACTATTGAGCCCACCTTGGCGGGCGACTACTACGGGGGCTACTTCACCGAAAGCGACAGCACGGGCGACATCCACAAGTTCACCAACGGCTTGGCAGCAGCTGCGCAGCGTCTGGGTGTGAACATTTTGTACGGCCAAAACGTGAGCGGTGTGAAGAGCACCGGCACACAAGCTTTGGTGAGCGTCACGCAAGACGATGGCGCTGTGACCCAACACAGCTTTGATGCCATGGTGGTGTGCGCTGGCACGGCCAGCCGCGAATTCGCCTCGCAGTTGGGCGACCGCGTGAACGTCTACCCGGTCAAGGGTTACTCCATCACCGTGAATTTGAACGACGAGGTGAGCCAGCAGGGCGCGCCACAGGTGAGCTTGCTCGATGATGAAACCAAGCTGGTGACCAGCCGTTTGGGCGTGGACCGTTTCCGCGTGGCGGGTACGGCCGAGTTCAACGGCATCAACCGCGACATCCGCGCGGACCGCATCAAGCCGCTGGTGGACTGGGTCAACCAGTGCTTCCCCAAAGTGAGCACCCGCTCGGTGGTGCCCTGGGCCGGCCTGCGCCCCATGATGCCCAACATGATGCCCCGCGTGGGTCGCGGCAAGGCAGCCAATGTGTTCTACAACACCGGCCACGGCCACCTGGGCTGGACGCTGAGCGCCGTGACAGCCGACATGGTGGCTGGCGTGGTCGCGCAAAACCTGCACGCGCCTGCACGGCCCTTGGTGATGCCGCAAGCCGGTTTGCGAAGCATCTGAGCGTTTGGTCCTGACCTGACAAGCCAGGGGTATAAAGGTGCATGTTCAAAGCATGGCACCCCCTGAACCTTAGTCTTGACCTTGATCGGCCTCGTGGCTTGAGCCTGTGTGTTGTGTGGGTGGCCCTTGCGCTGGTGCTGGTTGGTGCCGCAGCGCAGGCCCAGCCCTTGCCAGACGAGATGGAGCCCGACACCGAGGTGCTCCTCGTGCCGCCCGCTTTGCCGGCGCCCGGGGACACCGCCCTGCAGGCCTACCGCACCTACAGCCAACTGCGCCTGCACTATGCCGACACTGGTCAGCTGCACATGGCCATTGAGATGGGTAAGCTGCAGCTGGGCTTGGCCTCAGGGCCGGCGCAGGAGCATGGCCCGCTCATGAGTTTGATTTCGATGTTGTCCACCTTGCGCCGTGACGAGGAAGCAAAAAAATACCTCGCGCAAATGGAGCAGCTCATGGGCCGGTTGCGCAACACCCGTGTGTGGGAGCAGCGGCGTCACGCTTGGCAGGCGGGTCTGGCGCGGGCCGGTGCTGCCGTGGACATGCGCTACGGGCGTTTGGAGAGCGCGCAGCAGCGTTTGACCTCATGCGTGACATCGCTTAACCAAGCGATGGCGACCGAACCCAACCGGGAGGTTGGCGGCACGTATGTGGAGTGCAACCGAGGTTTGATCCAGGTGCTTTTGGCTACCGGCCAACTGGCCCAAGCCGGGCAAGTGGGCGACCAACTGCGGCGTTCTGCAGACCGCTTGATGCAAACACAGAACCGGCCGTTTTTGCGCATCCGCGTGAACCAGGCGCTTGCACAAATTGCCCTGGAGCAGGGTAAAACCACACAAGCCCGCGCCTTGCTCATGCAAACCCTCAAGGGGCTGGAGAACACGCCCTCGATCCGTGTCGCTGGGATCTATCGGCAACTCGCCATGCTGGAGATGCTGCAAGGCCAGTGGCCAGGGGCTTTGGGCTGGCACACCAAGCGCCGTGACTTGCTACACACCATGGGCGATGCGCGCGGTCAGTTGGGTCTGGCGAGTGTGGAGTACGCCTACACCTTGCTGCGTCTGGGCCGCAACACCGAGGCCTTGGAGATGATGCAGCGCATCGTTCAAACGCGAACCCGCACAGACGCATCGCAGTCGCTGGCGTTGTTGGAGTCGCGTGCCTTTTTGGGCCTTGCCTTGGCGCAATCCGGGCAACAGGATGACGCTTACCGCGAGCTCAAAGCCAGCATTCCCGCCATTTTGGGCATCGTCAAAGGTGAGCGAAGCTCCAGCGAGGCCGGCATCTTGCGCACCACGCGCTTGAATTGGTTGCTGGAGGGCTACATCGATGTGTTGGGTCAGCGGGCCCAAGCCGGCGATGCTGCGTCCATGGACGAGGCGTTTCGCATGGCTGACCTCGCACGCGGCAGTGCCGTGCAGCGCGCACTGGCAGCGTCGGCTGCACGCTCCAACATCGCAGACCCCGAGCTGGCTGTCCTGGCCCGGCGCGAGCAAGACCTCCAATACGAGGCCAGCAATTTGAGCGATGCGATCGGTGATTTGCTCGCGCGTGGGCGGGTGGCCGAGTCCGATGCAATCGTGGCTGACATGCGCCGCAGCCTTGATCAAATCAGAACCCAGCTTGTGCAAGCGCAGACCACCATTGAGAAAAAGTTTCCCAGTTATGCCAGCTTGCTCGATCCACAGCCTTTGAGCATGCGTGAGGCCCAGCGCCTGATGCGCCCCGACGAGGCTTTGATGGCGGTGTACAGCGGCAGCCAACGCAGCTATGTGTGGGCCATGACTGCAAGTGGCGCCCCACGCTTTGCGCTCACGTCTTTGAGCCGCGCGCAGATCGACCAGCAAGTTGCGAGCCTGCGAGACGCCCTCAACCCGGCCACGCAGCTCGCTGGCAAACCACAGCCGTTTCCATATGCTGCGTCTTACGCCTTGTATGAGCAGTTGTTCGCGCCTTTGAAAGACACCTGGGGGGCGGCGACTTCGCTCATGATCATTCCCCACGGCAGTCTGGGGCAGTTGCCTTTGGGGGTGTTGACCACCGAGCCCTTCCGTGCCCAACCGAGCAAAGTGCTTTTTGAAGAGATGGCCGCTGCACCCTGGCTGATGAAGCAGTGGTCCACCTCCCAATTGCCTTCGGCGCTGGGCCTGTCGGCTTTGCGCACCCCAGGCCGCCAACGCATCGCCACACGTGCATTCTTGGGTGTGGGCGACCCGGTTTTTATGCGCACCGGAACCAGCTCGGTGGCAGCCAACAAAACCCAGCAGCGTGCCGGCACGCGACCTGCTGTGAGCGCCACAGCCGCCGCCCCCGATCTGGCCCCACCGATAGACTTTGGTTTGCTCCCCGATTTGCCTGACACGGCGCAGGAAATCAACGAGGTGGCCAGTATCTTGCGCGCTGACCCTGGGCGCGACGTGCATCTTCAGCAACGCGCCAGCGAGGCCCAAGTCAAGGCCATGAACCTGGTGGACTACCGCGTGCTGATGTTTGCCACCCATGGTTTGATGAGCGGTGAAATGCCCGGCGTGTTTCAGCCAGCGCTGGCCCTCTCCAACCCCAATGTGACCGGAGAAAGCGAAGACGGCATGCTCACCATGGAGGAGATACTGAGCCTTAAGCTCAACGCGGATTGGGTGGTGCTTTCGGCTTGCAACACCGCCGCGGGCGACGGACAGTCCAACGAATCGGTGTCTGGGTTGGGCCGGGCCTTCTTTTACGCCGGGGCCAAAGCACTGCTGGTGACCCATTGGTCGGTGGAGACCGAATCGGCTCGCATGCTCACCACGGAGACCTTCAAGCGCATGGCTGTGCAACCCGCCTTGGGTCGGGCTAAAGCCTTGCAGCAGTCAGCCATGCAGCTCATGGCCAGCAAAACCCAAAACTTCAGCTACGCCCACCCCATGTTTTGGGCGCCTTACGTCATCATCGGGGATGGTGGCGCACAGTGAAGCGGCGCGTGCGTTGATGGCACTGCACCCATCGGTGCTTGATCCTGCGCAGACAAGCTGTTCAGGGCGCTTGCGCGCACCTGGGGGCAGCCTTTCAATGGTCACTTCTTTCCAATCGGGAGTGAGCGATGAAGCAAGCGGCGTTGGTGGCCTTGGTGTTTCTTGGGCTTAGCGTGGGTTTGGGTGGGTGCGCGGTCTCGCGCGAGCAGTCCACGGTGGGCGAGTACGTGGACGATGCGGTCATCACCACCCGCGTCAAAGCCAAGCTCGCAGATGACCCCATGGTCAGTGCCTTGTCGGTCAGCGTGGAGACCTTGCGTGGAGAGGTTCAGCTCTCTGGGTTTGCCAAGAGTCTGGCGGAAAGCCAGCGGGCCGAAGCCGTGGCCAGGCAAACACCGGGGGTCAAAGGCGTTCGCAACAGCCTGGTGATCCGGCCCGCGAATTGACGGGTTTTTGGGGTGGATTTCAGCCCCCTGAAGCCTCATTTTTACAAGCTACTTGGCCCCCTTGCTTGCTAGACTGTGTGCCATGTTTGTTGATCACGCCGCATGACTGTGTTGCCTCAAAAGCTACTGCCATCACCCATGCTTCGGCTGCCCTTGGCCTGTGGATTGGCGCTGGTGGTTGGCCTGGGTCTGGGAGGCTGCAGTTTTTTGCTGCCCACCGGCGAGCAAGACGTGAGCCGGCGCTGGTCGGGGTTTGATGAGGTCAAGAGCATCTACGACCGCATCGAGCCCTACCAGTCTGACCTGTCTGCGGTCAAAGCGCTGGGCTTTGACCCCGACAAAACCCCCAATTTGCAGCTGCTCAACCACTCGCAGGTGGTGCGCGCGGTGCTGCCTTCACGCGCGCAAGACCATGTGTCCATCCCGCAGGGCATTCAAGACTGCATGCAAGCCCAAGACCAGTGCGTGGGCTACTTCATGGAGCCCTCGCATGTGGACTACGAGCGCCAAGGCAGCGTGGTGCTCGACCTGCTGGGCTTCAAGCGCACCACCCTCATCAAGGGCTGGAAATTTGGCGCACTCATTGTGGTGGTGAATGACCGCGTGGTCTACAAGCAGTGGAACGGCAAACCCAAGATCGAAGAAACCGAGTCGCTCACCAACCCCCTGGGCTTTTTACAAGGCACAGGGGTGAACATGAAGGGCAGCAACTGAGGGCTGCAGCACCGGGCTTCACAAAGACCACACGCCTGGCAGAGGCTCGGTTAAAATCATGGTCTCTCAAGGAGCGTTGCAGCCCGTACGGGTCAGGCTTGAGGTTGTTTCAACGACGCTCACCTAGCCACAGGTGAGACCATGACCCCACATTCCGTACCCCCAATGTTGTTATCCGGCCTGGAGCCGGTCTCGCTGGGTGCGGGCAGTTTGTTTGTGAACGTGGGTGAGCGCACCAACGTCACTGGCTCCAAAGCCTTTGCCCGCATGATCCTCAATGGTGAGTTTGAGCAGGCGCTGGCCGTGGCGCGTCAGCAGGTGGAAAACGGCGCGCAGATCATCGACATCAACATGGACGAGGCCATGCTCGACAGCCAGGCCGCCATGGTGCGTTTTCTCAATTTGATAGCGTCAGAGCCAGATATTTCGCGGGTTCCGATCATGATTGACTCCAGCAAATGGAGCGTCATTGAGGCTGGTTTGCGTTGCGTGCAAGGCAAGGGCATCGTCAACTCCATCTCCATGAAAGAGGGCGTGGACGAGTTCAAGCGTCAGGCCAAGCTCATCAAACGCTACGGTGCCGCAGCGGTGGTGATGGCTTTTGACGAACAAGGCCAGGCTGACACGTACCAGCGCAAGATCGAGATTTGCGAGCGCGCTTACCGCGTGCTGGTCGATGAGGTGGATTTCCCGCCCGAAGACATCATTTTTGACCCCAACATCTTCGCCATTGCCACCGGCATTGAAGAGCACAACAACTACGCGGTGGATTTCATCGAGGCCACGCGCTGGATCAAACAACACCTGCCTGGCGCCAAGGTGTCGGGGGGTGTGAGCAATGTGAGCTTTTCATTCCGCGGCAACGACCCGGTGCGCGAGGCGATTCACACCGTGTTTCTGTACCACGCGATTGCCGCGGGCATGGACATGGGCATTGTGAATGCCGGCATGGTGGGCGTGTACGACGATATCGAGCCCGAGCTGCGCGAGCGCGTTGAAGACGTGGTGCTCAACCGCCGCGCGGACGCGGGCGAACGTTTGGTGGAGATTGCCGAAAACGCCAAGGGTGCCGCCAAAGACGAAACGCAAAAGCTGGCCTGGCGTGCCGGCAACGTGAATGAGCGCTTGAGCCACGCGCTGGTGCACGGCATCACCGACTTCATCACCGTGGACACCGAAGAGGCCTACCAAGCCATTCTGGCCAAAGGCGGTCGCCCGCTGCACGTGATTGAAGGCCCGTTGATGGATGGCATGAACGTGGTGGGCGATTTGTTTGGTGCAGGCAAAATGTTTTTGCCCCAGGTGGTGAAAAGTGCGCGCGTGATGAAGCAAGCCGTGGCGCATTTGATCCCCTATATTGAAGAAGAAAAACGCCAGCAAGAAGCGGCCGGCCAAGACGTGCGCGCCAAGGGCAAGATTGTGATTGCCACTGTCAAAGGCGATGTGCACGACATTGGCAAAAACATCGTCACCGTGGTCTTGCAGTGCAACAACTTCGAGGTCATCAACATGGGCGTGATGGTGCCTTGCCACGAAATTTTGGCGCGCGCCAAAGTGGAGGGGGCGGACATCGTGGGTCTGAGCGGCTTGATCACGCCCAGCTTGGAAGAGATGCAGTACGTGGCCGCCGAGATGCAAAAAGACGCGCATTTCCGCATCAAAAAAATTCCGCTGCTCATTGGCGGGGCCACCACCAGCCGCGTGCACACCGCCGTGAAAATTGCGCCGCACTACGAAGGCCCGGTGGTGTACGTGCCCGATGCCTCGCGCAGCGTGAGCGTGGCCCAAGGTTTGTTGTCAGAGCAGGCTGGCAAGTACATCGACGAACTCAACGCCGACTACGAGCGCGTGCGCCAACAGCACGCCAACAAAAAACAAACACCCTTGTGGCCGCTGGCCCAAGCGCGCGCGAACGCCACGCCCATCAACTGGGCCAACTACACGCCACCCCAACCGAAGTTCATAGGTCGTCGCGTGTTCAAA
The DNA here is from genome assembly GCA_002454975.1 of Hylemonella sp. UBA6679. GTDB lineage: Bacteria > Pseudomonadota > Gammaproteobacteria > Burkholderiales > Burkholderiaceae_C > Hylemonella. The sequence goes on from DKJZ01000002.1 coordinate 7,828, forward strand.
AACTTTGACCTGGCTGAACTGGCCAAGTTCATCGACTGGGGCCCGTTCTTCCAAACGTGGGATTTGGCCGGCCCGTTCCCGCAAATCCTCAAAGACGAGGTGGTGGGCCACGAGGCGCAGCGCGTGTTTTCAGACGGCAAGCGCATGTTGCAGCGTCTCATTGACGGCCGCTGGCTGAGTGCCAATGCGGTCATGGGGTTCTGGCCCGCCAACGCGGTGGGCGACGACATTGAGCTCTACACCGACGAGACCCGCACGCAAGTGGCCATGACTTGGCACGGCTTGCGCCAACAAACCGAAAAAACAGCCGTGGATGGCAACATGCGCCCCAGCCGCTGCTTGGCTGACTTTGTTGCTCCTAAATCAGGAGCAAGCGGCAAACCTGATTACATCGGCGTGTTTGCCGTTACTGCGGGTTTGGGCGTAGAGAAAAAAGAAAAAGCCTTCATGGACGACCATGACGACTACTCCGCCATCATGCTCAAAGCCCTGGCCGACCGCTTGGCCGAAGCCTTTGCCGAGTGCTTGCACCACCGCGTGCGCACCGATTTGTGGGGTTACGCGGCCGATGAACAGCTCAGCGCCGAAGACCTGATTGCCGAGAAGTACCGCGGCATTCGGCCCGCACCTGGTTACCCCGCTTGCCCCGACCACAGCGTCAAGCGCGAAATGTTTGAGCTGCTGCAGTGCGCCGACATCGGCATGGGCCTGACCGAGAGCCTGGCCATGACGCCCGCCGCCAGCGTGAGCGGCTTTTACATGGCGCACCCTGAGAGCACCTACTTCAATGTGGGCCGCATCGGGCACGACCAGTTGGTGGACATGGCACAGCGCCGTGATCTCGCAGAAAAAGACCTCGAGCGTTTGTTGGCGCCTAATTTGTGAGCGCCGTTTTGTGAGCGTCATTTTGTGAGCGCCATTTTGTGAGCGCGATCGCCACGGTTTCTGCCGCGACGCGCCGCTCGGTGCTGGTGCTCTCGTGTGCGACGTTCTCCAGCATGGTGGCCCAGCGTTTGTGCGACGCCATGCTGCCCGAGTTGTCGCGTGAATTCGAGGCCTCTTTGCCCAGTGCTGCGCAAACCGTGTCGCTGTTTGCGGTGGCTTACGGCCTGGCCCAGCTGATATACGGCCCGCTGGGTGACCGGCTGGGTAAGTTTCGGGTGGTCACCTTTGCCACCTTGGCCTGCAGCCTGGGCAGCGTGCTCTCGGCGTTTGCGCCGAGTTTGAACGTGCTGATTGTGGCGCGCGTGCTGGTGGCATTGGGAGCCGCGGCCATCATTCCTTTGTCGCTGGCTTGGGTGGGCGACAGTGTGCCTTATGAGCGCCGCCAAGAAACCTTGGCACGCCTGAGCCTGGGCAGCACGCTGGGCATTGTGGCGGGCCAGCTGTTGGGTGGCGTGTTCACCGACACCCTGGGTTGGCGCTGGGCCTTTGCCTTGATGACGCTGCAGTTTGGCCTGGTCGGTGCGGTGCTCTTCCAAGATTGGCGTGGCCAGGGCTTTCCAGGCTTGGCTTCTCGCGCCATGGCACCTGCTGCAAAAAACGCAGGCGCCGGGCCATCGTTCATCCAGCAAGTTGCCCAGATCTTGCGTGGCGGCTGGACGCGGCGGGTCTTGCTGGTGGCGTTTGTCGAGGGCGCTGCGGGCTTTGGGGTGCTGGCGATTTGGGCCTCTCACCTGCACCTTGAGTTGGGTTTGTCGCTGAGCGCCTCAGGCGCCACGGTGGCTTTGTTTGGCTTGGGTGGCATGCTCTACATGACGGTGGCCAAGCGGCTCATTCCCGTGTGGGGTGAGCGGGGCCTGAGCCGACGAGGCGGTGTGATGGCGGGTACGGCCGCCATGGTGCTGGCTTGGGCGCCGGTGTGGTGGGTGGCGCTGCCGGCTTGCTTGGTGGCCGGGTTTGGGTTTTTCATGTTCCACAACACCATGCAAACCAACGCCACGCAAATGGCCCCGCAGGCCCGTGGCACCGCGGTGTCGTCGTTTGCGGCGTGTTTGTTTTTGGGGCAGTCGGTGGGCGTGGTGCTGGCCGCCAGCCTGGCCGGGCCGCTGGGCTCAGCCGCGGTCATCACCCTGGCTGGCGCGGTGATGGTCGGCGCAGGCCTGTTCTTTGCGCACCAACTCCAGCACCGCGAGCGGCTGCTAGGGGGCTGAGCGTGTCAGTGGCTGTGCACTTTTTCTTGAAGCCATACCTTGATCAGCGATTGATAGGGCACATCCCGCGAGTTGGCTGCGGCTTTGATGGCATCCAACAGGTGCTGCGGTAAACGCAGCGAGATGGTTTTGGTGCTGGGCTTGAGGTTGGGCAAGCTCAGCCGTTGCGCCTGTGACCAGTCTAGGTGCTCGGTCGAGTCGTGTGATTCCCAGTACGCGCGCTCTTGCGCTTCCGAAGCAAAGGTCGGAAGCGCTTTTTTACTTGGCTTGCTCATAAATCATTCGCTCCTTGCGATGCATGTCACGTGCTGAAATCATCCGAATCAACTGCCCTTGCTTGCGCAGGGTGAAGGTGATGTGCAACTGGCGCCCCTCATCGGTTCTGCCAAGTGCGTGGATGCGCAACTCTTCTTTGCTGTGCACTTGGTCTTGCAGGGTGAGCAGGGGCACATTGAAAAAAACCTGTTCTGCTTCTGCCTGCGATACACCGTGTTTGGCCTCGCTTTTGCGGGCGTTACCGCTGTCCCAATCAAAGCCAGTTATCTTGGCCAAGTCCATCATTTGTATATTACCATCATGTACATTTTGGGTGTTCAGTGCCTGTTTGTTTCAGCTCAAACCAGTTGCTGGCCGGTACTGCAGGGCTTCGGCCACGTGCACGGTGAGCACCTGTTTGCTCAGCGCCAAGTCGGCGATGGTGCGGGCCACTTTGAGGGTGCGGTGGGTGCCCCGCCCGGACCAGCCCAGGCGGGTCGCGGCGGTGTTGAGGAATTGGCGCGCTGCGTCTTCCAGGTCAACATGCGCATCGAGCTCGTGGCCTTGCAAAGCCTGGTTGGTGCAGTTCTGGCGCGCCATGGCCACTGCGCGCGCAGCCATCACCCGGGTGCGCACGGTGTGGGTGGCTTCGCCTGGGGTGGTGCTGATGGTCAGCAGCTCTTGCGCGGGCAGGGCGCTCACGCCCACATGCAGGTCGATGCGGTCCAGCAGTGGCCCGCTCAAACGCGACTGGTAGCGCAGCACCTGGTCGGGCGTGCACTTGCAGACGCGTTGCGTGGCGCCGGCGTACCCACACGGGCAGGGGTTCATCGCCGCAATGAGTTGAAAGCGCGCTGGAAACTCGGCACGCCGCGCAGCCCGTGCAATGGTGATGTGCCCAGTTTCGAGCGGCTCGCGCAGGGCCTCAAGAGCACTTCGCGAAAATTCAGGTAACTCATCTAAAAACAAAACCCCGTTGTGCGCCAAAGAAATTTCTCCTGGGCGCGGTGGCGAGCCCCCGCCCACCAGGGCAATCGCGCTGGCTGAGTGGTGCGGGCTGCAGGTGGGGCGCAAACCCCAGCGCTCGGTTTTGAAGCGCCCAGCCAGGCTGGCCACGGCTGCGCTTTCCAGGGCTTCTTGCGTGGTCATGGGTGGCAGCAGCGCGGCAAAGCGCTGGGCCAGCATGGTTTTGCCTGAGCCTGGCGGCCCGCTCATGAGCACGCTGTGGCCCCCGGCTGCGGCAATTTCAAGGGCGCGTTTGGCGCCTGCTTGCCCTTTCACTTCGGACAACTCGGGCTGAACCTCGGTGCGCGCCGGGGCCTGGCCGACAAGTCGCGTCCAGCCCTCACCAGGGGCCGTGCCGGCTGGACCAGCATTCAGGCCTTCCAAGGCCTGGGCATGGCCTGGGGGCAAGAGCTGTTGCACCACATCGAGCAGATGCACCGCACGCACGATGCTCGCGCCTGGCACCAGTGCGGCCTCTTCAGCGCTGCCAGGCGGCAACACCAGGCGCTTGAGCGCTGGCCGGCCCGTGGGATCTTTGAGCGCTTGGTTTTGCAAAGCCAGGGCTGCGGCCAGCGCACCTCGCACCGGGCGCAATTCACCCGACAGCGAGAGTTCGCCAGCAAACTCGTAAGCCGACAGGGCTGCGGCGTCGAGCTGCCCATCGGCTGCCAAGATGCCCAAGGCGATGGGCAAATCAAAGCGCCCCGAGTCTTTGGGCAGGTCGGCAGGCGCCAGGTTGACGGTGATGCGCTGGTTATTAGGAAAGCTCAGCCCCGAGTTGAGGATGGCTGAGCGCACCCGCTCGCGCGCCTCCTTCACCTCCACATCGGCCAGCCCCACCAAATTGAAGGCGGGCAGCCCGTTGGCCAGATGCACCTCCACGGTGACGGTGGCGGCATCGAGCCCCACCAAGGCACGGCTTTGCACCAAAGCAAGGCTCATGGTTGTTTCTCCCTGATAAAGCACTCTTTTGGTGCGTTTGTTGATCTGCGTCGTTGTGCCGGCCCTGCTTTGGTGCCAAATGGCGCCGCGCTGGCCGATCACGCCAGCCAATTGAAGCGTGCGCGGCCTGGTTTGTCGATGGTGTCTACCCTAGGCGGGCCTCAAAGCTGGCACGTTAACTGCTTAAGTAGAACGTCTTTCATTTTTTCACGGAGTCGCTATGAACCTCACCAAATCCGCCCTGGCCGCCCTGGCCCTCGTTTCGACCGGCGCTTTCGCCCAAACCGCTCCTGCTGCCGACTACACCTTGGCCTACAACGTGGGTGTGGTGAGCGACTACCGTTTCCGCGGCATCGAGCAGACCGCTGGCCAAGGCTCCATTCAAGGTGGCATCGACTACGCGCACAAGAGCGGCTTTTACGCTGGTGCTTTCTTTGCCAACAACATCAAGTGGATCAAAGATGTGAACGGCGCGTCCAAAGGCGATTACGAGATTGACCTGTATGGCGGTTACAAAACCGACATCGGCTCAGGCTTGACCTTGGATGTGGGCGCGATCACTTACCAGTACCCTGGCAATGATTCGGGTGCGGTGGGCACACTGGGTGCTGGTGGATATAGCAAAGCCGACACGACTGAAGGCTTCGTAGGTCTCTCTTACAGCGTGGCTACTTTGAAGTACTACCAGAGCTTTGGCGACTTTCTGGGTAACAAAAACTCTAATGGCAGCCGCTACATCGACCTGAGCGCCACCTTTGACTTGGGTAACGGCATGACATTGACCCCGCACATTGGTCGTCAGACAGTTCCGAATCAGTCGTTCGGAACCTTGGTTGGCAATGCTGCTGACTACACAGATTACTCGTTGGCACTTGCCAAAGACATGGGTAACGGCTTGGTGGTGTCTGCCACTGCGATCGCTACAAATGCAGACCATGGCTTCTATGCTCCTACTTATGGCAACACCAATCGCTTGCTGGGTAAGAGCACCCTGGTTGTCGGCCTGAAATACAACTTCTGATCACGCTCCACCACACGAGGCGTCACCATGAAACTCATCACTGCCATCATCAAACCGTTCAAGCTTGACGAGGTCCGCGAAGGCCTCTCGGCCATCGGCGTGCAAGGCATCACCGTGACCGAAGTCAAAGGCTTCGGTCGTCAAAAAGGCCACACCGAGCTGTACCGCGGCGCGGAATACGTGGTGGACTTTTTGCCCAAGGTCAAGATCGAAGCGGCTGTGGCCGACGAGCTCGTTGACCGCACCATCGAAGCCATCGAAGGCTCTGCCCGCACCGGCAAGATCGGCGACGGCAAGATCTTTGTTTACAACCTCGAGCAAGTCGTCCGCATCCGCACCGGTGAAACCGGCAAAGAAGCGCTCTGATCCCACCCCTTCAACCAGAGAAACCGACATGAAGAAACTCCTTGTCTCCCTCGCCCTCGGATGGGGGTTGCTCAGCGTAGGCTCAGCAGCCTTCGCCCAGGCTGCCCCTGCAGCCGCTCCCGCTGCCGCTGAAGCCAAAGCCGAAGCCAAGGTTGAAGCGAAGGCCCCTGAAGCCAAAGCTGAAGCCCCCGCTGCAGCTGCTGGCACAGCGGCCCCCGCTGCCCCGGCTGCGGCCGAAGCAGCGCCCGTGCTAGTGCCCAACAAAGGCGACACCGCCTGGATGATGGTCTCCACCCTCTTGGTCATCTTGATGACCATCCCAGGTCTGGCCTTGTTCTACGGCGGCTTGGTCCGCAGCAAGAACATGCTGTC
>DKJZ01000066.1 GCA_002454975.1 Hylemonella sp. UBA6679
GAGGGCAATGTGCTGGACCCGGTGGACCTGATCGACGGCATTGAGTTGGCGCCTTTGCTCGACAAACGCACCATTGGTTTGCGCAAACCCGAGACCGCGCCGCAGGTGCGTAAGAGCACCGAAAAAGAATTCCCCAACGGCATTCCTGCCTTTGGTGCAGATGCGCTGCGTTTCACTTTCGCGTCCTTGGCCAGCTTGGGGCGCAACATCAACTTTGACAGCAAGCGCTGCGAGGGTTATCGCAACTTCTGCAACAAATTGTGGAACGCCACCCGCTTTGTGTTGATGAACTGCGAGGGCCAAGACTGCGGCCTCAAAGAACACACCAAGGCCGAATGTTCCGCGCCCGAGTTTGACGCGCAAGGCGTGCAAACCAAAGCGGCTGGCCCCATGTACCGTTACATGACCTTCAGCCAGGCCGACCGCTGGATCAGCTCGCTCTTGCAGCAAACCGTGCAAGCGGTGGAGCAAGGGTTTGCTGACTACCGTTTGGACAACGTGGCCAACGCGATTTACGACTTCGTGTGGAACGAGTTCTGCGACTGGTACTTGGAAATTGCCAAGGTGCAAATCAACACCGGTGACGAGAGCGAGCAACGCGCCACGCGCCGCACGCTCATTCGCACGCTCGAAGCCATCCTGCGCCTGGCCCACCCCATCACGCCTTTCATCACCGAAGAGCTGTGGCAAAAAGTCGCCCCCGTGGCAGGCATGCTCACAACCGATGCACAAGCCTCGGTCAGCGTGGCCAAGTTTCCGCAGGCCTTGATGAACAAGGTCGATGACAAGGCCATCGCGCATGTGGCGCAGCTCAAATCGTGGGTGGATGCTTGCCGCAATTTGCGTGGCGAGATGAATGTCTCCCCCGCCAACCGTTTGCCCCTGTATGCCGTGGCGGCCGATGCAGCGCAAGCCGCACAACTCAAGGCCGCAGCGCCCGTGTTGCAAGCCCTGGCCAAGCTCAGCGAGGTCAAGGTGTTTGACGACGAGGCTGCTTGGGTTGCTGCTGCGCAGTCGGCCCCGGTTGCGGTGGTGGGTGCGACCCGCATTTGCCTGCACATGGAAGTGGATGTGGCCGCTGAAAAAGCCCGTTTGAGCAGAGAGCAAGTGCGCTTAGAAGGCGAGATCGTCAAGGCCAATGCCAAGCTGGGCAACGAGGCCTTTGTGGCCAAGGCCCCGCCAGCAGTGATTGAGCAAGAGCGCAAGCGCCTGGCAGATTTTGGTGCCACGCTTGAGAAGATCAAACAACAACTGGACCGTTTGGGCTGACTTTTTGTGGCGGGTCACCACCCGTTTTCAGATTAAGCTCTTGCAACCCTTCATTCAGACCGTGCACACATGAAAAGAATCAACACCGCTGTTTTTCCAGTTGCTGGCATGGGCACGCGCTTTTTGCCGGCCACCAAAGCCAGCCCCAAAGAAATGATGCCGGTGGTGGACAAGCCACTCATCCAGTATTGTGTGGAAGAGGCTTACGAGGCGGGCATCCGCCACATGGTGTTTGTCACGGGGCGCCACAAACGCGCCATCGAAGACCATTTCGACACCGCGTTTGAGCTTGAAACCGAGCTTGAAACCCAGCACAAACATGCGCTGCTCGAAACCGTGCGCGCCATTCAGCCGCCCGACATGGACTGCACCTATGTGCGCCAGCCCCGCGCCCTGGGTTTGGGGCATGCGGTGTTGTGCGCTGAGCACCTCACCAACAAAGAAGCTTTTGCCGTCATCTTGGCCGATGACCTGATGATTGGCGAATCCGGGGGCCCTGGCGTGCTCAAGCAAATGGTCACGCAGTTTGAAAAGTTGGGTCGCTCGATCTTGGCTGTGCAAGAGGTGCCGCTTGAGCACGTCAAGCGCTACGGCATTGTGGCGGGCTCACCGGCCGACAGTGGCCTGACCCGGGTCAGCCAGATTGTTGAAAAACCCGACCCCAAACACGCCCCTTCGCAACTGGCCGTGGCGGGCAGGTACATCCTCACGCCCACGGTGTTTGAACAAATCAAGTTGCAGCCCCGCGGGGCCGGTGGCGAAATTCAGCTCACCGATGGCATTGCAGGCCTGCTCAACCTCGAAGCGGTGTATGCCTACGCTTACCAGGGCAAGCGTTACGACTGTGGCGCCAAAGACGGCTTTTTAGAAGCCACCGTCGAGATGGCCCTCAAGCACCCCGAGGTAGGTGCTGGCTTCAGGCAATACCTCAAGCAGCTGCAACTCTGATGTCTGCGTTAGCGCCTGCGCAGCACATGCACAAAGGCTTCGCCCTGGGTGCTTTGCTCTAACAGCTCGTTGCCCGTTTGCTTGGCAAAGGCCTGAAAATCGCGGCTTGAACCTGGGTCAGTGGAGATCACCCGCAACACTTGACCACTGCCCATGCCAGCAAGTGCTTTTTTCGCTTTCAAAATGGGCAAGGGGCAGTTCAGGCCCTTGGTGTCGAGTTCGATGTCGATGTTCATGGTTTGAATTCTAGGTGGCCTGCAATAGCGGCGCTTGCTCTCAGGTCTTCACATCACGACAAAAATTGCGGCGTGTGCCCGCGCGAGGTGAGCCAATCAGCCAGGGCGTACCCCGTGCCCGCCGGCCAGCATTTGACCTGGCTGGGCGCCAACAGCTTGTAGTCCACCAACTCGGGCGACAACTGCACCTGGCCTGTGCACTGCGCATGGTAGGCAATGATGACCTGGTTCATGCGCTGGAACTCGTACACGCCAATCAAATTCAAGGTCTGGGCCTCCAGTGAGGTTTCTTCCTTGATTTCACGGCGTATGCCTTCTTGCGGCGCCTCGCCCATTTCCATGAAACCCGTGATGAGCGCGTACATCTTGTTCGTCCACGAGGCGTTGCGCGCAAGGAGGATGCGGCCGTCAAGCTCAATGACCGCCGCGAGCACGGGCGTGGGGTTGTTCCAATGTGTGAAACTACAACCCGTGCAACACAAGCGCTCGGTCATGCCGCCATCTTCAAGGCGGGGCAACCACTCCAAAGGGTTGGCGCACTGCGGACAAAACTTGTACCAATTCATGCCGGAAACACGCCGGTGGACAAGTAACGGTCCCCACGGTCGCAGACGATGAACACAATGGTGGCGTTGGTTTCACGCTGGGTGATTTGCTGCGCCACCCAGCAAGCACCTGCGGCAGAAATACCTGCAAAAATGCCCTCTTCGCGGGCCATGCGCCGGCACATGTCTTCAGCGTCGGCTTGGCTCACATACACCAGCTCATCGACATGGGTGGGGTCGTAAATTTTGGGCAGGTATTCTTGCGGCCACTTGCGTATGCCTGGAATGCGCGAGCCCTCGCTGGGCTGGGCACCAATGATTTTGATGTTGGGGTTCTTGCTTTTCAAAAATTTAGACACGCCCGTGATCGTGCCGGTGGTGCCCATGGCGCTGACAAAGTGGGTCACACGGCCTTGGGTCTGCGCCCAAATCTCTGGGCCGGTGGTTTCAAAGTGGATGCGCGGGTTGTCAGGGTTGGCAAATTGGTCCAACACCCGGCCTTGACCCTCGGCGGCCATTTTGTCGGCCAAGTCGCGGGCGTATTCCATCCCGCCTGACTTGGGCGTGAGGATCAGCTCAGCACCGAAAGCCTTCATGGTCTGCGCACGCTCGATCGACAGGTCCTCGGGCATGATGAGGATCATGCGGTAACCCTTGATGGCTGCGGCCATGGCCAGCGCAATGCCCGTGTTGCCGGAGGTGGCCTCAATCAGGGTGTCGCCAGGCTTGATTTCGCCCCGCTCTTGGGCGCGGGCAATCATGGACAGGGCCGGGCGGTCTTTGACCGAACCAGCCGGGTTGTTGCCTTCAAGTTTGCCCAGCACCACGTTGTGACGCTGCGCGTTCACCTCGGAGCCGATGCGTTGCAATGCTGCCAAGGGCGTGTTGCCGATGGCATCTTCAATGGTTGGGTAATTCATGGACATAACTGTGACATAATAGCGTTCTTCGCAAGAAGCCCAGGTGGTGAAATTGGTAGACTCAGGGGACTCAAAATCCCCCGCCGCAAGGCGTGCCGGTTCGAGTCCGGCCCTGGGCACCACATCTAAGCCCAAGCAACCACAAGTTGCTTGGGCTTTTTCTTATCTGCAAGCCAAAGCCATGGACATCACGGTTCTCGGAGTTTTGCTCATTTTGGCTGGGATGGCGCTCAAGCAGCGCTACCAGGCGCCACGCATCAAATTGCTGGCAGAGCACCTTGGGCAGTTTCAGATCGAGCCGCTGATGATGCAGCTGCACCAGGGCTACTTTCGTGCGCTGGACGAAGCCGATCCCCAACGTGCCCAGCAGATCTGGGACTTGCAAGCGCCCCACGAAGCATCCCTGTTGCAGCAGTTCAAAACTTTCAGCCAGGCCTTTGAGCAGGTGTATTTGGCCCACACCCAGGTCTTCAAACTGGCTTTGGCCCTGCCTTACGCCGACCGTGTGTTGCCAGACCTGTGCTTTGATGCCCGCCTGGCTTTTGTGGTGCATGCCCAAGGCATTGAGCGCGCGGTGCAGTCCACCCAAGCACCGGCCCAGCGCGCACGCACGCTGCTGGCAGAGCTCTACCTGATGCAACACACCTGCCACTGGTATTGCCGCTCTTTGCCCACGGCTTCAGCGCGGCTGCTGGCCCGGCACCAAACCAGCTATGAGCAGGTGCTCGAGACCGTCACGCCACAAACCCGGCGAGACTACCTGGCCTTGGTGGCGCGCAAACCGTCCCACACCTCGGGGTAGTGCAGGCGCAACTTGAGTTCACGCTGCATGCGTTGTGTGGCGATTCGGCGTGACTCGTTCATGAAACTCAGGGTCATGGGTGTGACGTGCTGCGTGATCTCGGCGCGCGACATCCGCTTTGGCTTGGGCAAACCATACAGCTCGGCCGCCTGGGCCATGTAGTCGCCCATTTTCATGACGGAGGCATCTGCCACGTTGTACACACGGCGTGTGCGGCCACGCCACAAGGCGGCCAAGCAAGCCCGTGCCAAGTCATCGGCGTGGATGTGGTTGGTGTAGACGTCATCGGCGGCATCGAGCACCGGGGTGCCGCGCAACAAGCGCTCGCGCGGGGTGCCCCCTTCGCGGTCGGCAGCGTAAATGCCGGGGATGCGCAGCACACTCACCCGGCAACGCGCCTGCAAACCCGCGCGCGCCAAACTGCGCACGCGCCCCTCTGCATCCACCCGCCTCTGGGCACGTGGGGTGGTGGCCTGCAAGGGCCGGGTTTCGTCCACCCAAGCGCCGTGGCAGTTGCCATACACACCGGTGGTCGACCCGTACACCAGCGAGGCAGGCAAGGTTCTTTGGCGCAGCACATTTAAGAGGCGGCGGGTACGCGGGTCTTGCTGCCCTTCGTTGGGCGGAGGGGCCAAATGCACCACACGGGTAGCCAAACCGGCCAGGCGCGCCAAACTCCGTGACGCATCAAGGTTGCCCACCAGTGGCGTGATGCCTTGCGCACGCAGGGCCGCGCAACGCTGTGGGCTCGAGGTCAGTGCCAGTACCCGTACCGACGGGTTGGTACGGGCAGCCACACGCATGCCCACATCGCCACACCCAACAATCAGCAGGCGTTCACGGCGAAAGCGCGCAGGCAGGGCGCCAAGTGGGCTTTGGTTTGACGGCAAAATAGTCACCTTTGCAAAACCACAAGGATAAGAGATGTCGTTCCACGTCAGTGTTCAGCCCAGCGGTCGCCAGTTTGATGTGCAGACCGGGGAAACCATCCTGAGCGCTGGCATCCGCCAAGGCATAGGCCTGCCCTACGGCTGCAAAGACGGCGCGTGTGGGTCGTGCAAATGCAAAAAAATCTCTGGCACCGTGACCCACGGACCGCACCAAAGCAAAGCCTTGAGTGCGGACGAAGAAGCCGCAGGCCTGGTGCTGACCTGCTGCGCCACACCCAGCAGCGACTTGGTGCTGGAGTCGCGCCAGGTCACCGAGGCCGGCGCTTTTGCCGTGCGTAAATTCCCGGTGCGAGTGAGCACTCTGGAGAAAAAAACCGACGATGTGATGGTGCTGCAATTACAACTGCCCGCCAACGACCAGTTTTTGTACCACGCGGGTCAGTACGTGGAGTTTTTGTTGCGAGACGGCGCGCGGCGCAGCTACTCCATGGCCAACGCGCCCGCTGGCACCATGATGGAATTGCACATTCGCCACATGCCTGGGGGCAAGTTCACCGACCATGTGTTTGGCGCCATGAAGGAAAAAGAAATTCTGCGCATCGAAGGGCCGTTTGGCAGCTTTTACTTGCGCGAAGAATCCAACAAACCGATGGTGTTTTTGGCCTCCGGCACGGGCTTTGCACCCATCAAAGCCATCATCGAACACATGCAAAGCAAGGGCATCCAACGCCCAGCCACCTTGTACTGGGGCGGGCGCAGGCCGTCGGACCTCTACCTGCAAGACTGGGTGCACAGCAAGGTCGCAGAGATGCCCAATCTGCGCTTTGTGCCCGTGGTGTCTGAGGCAACGCCGCAAGACGCCTGGACGGGCCGCACCGGCTTTGTGCACCAAGCCGTGTTGCAAGATCTGCCTGATTTGTCGGGGCACCAGGTCTATGCCTGTGGCGCGCCCATTGTGGTGGAGTCGGCCCGGCGCGATTTTTGTGCACAGGCTGGCCTGCTGGCTGACGAGTTTTTTGCCGACGCCTTCACCAGCGAGGCCGACAAGGTCTGATCTTTAAGGCTTGAGGGGTCAGGCCTCGCCAAGGTAAGCACTGCGCACAGCCGAGTCGTGCAGCAGGGTTTTGGCCGGGCCACTCAAGACCATCAGGCCACTGTCCATCACGTAGGCCCTGTCGGCCAGGGCCAAAGCACGGCTGGCGTTTTGCTCGACGAGCAGCACCGTCATGCCTTCTGCCCGCACCTGTGCGATGACCTCAAAAATACGGTCCACCATCAGGGGGCTCAGCCCCATGGAGGGCTCGTCGAGCAGCAGCAATTTGGGCCGGCTCATCAAAGCCCGGCCCATGGCCAGCATTTGCTGCTCACCGCCACTGAGCGTGCCTGCCAGTTGCGAAGACCGCTCTTTGAGCCGTGGAAACATGTCGTACATGCGCGCCAAGTCTTGCGCAATGCCTGTCTTGTCGCTACGGGTGTAAGCACCCATCTGCAAATTTTCAGCAATGCTCATGCGGGCAAACACGCCCCGGCCCTCGGGCACCATGGCCAAGCCTTGCCCCACCAGATCCCAAGCGCCCTGGCCGGCCAGCGGCTGGCCGTCAAACACCACCTCACCAACAAATGGCAAGCTCGCGGTGATGGCTTTCATGGTGCTGGTTTTGCCCGCACCGTTGGCACCAATGAGGCACACCAACTCACCCGCCCGAACATCCAGGCTCACGCCTTTGACAGCCTGAATACCGCCGTAGCTCACACAAAGATTCTTCACCGACAACATCAAGCTGCTCCCGCGCCCAAATAGGCCTCGATCACCCGGGCATCCGATTGCACCTGGGCGGGTGTGCCGTGGGCAATCACGCGGCCGTTGTCCAGCACGGTCACCTGGTCGCACAAGCCCATGACCAGCTTGACATCGTGCTCGATCAACAAAACACTCACCCCGTCGCCACGGATGCGTTGGATGAGTGCACGCAGCTGCACTTTTTCTGAGGCGTTCATGCCTGCGGCAGGTTCATCCAAGGCCAAGAGCAGCGGCGAGGTCGCCAACGCACGGGCAATTTCCAGGCGACGCTGATCGCCATAACTCAGTGTTTTGGCTGTGTGCCCAGCCAAGGCTTCAATGCCCACATAACGCAGCCAATGCAAGGCTTGCGCATGGGTTTGGGCCTCTTCTTCCAAAAACCGACGGGTCTTGAAAATGGCACCCAAAGCCCCGCTGCGGGTACGCACATGGCGCCCCACCATCACGTTTTCCAGGGCACTCATCTCGGCAAACAAACGGATGTTTTGAAAGGTGCGCGCAATACCGGCCCGCGCCACTTCATGCACGGCTTGGGGCTTGTAGGCTTGCCCATTGAGCTCAAAGCGCCCGGTATCGGCCACCACCAGCCCAGTGATGACGTTAAAGAGCGTGGTTTTGCCTGCGCCGTTGGGGCCAATCAGCCCTGCCACCTGGCCACCAGACACCGACAGGTTCACGTCTGAGAGGGCTTGCAGCCCGCCAAAGCGTTTGGCCACGCCGCTGATGCTCAACAGCGTGCTCATGCCTGGCCTCCAGATGTGGCAACTGCAGATTGCTCTTTTTTTGATAGCATCTTCTTCAAGCCTGGTTTGGGCCACAGGCCTTGCGGACGCATCAACATGATGGCAATCATGGCCAGGGCAATGAGCAACTGGCGCAAAATGGCCGGGTCTAACCGCCCACCGGTCATGGCTTGCAAGGGCGAGGCCACATAGCGCAACACCTCGGGCAAAGCCGCCAGCAAGACCGCCCCCAAAATAACACCAGGCAAGTGGCCCATGCCACCGAGCACCACCATGGCCACGATCATCACCGACTCCATGAGGCTGAAGGACTCAGGCGAAATGAAGCCCTGAAACGCTGCAAACAACACGCCCGAGACGCCCCCAAACGTGGCCCCCATGCCAAAGGCCAAGAGCTTGAGGTTGCGGGTGTTGATGCCCATGGCTTTGGCCGCAATTTCGTCTTCACGGATGGCCATCCATGCGCGGCCCACGCGTGAATTTGCCAAGCGCGCGCAAACCACCACACTGAGCACCACCAGCGCTAAAAACAGGTAGTAATACAAAGTCACCGAGGCCAGCTCAAAGCCCAAGAGCGAGAACTTTTTACCGAGGTTGAGCTCAAAAATTTGAATGCTGTCGATTTGTCCCAGCCCCTTCGGGCCGTTGGTGAGGTTGACCGGGTGGTCCAGGTTGTTCAAAAACACGCGGATGATTTCACCAAAACCCAAGGTGACAATGGCCAGGTAGTCGCCCCGCAAACGCAGCGTGGGCGCGCCTAGCAACACGCCCAAGACGCCCGCGAGCACGGCGGCCAGGGGCAACACCGCCCACCAGGCAATGTGCAGGCCTTGCGGAAACCACACGGCCAGCCAAGTGAAGGTCTCGGTCAAATGTGGCGACGCCAGCAAGCCAAAAAGATAGGCGCCCAGAGCGAAAAAAGCCACATAGCCTAAGTCCAGCAGGCCGGCGTACCCCACCACCAGGTTCAGACCCAGGGCCAGCAGCACATAGAGCAAAGCCATGTCGGCAATGCGCACCCAGGCGTTGCCAAAGCTTTGCAGCACCAGGGGCAAGACCAGCAGCAACAAGGCCAAAGCCACCGTGCGCCATTCAAGCGCGCTGAACAAACGTGAAGTCAAGTTGCGCATCAAAGGCCCCTTACGCTCGGTCTGCCACGCGCTCGCCCAGCAGACCCGAGGGCCGCAGCGTCAGCACAATGATCAGAACCACAAAGGCCAAAATGTCGGCGTAATGGCTGCCCAGCACGCCGCCAGTGAGCTCGCCCAAATAGCCAGCGCCGATGGACTCAATCAGCCCCAAGAGCAAGCCGCCCACCACCGCGCCGCCCAAATTACCGATGCCGCCAAACACGGCTGCCGTGAAGGCTTTGAGGCCAGGCAAAAAGCCCATGCTGTGCTGCACCGTGCCGTAGTTGGCCGCCCACATCACCCCGGCCGTAGCCGCCAGCACCGCGCCGATGGCAAAGGTGGCTGAAATCACCAGGTCTGGCTTGACGCCCATCAAAGCTGCCACACGCGGGTTCTCCGAGGTGGCCCGCATGGCGCGGCCCAAACGTGTGCCATGCACCAACCACATGAGGGCGGCCAAAGCCACCGCGGTCACCGCCAAAATCAGCACCTGGGTGGGCGTGATGACCGCGCCTGCCAGTTCGATGGGTGTGGCTGGCAGCAAGGTGGGGTAAGACTTGTAGTTGGGTTTCCAAATGATCATGGCCAGGGTTTGCAACAACAAAGACATGCCCATGGCCGTGATGAGTGGGGCCAGCTTGGGGCTGTTGCGCAAAGGCCTGTAGGCGATTTTTTCAATCAACACATTGAGCGCAGCGGCCACCACACAAGCCACCAGCAGCGCCACCAGCAACATGAGCCAGCCCGGCATGTGCGGCATGCTGCTTTGCAGCCAGCCTATGACCGACCAGCTCACCAAGGCGCCCACCATCAGCACCTCGCCGTGGGCAAAGTTGATCAGGTTGATGATGCCGTACACCATGGTGTAGCCCAAAGCAACCAGGGCGTACATGCTGCCCAGCACCAGGCCGTTGATGATCTGTTGAATGAGGGTGTCCATCAGGCAGGGCTCGTCTCGGTGGGTCTCATGGGGATGGGTCTGTTGCGCAAGGATTTGTTGGGGGCGACCCCGCTTGGGCTGGCTGCGCCTGGGCATTCAAGGTCTTGAGATGGCGCATTTTCTCAGCGATCTTGATCTCCAGCCCGCGCTCAACAGGCTGGTAAAAATGTGGCTCAGCCATGCCGGTGGGCAGGTAGCTTTCGCCCGCTGCAAACGCGCCGGCCTCGTTGTGGGCGTAACGGTAGCCCTTGCCGTAGTCCAGGGTTTTCATGAGCTGGGTGGGCGCGTTGCGCAGGTGCATGGGCACCGGGCGGGTGCCGTCTTTTTTCACCCAGGCTTTGGCTTGGTTGTAGGCCTTGTAAACCGCGTTGGATTTGGGGGCGATGGCCAAATACACCACGCACTCTGCCAAAGCCAGCTCGCCTTCGGGCGAGCCCAGGCGCTCGTACACCTCGGTGGCGTCCAGGGCCAGGCGCAGAGCGCGCGGGTCGGCCAAGCCGATGTCTTCGGCCGCCATGCGGATGAGGCGGCGCGCTAAGTAACGCGGCTCGGCCCCGCCATCGAGCATGCGCACCAGCCAGTACAGGGCTGCATCGGGGTCACTGCCACGCACGCTTTTGTGCAGAGCGCTGATGGTGTCGTAAAACTGCTCGCCGCCTTTGTCAAAACGGCGCAGCCGCTCGCCCAGCACCTTGAGCATCCAGGCCTCGGTGATGGTGGCTTGGCGCTGCTGCTGCGCGGCCATCCACACGGTCTCTAAGGTATTGAGCAAACGGCGAGCATCGCCGTCGGCATAGGCCACCAGCTTGTTGATGGCCGGGGCCTCCATGAGCGCAGATGCTTCTGAAATGCTAGCAAGGTCACCAAGAAGCATGAGGGCTCGCTGCACAATTTCGTGCAAAACCTCTTCATCCAAAGCTTGCAGCACATACACCGCGGCACGCGAGAGCAAGGCTGAGTTCACCTCAAAAGACGGGTTCTCGGTGGTGGCCCCCACAAAGGTGAACAGACCGCTTTCGACATGGGGCAAAAACGCATCTTGTTGCGCTTTGTTAAAGCGGTGCACCTCGTCGACAAACACAATCGTGCTTTGACCTTGTGCCTGAGCAGCTTGCGCAAGTTCCACGGCTTCACGGATGTCTTTGACGCCGCCCAGCACCGCGCTGATGCTGATGAATTGCGCACTGAAGGCATGCGCCATGAGGCGCGCAATGGTGGTTTTGCCCACGCCTGGCGGACCCCACAAAATGCAGCTGTGCGGTTGCCCCGACTCGAAAGCCAGGCGCAGGGGCATGTCGGGCCCCAACACACGGGCCTGCCCCACCACATCGCCCAAAGACTGCGGGCGCATGCGCTCGGCCAGGGGTTGGTAGGGCTTGGCAGCTGAGGTCATGGATTCATTTTAGGGGCCCCGCTCAACGCCTGCCCAGAATCGGGTATGGTGTTGCATTACTTAAAAGGAAACCTGTGGCCAAGCCCAATTACTCGTACGAAAAACGTCAACGCGAACTGGAAAAAAAGAAAAAGAAAGAAGAAAAGGCTGCGCGCAAAGCAGCGGGTCTTCCTCCTGAAGCTGAGGAAGGCACCGAAAGCTCGGACCAGGTTCAAGGCCCCCAATCCTCAGAGCCACCCACAGACGACGGCACGCCAGCGGCCGTCTAACAACTCACGGGCGCAAAACGTCTGCGCCTTTGGGGGCCACAAACACAAAGGTGTCTGTGGCGAGCTTGGGGTTGAGCGCCATGGCCTTGAAGCTCAACACCGAGCGCTGGCCAAAGTTGTCGACCATCTCCAGCACCGCCAAACTGCTCACCTCTGGCGCCGAGGTGCTTGGCGCAGCAGCTGTCTCACGAAACCCCACCTGAATGCTTTGCAAAGCGCCGTCGCGTGCTTTGGGCGTGGCCAAGACCCACGCAAGACCCTCACGGTCGGGGGCATTGCTGAGGTTGAAGTGCGTCTGCAAAGCCTGCAAGCTCCCAGCTGAGGCAATCAGCGCTGCGGGCGTGCTGGCCAAGACATCAGCCTGTTTGCGGGCTGTGACCTGGTTCAAATCGGCGTCATACAGCCACAGGGTCTGCCCATCGCCCACGATGGTTTGCTCAAAGGGTTTGCGGTACACAAACTTGAAGCGGTTGGGGCGAGAAAACTCAAAGCTGCCACTGGAGGTTTTGATGCGCGGGGCCTGGCCTTCTTTGGCTGGCGCGGTCACCTCTTGGGTGAATTCAGCGCGACCACTTTGCACACCGCTCACAAATTTTTCTAGGCTTTTTAGGCCGTCAGCCCAAGCTGAGCTTGAGGTTGCAGCTACAAAAATAAGAGCGCCCAGGCCACGCGACAGCATCAACTCACCCTTTACTCGGCGCGCGCTGGCACCAAAATTTCGCGCTGGCCGCTGCCACTCATGGCGCTCACCAAGCCAGCTTTTTCCATGTCTTCGACCAGACGCGCAGCGCGGTTGTAGCCAATCTTGAGGTGGCGCTGCACCAGCGAAATGCTGGCCTTGCGGTTTTTCAGCACCACTTCCACGGCCTGGTCGTACATCGGGTCTTTTTCGCCGCCACCCTCACCGTCCAAACCGCCCTCTTCGCCATCGACCGTACCGCCTTCGAGCACGCCTTCGATGTAGTCGGCCTGGCCTTGGGTTTTGAGGTAGCTCACCACGCGGTGCACCTCTTCGTCGCTCACAAACGCGCCGTGCACACGCACAGGCAAGCCCGTGCCACTGGCCATGTAGAGCATGTCACCCATACCCAACAGTGCTTCCGCGCCCATTTGGTCGAGGATGGTGCGGCTGTCAATTTTGGAGCCCACCGAAAACGCGATACGCGTAGGAATATTGGCTTTGATCAGACCGGT
>DKJZ01000050.1 GCA_002454975.1 Hylemonella sp. UBA6679
TTTTTCAACGGCCTGTTAACTTGAACACGTCCATGGGCTTTTCGCTGTCGAGCCCTGCAGCTCGCATGATGAATTCCGATGATTGCGCCCGATCACGGTGCTCCCAAAGGGCCTCAAACACCCGGGTCTGGGCATCGGTCAAACGAATGGGGCCGTGCGGCCAGTCCCCCAGGTGCACCCAGGCGAAGTCTTCACTGAACGGCCCATGGACGGCCACACTCGGGGTGCCATCCTGCCTGATATCAGCTTTTTCACCTTGGTCCGGATCGAGAAATCGCAATGCCAGGCCGTGCAAGGCAAACCGGTCTTCCAGATGCCACCACGTAGCTATCCCCGCCAAAGGATCCAGTGGTTGCCGCACCAAAGGACGTGGAGTGATCACCCAGCTTTGGTTGCGCGGTTCGGGTCCATGGAAAATCCGCAGCCCGTGACGCTCCACCAAGTCAATACGGCGCGCAAGCACCACCGGCCGCTTCTTGTACCGACCAATGTCCCACACGCCATCAACGATTTGAGTGGCGGTGGCGTGCGGCGAAATGTCCAATGCGCCACGCAGCTTTCGGATCAGCCATTCGTCGTCCAGCCTCCAACTGCGCTGACTGGCCGGATCCAGCGCAAACGGGCCACAATCCGGACACTGCACCATGAGCCCATCGTCCGTTCTGAAGATCGGGCCACGGTACAGGCCGCAAAAAGCACAAAAGGCATCCTGGCTGTTGACGACACCGGGCACAACGGCCTTAACCTGTTTGAGAACCTGTAGGGCTGCAATTTCTTCATCGTGCAGGCTGCTCTCAAATGAAGCGCTACCTCGCACGAACATCAAAGCGGCCAAGCTGATGGCTTGCTGATTGAGGGTCAACTCCATTCACACCTCACTCGAACAAGCTGCCGTCCATGGTCGCAGGCTCCTCCTGCTCCCGTCCGGTCTTGAGGACCTGCTGCGCCTTCAAGACGCCCAACTGGACCAGATAGCCCTCAAGTTGGGTACGCAGCTTCTCATCAAACTTGTGCAGGTTCAGTCGCCCCTTGCTGGTGATCTCCACACTAACCACCTGGCAGCGGCTTTTGCCCCGCATCGGTGCCAGATAGAAGTTGAGAACAGCAGCCTGGATGGTCCAGCCGCGTGCAAGCGGGTTTTCTGCGCCGAAGTAATCCTGAAGCAGCTCCGTAACACAGCGCTGATCACTGGACGCGCTGGCCGTGCATTCCATCTTGAGTCGTCCACATCCACTGACCACGGTCACACTCTTGACTTGCAATCCGACAAATCCGTCATCAATCGCCTGCGGAATGTTCAGCCCCAAGCGCAACGAGGACAGGTTCAGGCGCGGCGTCTGGATCCGCTGTGCATCGACATCCACACCAAGCAGGTGCCTGGCGAAGGCCTCACACAACATGGCGTGGTACTTAGCTCCACCCCGGATGATGGTGCGGGCCACACCGGTGGCCTGGGCGTACTCGAGAACCATGTGAATATTCGGACTGCCTACCCGACGTTGCAGCTGACTGCCCTCGAACTCCAACTTGGCCGTGGCCAGGTCCTTGGCGTGGATCGAGATCAATTGCGTGCCGCGTGCCCGATCCAGCACATTGACCACGCACACCTCACCACACCCCAACTCCCGCTGGTAGAACCCTTTGATGGAATCGCTAAACGCGGCAATCGACGCCTCGTCGCGTTTGATAGGTTGCTTGATACCCAGATCGTGCTGTTGGGCTTGCTGACCATGATGATCCAGGTATTCGATCTCGGCAGCCGCTTCAAACAGCGCAGGGTGATTGACATATAGCCAGAACGCCCGGTGCAAGTCGCTCTTGCAAGCGATAAGCCCCATCAATTCTGTCGGTCGGTCATGCGCGGCCTGAAACATGGCCTGCTTACCCAAGGGATGGGCCAGCAGCGTGCTGGCGTGCAAACCGGCCACGATGCGGTCACGCATGGCGGCATTCGGATGCATCTGTATCAACCCAACCAAGCTCTTGGAGGCTTGGATCGAGTCATGCCAGATCCACCCCTCGGGCAAAGGCATGGTGTGGCGCTCGATGAAGGTTTTGAGGGTGTCGTCGACAGGCAGGTTCAGCAATATGTCGGCGTAGGTCTGAGGGCGGCTCATTCGATGTCTCCTTTGTTGTTGTTTGTCTCGGCAATGAGGCGTCTCAGCCCCTGATCTGAAGACCTGGGACTTGGGATGAGTTTTGCCGGATTGCTGGATAAATATACAGTTTTTTACAGGTTTGTCAAAAGCACTCATGCAAGCCGCTTGGCTGCTGATACCGGCTCTAAAAGTCCAGGATTTATGCGGGATTCCAGCTCGTGTCCCCCATTGGCCCGCCAAAACACGTTACCTCTGGAGGGGCTCACTTATACGATTTGTGGACGGTTTTTCCACCAAATCCCCTACCAATGACAGACCACCTGAACCCCTCCACAAACCACCTAGGCAAGCGCTCCGAAAAGAGCGGATTTCTCTCCCTGTCGCAGATAAGCGAACTGATGGCTCAAGGTGCTGTCAGTCAACACCAAATGCTGAGTGAAGCCCACAGCAGTCAGGTTTACGCCACTGAGTTGGACGAGTTCGTGGACTTCCATGCCTGGCAGAGCGTGAATGTGAACCCGTCTATAGAACAAGGAGTTCACCCATGAAAACACGATCCATCACCCCGCGCGAGCAGCGCAGCCTCGATCAACTTAATGCCATCCAGAACAAGGTCTTAGCCCTTGATGCCTTGAAGATGCCTGATCTCTGGAAGGTCTGGGATGTGCACTTTCCGCGCCGTCCAATTCACCCCAACCGCAAATTCATGACTGCTCGTCTGTCGCACCGATTTCAAGAGTTAGCCTTTGGCACCTTGCCCCAGTCCGCCCGAGAAAGGTTGGCCGACTACGGCCAGCAGCTCTCCAAGATCAAGAGCAAAACGCCAATCAAGGCGGTGGCCATGCCTGGCGCGACTTTGGTGCGGGAATTCGACGGCAAGGAATACCGAGTTCAAGTGCTGGCAGACGGCCGCTACGAATACAACCGGCAGATTTATGGCAGCTTGTCCGCCATCGCCAAGACCATCACCGGCACACATTGGTCCGGACCTGCTTTCTTCGGCCTCAAAGCCAAGGAGGGAGCATGAGCATGTCGACACCAAAACGATGTGCGGTTTACTGCCGCGTGTCCTCTGACGAACGACTGGACCAATCGTTTAACTCCATCGATGCACAACGCGAATCTGGCTTGTCCCACGTCATCAGCCAACGCAATGAGGGCTGGGTCCCAGTACAGGACACCTACGAGGATCCGGGCTACTCAGGCGGGAATATGGAGCGCCCGGGTCTCAAGCGCTTAATGGCTGACATCAAGGCAGGCAAGGTGGACATGGTGGTGGTCTACAAGATCGACCGTCTCTCCCGCTCCCTGGCTGACTTCGCCAAGATGGTGGAGGTCTTTGACAAGCACCAGGTCAGCTTCAGCTCGGTGACCCAGCAGATCAACTCAGCCACATCAACCGGGCGCCTGATGCTCAACATGCTGCTGTCATTTGCTCAGTTCGAGCGCGAAGTGACCGGCGAGCGCATACGCGACAAGATTGCAGCCTCCAAGCGCAAAGGTCTGTGGATGGGGGGTGTGGTGCCGCTGGGCTATCGGGTTGAAGACCGTCAGCTGTTGATTGACCCAGAAGAGTCGAAAACCGTGAACTGGATATTTGACACATATGTCAGCACTGGCTCCACCACGCTGATGGTCCAGCAAATGAAGGAACAAAACCGCTTGACGAAATCAGGTCGGCATTTCTGCAAGCAATCACTCCACAAGGTCCTGAAAAACCGGGTTTACCTCGGGATGATTTCGCACAAGGGGCAGTTCTACGCTGGGGCCCACCAGCCCTTGATTGAACAGGCCAAATGGGATTGCGTGCAAGAGATGATGGCACGCACAAGCGAGGCCAAGAGCCAGGCCACCTGGGCCATGAAGGCGCGCACCGAGTTCCTGTTGCGTGGTCTGATCTACAGCCCTGGCGGTGACCTGTACCTGCCAATGGCGACACAAAAAAAATCTGGGAAGGTCTATCGATACTACGTGCACAACAAGAAGATGCACGAAGGTGCCAGCCAGAGCAGTATTCCGAATCAACCGGCTGAACCCATCGAACAAGAAGTGACCAAGCAGGTGCTTGATTTTCTGCGCTCGGGCACGATGCTCAACCAATACTGGCATCGCATCCAGTCCATCAATCCTGGCATTCCAGAACCGCAGGCGGTCGTGCTCATCTTGCAGCGCACTGCGAAGATCTGGGACAACTACTTTGATCAGGTGAAAAGCCACATCATCCGAAGCTTGGTGGAACGGATCACGCTCCATGAGGACGATACGGTTGAGGTCAGTTGGCGCACAGATAACTGGATCCCCCTGCTGGAAACCATGAAGCCCAAAACAACGGGGGCAGAGATGCTGGAACTGGAGATGCCCGCATGAGCGACATGACCGTCAGCGACAGTACGAGCGACGACACCTTTCGGATCACCACGCGCACCCCCTTCAAGCTCAAGCGCCGTCCGGGCATCAAAACAGTTGTGATGACACCCGATACGGCGGAAGGTCATTTGAGAGGCGAGTGCATGGACAAGAGCAGCCAAATTGCCCTGTTCCAGGGACTCGCTCGGGCCCACTACTGGCAGCGACTGCTGGATGCTGGTGAGGTCCGCAGCGGCTCAGAAATTGCTCAACTGGAGGAGCTTGACCCGAGCACAGTCAATGAACTTCTGAGGCTGACGTTGCTGGACCCATCTTTGGTAATGGACATTCTGGAAGGAAGGCAACCACAGGAGGTCAGCATGCTGTGGTTCACTCGCAATGCGCTACCCGATCTGTGGCAGGAGCAGTTTTCACCAGCCAATTACAAACTCAGGTAATGCTACCTAGCCAAGACAAGCATTTCAGAAATCTCATTCAAATACTGGCCTGCTGCGTGAGCTGTCATTTACTTTGTTATGCATGCAGGCTGCCTGCTACCGGCCATAAGCAGTCGGTCATGCCAGAAAATCTAGTGGACTGCTTTAGGCCTTGAAGTACCGCGCAGTCAAGGAAAACTGTCCAAGAAGATGCGTTCTCTTTTTGGCCCATCTCGTAGATTCTGACTTCCGGCGGTGTTGATGGTTCACTCGATGAAACAGGTATGGGATTGGAAACTTCCCCTATCGGATGTGATGAGCACCGTCATGGTGAGCGCCCAAAAGGACAAAGTCATCATGGCGGCGCTTTCCTTTCAGATCAGACCAGCGTCAACTCTACGACGATGTTGCCGCGAGTGGCATTTGAGTAAGGGCAGACCTGGTGGGCTGTGTCGATCAGGTCTTGGGCCACGGCACGGTCCATGCCGGGCAGGCTGATGTCCAGACGGGCGGCGATTCCGAAGCCTGCGGGAATTGGACCAATGTCCACGCTGGCGTCGATGGCCGCATCAACCGGCACCGCGACTTTCTTCAAACTGGCTACATGCTTGAGTGCGCCCATGAAGCAAGCCGAATAGCCCGCTGCAAACAGTTGTTCGGGGTTGGTCGCACCGCCCATGCCGCCGAGTTCCTTCGGTGGTGCCAGCTTGACATCCAGCAGACCATCACTGGAGACTGAGCGGCCGTCACGGCCTCCAGTGGTATGGGCTTTGGCGGTGTAGAGGACTTTGTCGAGTTTGGTGGTCATTGCATATCTCCATTCAAGGGTTAAGGGATTGATTTAAGCCAGCACGGCTGGCAAAGATTTTTGTAAAACGGTTTTCTGGCCTGTAGCCTTGCCAGCAATTGCAAAGCCTAGCAAGGTGCCATCTGAACCAACAAATCGAGCGTCCACTCCGTCAGAGAAGGCGTTGACCTGCCAGCTTCCTTGGGCGTCCGCGAGTGGCGGCGAGACCACTACCGGCATGGCGGGTGTCTTGACGACCACAGGCATGGCCGGGTAGCGCAAAGTGGCCGGCTGGCCAGCCAGATGAGCTGCCAGAGTGCGTGCAGACTGCATCAGAGGCATAACATAGGGCAAGAGCAGACCTTCAACTTCTGCAACGTCGCCCAGCGCGTAAATGTCGGTTTGGCTGGTCTGCAGTTGGCGGTTGACGACGATGCCGCGCGCGGTCTGTAGTCCGGCAGCCTTTGCCAGCGCGATCCGAGGGCGCAAGCCAACAGCCGATAAAACGAGGTCGCTGGCCAAGCGGTGGCCATTGGCCATTTCGACCTGCAGACCTTGCGGCGCAGCGAGCACTGCCTGTACCGAGGTGCCAAAGTGAAAACGCACGCCAGCGTGCGCAAGCGCCTGCTGCACCTGCTGACCCGCCTCTAGCGGTAGGAGTCGGCCCAAGGGGTGAGTGCCAGGATCGATCACATCAACCTCATAACCGGCCTGCACAAGGTCATTCGCAAATTCGCAGCCGATCAAGCCTGCGCCGATGACGGTCACTCGCTTCGCACCTTCGAGCTGTGCACGAAACGTCGCGTAATCTTGCAGGTCATTGACCGAGATCACCCGGTCCGCTGCATCGCCCTGCAGGGGCAGACGCACCGGGTCAGCGCCTAACGCCAGCACCAGACGGCTGTAAGTCACTGGCCCCAGGGCAGTGGTGACACTGCAGGCGACCGGATCGATGGCCGTCACATCGGTCTTAGCCATCACAGTGACCCCCAACTGGTGCGCCATGGCCGCGCTGGTGGCGCTGACCAGCTGAGCTGCGGTTTTGCCGCTGCTCAGGGCGTTGGACAACATGGGCTTGCTGTAAAAGTCCCCGTTGTCGCGGGTGATCAGGGTGATGGGTGTCTGGGCATCGAGCTTGCGGAACTCCCGGACCAACGTCCAGGCCGCGAGACCCGAGCCTACGATCACCAGGCTTTGTGCAGGCGCAATCATCAAGTGCTCCTGTTCGCTCAGCCGATCTCGACCATTTCGAAGTCGGCCTTGGCGACGCCGCAATCAGGACATTCCCAGTTTTCAGGGATGTCTTCGAAACGGGTGCCGGCGGCGATGCCGTCTTCAGGGATACCTTGGGCTTCGTCGTAGATGAAACCGCAAACAATGCATTGCCAAACTTTCATGATGTTCTCCAAAAATTGAAACGTTGAATCGGTGTGGATGGCTCAGGCCTGAATGGCGTCGAGGGCCTTTTGGTAGTGGTTGGCGTGGCGCTCTTCAACTTTGGCCAAGGCAGCAAAGCGCTTGGCGGCCTTTTCGAGCACGGCCTTGAACTGATCGGCGTGTTCTTTGGACTCGCTGATCTGCTCGTCGATCTCGGCAACGGCAGCGGCGTTGCCTTCCTCCACAGCGGTCTTGCGAAAACCTGGGTACATCTCGCTGTACTCGTAGGTTTCGCCTTCGATGGCGATCTGCAGGGCCTTAGCCGGAGTCATGTCGGTCGCTGGGTAAAGCAGATCGAGGTGGCCGAAGGCGTGCATCACTTCCTGATCTGCGGTTTGCTCGAAGATGCGGGCTGTATCTTCGTCACCAGCAGCGCGCGCCAGTTTGGCGAAGTAGCGGTACTTGATGTGGGCCATCGATTCGCCGGCAAATGCGGCTTCGAGGTTTTGGTAGGTTTTGATTTCTGGACGTGCCATTTGAAGCTCCTTTCAGGGGGTGGTTTTGTTGCGATGGATGAATTGTGAAATTTCTCAATCAATCAGTCCAACGGATAATTTTCATTGAATCAATCTAAAATATCGATAATGAACTTTTAGCAACTGAAAGAACACTCCCTATGGCCGCCTTGCCCTCGCTGCGACAGCTGCGCTATCTGCTGGCCTTGGCCGAGCACCTGAACTTCACCCGCGCTGCTGAAGCCAGCTTTGTCAGTCAGTCCACTTTGAGCACAGGTCTCAAGGAGCTCGAAGGTACGCTGGGCGTGCAGCTGGTCGAGCGTGACAAGCAGAGCGTGGCGCTGACGGCCGTGGGCAAAGACGTGGTGACTCGTGCGCGGCAGGTGCTTGCAGCAGCCGAAGACCTGAGCGATTTCGCCTCTGACGCTTCGCGCCCCATGCAGGGACGATTGCGTCTTGGAGTGATTCCGACAATTGCGCCATTCGTGCTGCCCGCTGTTATGCCTCTGCTTCGCGAGAAGTTCCCGATGCTTGAGCTTGGCCTACGCGAGGACCTGACTGCGCATTTGCTGGAGCGGCTGCGAAACCGACAGTTGGACTTTGCGCTGATTGCGCTGCCCTACGACACGCCAGACCTGCGGGTCTTGCCGCTCTATAAGGACAGGTTTTGGCTGGTGGGGCGGGAGAAAGACCCGGCGATCCAAGGACGTGCCATCCAGCTGGGCAGCGAGTGGACGGAACGTCTGCTACTGCTCGAAGAGGGACATTGCCTGCGCGACCATGCTCTTCAAGCTTGCCAGGCAACCGAAGTGGCCAGTGTGGACGGGATCGAAGCCACCAGTCTCCTCACACTGGTACAAATGGTCACTTCGGGAATGGGTGTTGCGTTGTTACCTGAAATGGCCATCAAGAGTGGTGTCCTGGGTAACTTGCCATTGAAATCCAGACCCTTGGCGCCTCCGGCGCCTGAACGAACGATAGCGTTAGTCACGCGCTCAACATCTGCCCACATGGGGGAATTCGAGGCGATTGCTCAATTGATTTCCTCTGTTCACCGAAAAAAATGAACTGCTCGAAGACCTGCTGGCTAGCATGAAAGCAGACATTCCAAACCCAAAGACCAGTGACGGCTTTGGGTCGTGTGAAGCCGGTCGCTACTGAGTGACTCAGTCCGACCCATTGCAGTCATTGGGGATTTGGTGAAGCGGTCACTTTTTGAATCAAATCTTCAAACGACAACAGTCATTCATGACCATTTTTCTCCGCTGTTGTTCGTCATCTGGTCGAACTATGGGTTATTCCCCAAAAAGCTTTATTTGAAAATTAAGTCTCAAACATCAGATTAAATATCGACGCAAATCCACTCCCCCATTGACGGTGCAGTTACAGGCCAATCATTGGCTGAGTGAATAGATCGATACCCGCCAGCTTGCAAGAACTGGACTGCCCGAATCACGCCTGCGTGTGTGATCCACACTGTTTCTGGTACCGACTGCGACAATGTTTCATCTAGAGCTTGGGCCACACGGTCAATCACTTCTTGCGTGCATTCATTTCCACCAAAGCGATGATGAGCAAAATCAGCTGTCCATGCGTCTATGGCTTCTCGTGGAATTTCCGACCACGGCTGAAGCTCCCACACTCCAAAATCCATCTCGCGCAAACGCATATCGACATTCGGTCCCTGCAGGTCTCTGCGCCGACTCAGCAAGGCGGTCGCCAGTTGCTGTGCGCGCGCAGCCGGAGAAACCCAGAGACTGCTACCCGACACTGGAATGTCTGCAAATCGCTGCGCTACTGCTTCGGTCTCGGCCTGATCGGCATACACCTCGCTCATTCCGTAGCATAGACCTGAAGACACCAAAACGCGCGCATGACGAAGTAACCAAAGCTTCATGCAGAGTTGGCGGCCAACGCCACCCCAAGCAAGAAACCGATTTCTGCCATTTGCTGAGTCGCGCCCAAGCCATCACCGGTGAAGCCTTGCAAGCGCCGCTGTAAACGCCAAGCAATACAAAGCGCGAAAAAAGCGGACAGCAGCGTACCTGCAAACAAGTGTGCTGACGGCAACCAGAAGCCGGACAGCACCATGGACGCGCTCCACCAAAGCAAGCCCACAAACACGCCTGCATTGTCGATCTGCTCGGCCAAGGGCTTGGACTTGGATGTCGGCATGCTGCCCACATGCACCATATTGCGAATCAAAAACAGTGGCATCAGTCGCGACGTGACATGTGCTACAAAAACGCAAGTCACGGCAGATGCCATGCCGATCTGGGCCAGTAGCACCAACAGGCCCAATTTGGTCCCCAGAGCCAGCATCAGCGCAATAGCGCCGTAAGTACCAATGCGAGAGTCCTTCATGATGTCAAGCGCACGCTCGCGTGTCAGCCCACCCCCTAGGCCATCAGCGGTATCGGCCAACCCATCTTCGTGAAAGGCGCCAGTCAGCACAACACTGAACGAGGTGCTCAGAACAGCGGCCAGCCAGGCACTGGCTGGCTGCGGCGGCAGCACGATCGTCCATACTGCAAAGACCGCCGCCGTCAACCCACCCACAACCCATCCCACTGCCGGAAAGTGGGCAGCACTGGCCCGCAGCATGGCAGGCGAATAACCGACCCATTGCGCCAAGCGTCCTGTCACGGGTATGCGTGTAAAAAACTGGAGCGCCAACAATAAGTGGCGGGCAAGACGGACCAACCTGACCGACATACTCAAACTTTCTGCAGTGCTGCGGTCTCCTCCTGGCGGGACACCCCAGCGGACTCGAAGCTGGCCATCTCGCGCAGCACGGCGCAGGAAGAAACCAGCAGCGGCCACGCCAAGGCCGCCCCCGATCCCTCTCCCAGGCGAAGACCCAGGTCCAGCAAGGGCTCAGCCTGAAGATGGGCCAACATCAGCGCATGACCTCGCTCGCCTGAGCGGTGCGCAAATACGCAGCGCTGCAGTACCGAAGGTTGAAGCTTGCTGGCCACCAATACGGCAGACGTGGCAATGAAGCCATCGACCACGATGAGCCGCCGCTGCGCGGCGGCCTGCAGCACAGAGCCGACCATGGTGGCGATCTCGAAACCACCGAATGCCGCAAGGGCATCCAGCGGCGCATGAACATCGGCATGGTGGGACAGCACCTCACGCAGGATGCCAATCTTGCGTAGTACCGCAGGAGCGTCCAGTCCAGTGCCGGCGCCTGTGCAGTCCTCGATATCGAGCCCGGTCAAACGGCTCATCAAGAGGGATGCTGCCGAAGTGTTGCCAATGCCCATTTCCCCCAGCAACAGGGCGTTGCCAGGCAGGTCCTGGAGCAAATCGGCCCCATTCGCAAGGGCCATGTCGCGTTGCGCTACGGTCATTGCAGGCCCCTGCAGTGCATCGGCAGTCCCAGCAGCCACCTTGCGCACTAACAAACCTGCGCGTGGCCCAAAGTCGTGCCGCACACCGCAGTCCACCACGGTAAGGCCAATGCCGTTCTGGCGTGCCAGCACGCTAACTGCGGCGCCCCCGGCTAGAAAATTCTCCACCATCTGCCAAGTCACATCACTGGGGTAGGCTGAAACCCCGCGCGCTGCCAGGCCGTGGTCACCTGCATAGACCACAAGTTGCGGTTCGTGCAGCTCTGGGGCGTCGCTGCCCAACACCAATCCGATGCGCCTAGCCAGCGATTCGATGCGCCCTAAGGAGCCCAGCGGTTTGGTCTTGTTGTCGAGCTTGTACTGAAGCCGCGCGGCAAGTTCGGGCTGGGCAATGTCGTCGATATAAGGGATGGAATAGCTCATGGTCAGTCCTTTTCAATAAGAGCGTCGAGCACACCTGGCTCGACATGGATTTGCAGAAAATCAGCCAGTCCTTCAAACACTCGCTCCAGCGAAGGAGCCTCAGCACCGAACAAGGCATTCAGTACAGCGGGTGATTCGAACAATCCGTGTAGATAACAGCCCAGCACGTTTCCATTCCGATTTTGCCAAGCCAAATCGGGCATGACCTCTCGGGCGAACTGACCTTGTTCAGCCATGCCCAGGTGTTGCATTGTCTGGCCGTGATGAATTTCGTAACCGCCCGCAATCACGCCAGTGAGTCCCGCCCAGGGCCCGGTCAAGGTACCAAAATGCGCTTGCGTGCGACAAACGATTTTGTGCGGTTCGAAGACGGTGACGAGTGGCAAAAGTCCCAGACCGGGAGAGTTACCGTCGATGCCGTGCGGGTCGATCAGTGCTTCACCCAGCATCTGCAGTCCTCCGCAAATACCGAGAACAGCACCGCCCTGTGCAGCGTGTTTTGCAACCGTCTGGTCAAGGCCCTGTGCACGTAGCCAATCCAGATCTGCGGCACTGGCCTTTGAGCCAGGCAGCACTATCCAGTCAACTAAGGCGCAATCTGCCGGCGTGCGGGCCCAGATCAGGCGCACGCCAGGTACATTCTTGAGTGGCTGGAATTCATCCACGTTGCTGATGCGTGGATAGGCGATGACAGCAACTGTGCGGGTGATTGCACCATTGGCGTGGGTTCTATCGTCGAACACACCGTCTTCCTCAGGCAGTCCATGCTGCCACCACATGGGCAGCGTAGCCACCACCGGGACCCCAGTCATCTCATACACCATTTGTGGTGCAGGCGCAAGTAACGCGGGGTCGCCTCGGAATTTGTTCAGCACAAAACCGCGTATGAGCGCCCGCTCTTCTGGAGGCAGTAGCGCCCACGTACCGTAGAGATGTGCAAACGCGCCTCCCCTGTCGATGTCGGTGACCAAAAGACACTGTGCTTGGGCGTGACGCGCTACACGCATGTTGACGATGTCGCTGGCGTGCAGGTTAATCTCCGCCGGGGATCCTGCACCCTCAATAACCACCACATCGTTTTCGGCTCTCAGCGCATCGAGAGCTGCCACGATATGCGGCCAGACTTTTTCGCTGCGGCCGCGCCAAGGCATGGCGCTGAGCTCTCCACTGACCTCACCGAGCAGCACGACCTGGCTGCGAGTGTCTGCTTCAGGCTTGAGCAACAAAGGGTTCATCCGCACCTCGGGCTCGGCTTTTGCGGCCAAGGCCTGGAAATACTGGGCCGAACCGATTTCACCCTCCCGGTCACCTGCATTCGCCACCACTCGGGCATTGTTGCTCATGTTCTGCGCTTTGAAGGGCACGACCTTGAGTCCCTGACGGGCGTAATAGCGGCACAAGGCTGTAACCAACCAGCTCTTGCCAGCGCCGCTGGTGGTGCCCAGCACCATCACGCATCGAGCAGTCATCTTTTATCCTTTATTCGGCACCAGGCTTGCGACAAGGCATCCTGTGCAACGGGCGGTAGCACACCCATGCGCACCTGTCCCGGCAAACCGAACGAGCTCGTATCGCGCAACTTGATGCCCTGCGCACGCAGGGTGGCCAAATCCTGCGCCATGTGCGCTGTGTCAGGCGTCGCCAAGTGAAAATTGGTAACGCTTGAACCGGGCTGCCAGCCCAACGAAGTACAAATAGCCAGCTGGCGTAGTTTCCAACGCTTAAGGATGTCCCGACTCTCTGCTAGCCAATCTTGCACGTCCTGTCGCACCCAAGCGGCCAGCATGGCGCAGCCATGCGCCCCAATAGGCCAGGAGGGAGCCAACCCTTCGATTTGTTCCACCTGCTGCTGAAATCCAGCCGGAGCAATCGCGTAAGCCGCCCGAATACCCGTCAGACCAAGCGCCTTGTTGGGGCTCCACAATTGCCAAACCCGATCGAGATGATGATCAGAAAGTGCCAAATCGCCATCCAACCGCAGGGGGCGGTAAGCGCCATCTAGCACAAAGGTCTGGGTGGGCAATAAATCCTGTACACGCTCTGCCAGCCTCATGTGGGGCTCACCCAGCGGGCTCGAAGGATCACAACCCCAGATCAGATCAGCCTGGGCAGGCGACTCGGACGCCGCTAGCCCCCAAGCTGTGGAGGCATGGAGATAGTCACCGTAACCATGTACGGGCAGCTCAACTCGGGCCGTGCGTTGCTGCCGATGAGCAAATTGCGCCACCCATGCACTGATGCGGAAGATGAACTCGCTGGCACTTGCAGCCAAAACCACATGTGTAACGTCTACCTTGTGAAAAGCTGCGATCGCTTGACGCAACTCTGCATAGAACGGGTCTGGGTAATGACTTGCATCTGTAGCCTGAATCTCTTGGAGCACAACCGGACAGGGGCCGCAGGCGTTGCTGTTTGTTGAGAAATCATAGAGCGGCTGGCCCAGCGCATCTGCGCCGCCGTGGATGCGTTTTTCAAGCATGTGCCATTCCTGCTAAAACCCCGCATACAAACAATCCAAGCCCCACCGCACGCTTGGACAAATGGCAGGCATGTTCAGTGTCTTCTGGCAAAACGTTTCTGCCCGCACAGTAGAGCATGTAAACATCAGGTTTGCCCAGCCGCACGCCCAAAAGCAAAGCCATGGCACCCATGGGCCAGCCCCCATTAGGGGAAGGGGTACGCACAGCCTCACTGCGTAGCCCTGGCAACCATAGACGACCAGCAACCAGCACCAGCAAAACCGCAGTCAGTCGCGCAGGCACCCAAGAAAGCACATCGTCGGCTCGGGCTGCCCACTTGCCTGCCCATGTCCAGGACCGACCCGCACGGTTACCGGGGTAGCCCCACATGGCGTCAGCGGTATTCGCGAAACGGTAAAGGGTTGCCCCCGGCAGACCGGCGACTGCAAACCAGAAAAGTGGGGCAATGACCGAATCGTTGAGGTTCTCGGCCAAGGTCTCGATGGCGGTTTCACGCACTTGCGTCGCATCGAGTATGTGCACATCACGGCTGCACAGCCAGCCAAGCCGTTTGCGCCCTGCGTGCAGGGAATCCGAAAGTGCTTGCTCTACCGCCATCACCTCTTCACGCAGCATTCGCCAAGCCATCAAAGGTTTGAGGATAAGGCCAAGACAGAGAACATGTGCCCAAACTGGCAACCGTGCCAGCAAAGCCGCGGCACCCCAAGCCAACCCGGCAACGACCACAGCGCCAGCCAGCCAAGCCAGAGCGCCACGCGCAAAAGCCCTTACATCCATGCGGGGCGTGATCTGCTGCGCTGCAGGCGCAACCCAAGTCCCCGCCCAGCCCAGGAAATGTCCAATCCAAACCACGGGATGCCAGCCTGCAGGCGGCTCCCCCCAGACCGTATCCACCAGCAAAGCCACCGCCATCACCAGAATGGCGAGCGTGGTGTTATGCAGGAAGGCCTCCATATTCAAGGCTGAGCCTTCTCATCCTGCTTTGAAGCAAACAGACTGCAGGGCTGCCCCCAGACACCGTCATAAACCAGTTCAGCCAAGGGTTGGCGACGCGCCCACTTTTGCTGTTGCAACATGGGCTCGTTGTAAAACTTGCGCACCGGCCCCAGACACAGCAAGGCAATAGGTTCGGCTCCCGCAGGCAAACGCATCAGTCCAGCCAGTTCGGCAGGTTCAAACAAGGATACCCAACCCATACCCAGCCCTTCGGCACGGGCTGCCAGCCAGAGGTTCTCGATTGCACAGCTCGCCGAGGCCAAGTCCATCTGCGGCAAGGTACGGCGACCAAACACATGCTGCTCGCGCCCATCAGCCAGACAGACGAGCAACAGCTCGGCAGCATCGAGCACGCCCTCAACCTTGAGTTGCATGAATTCTTCCTGCCGCATACCCAGTGCCTGTGCCGTGGCCAACCGTTCTCTTTCAACCGCGTCGCGCAGACGATGACGCTGGGCAGGATCCTGAATACGAATGAATCGCCAGGGCTGCATGAATCCCACACTGGGCGCATGATGAGCTGCGGTGAGCAAACGGAGCAATACTTCAGGAGCCACACTGCCACCGGCAAAGTGGCGCATGTCCCGACGCTCGAAAATGGCCCGATACACGGCCTCGCGTTCATCAACAGAAAAAGCCTGTGCCTGCGGACTGGACGATGATGAATGCATCTTAGTCCTCGATGCCTCGCTGGGCCGGAATACCAGCCTTAAAGGCGTGCTTGACCATTTGCATCTCGGTCACGGTATCGGCCAGCTCGATGATTTCCGGGGGACAGCGGCGACCGGTCAGACACACATGCACGTCGGCCGGACGGGTACGCAGTGTCTGCAAAACGTCTTGAAGGTCAAGCCAACCGTAGATCAAAGGATAAGTGACTTCATCAAGCACCACCAGGAAATGTTTACCGGCAAGAATGATCGCCTTAGCTCGAAGCCAGCCTTCTCGGGCCAGCTGGGCTGATCGGTCCAGATCCTGGCTCTTCCAGCTGAAGCCATCGCCCAGCCCTTCGATCGGTATGCCAATCTGTTCGAACATACGGTGCTCACCAAAGCGGGCACTGGGCACTTTCATGAACTGATAAATCTTAACCGGCTTGCCGCGCCCATGCGCGCGCAGCGCCAGACCAAAAGCGGCCGTACTCTTACCTTTGCCATCTCCGGTGTTGACGATCAAAATGCCGCGTCGCTCACCTTCGGGTTTTTCGTAAGGTTTTTCTGTTGGTGGTTTTTCAAGTTGCATGAAATTTGACTCCGCAATCAGGCGGGCGATCTGGGCAAGGTCACCCACTGGCCTTCGAGCGCCCGCACCATCAAACGGTGATCGAACACCGCCTCCAATGCCCGGTGGGTTTCTGCTGCCGAGCTTGCACCCTGATGGGTCACACACCCCTTAGCCAAGATGACCAATTCGTCAGCCTGCAGTGCCATGGGGATTTCGTGCAACACACTCACCACGGTGCGTCCTTGTTTCACCAAAGCTTGCACCATGTTCATCCAGTCTGTTTGATGTGGCGGGTCGAGGTTGGCCAGCGGTTCATCCATCAGCAGCACAGTCGCTTCAACAGCCAAAGCACGCGCCAATAAAACACGCTGACGCTCCCCTCCGCTGAGTTGACCCAACGGTCGTGCACGCCAGTCCCATGCCTGGGTAGTTCGCAGGGCCTGCTCCACTGCAGCGCGGTCTTGCTCATTGGGCTGAGCCAACCACGCTTGATACGGCAAGCGACCCAACATGGCCACATCCCAAACCGTCAAATCATCGGCGGAGGCTTCATTTTGTCCAAGCCATGACATTTGGCGGGCCCGTTCCCGATGTGTCCAGCTTCGCAATGGCGCGCCCAATAGTTGCACATCCCCCTCGCACGGCAACAAACCGGCAAACACTTTCAACAAAGTGGATTTGCCCGCGCCATTGGGACCCACAATGCTCGTCCATCGGCCTGCTGCAAGACTCAGTGACACGCCGTGCAGCACCTGCTTTCGGGCTGCACCATGGCCCAAGAACACATTCACATGGTCCACTTGCAGCGCACGCAAATTGCTCATGGCTGTCATCCGGCTTCTCCTGGACGTGTCTGACCCCGGTGCATCAACCAGAGCAGATAACCCCCTCCCAAGACGGCCGTCAAAACCCCAACCGGCAATTCTTGAGGGGCAATCAGGCCACGGGCCAAAATGTCAGCACTCAGCAGCAAGATTCCGCCCACCAGACTGGCCAATAGCATGAGGTTAGCGTGTGTGGTTTTGACAAGAGAACGCGTCAAATGTGGGGCAGCTAAGCCCACAAAAGCGATCAAACCCGTTTGGGCCACTGCCGTGCCAGTGGCCAGAGCCAGAACAGCCACCAGTGCAACACGCATGGGCCCCACAGGCAAGCCCAGGCTGAAAGCGGTTGCATCGCCCAGGCTGAGACCATCCAGCACACGCGCCAGCAACCAGGAAACCAACCAGCAAATCAACCAAACCCCCAGCATCAACACCGACGATGTCCAGCCGACAAAAGCCGTGGAGCCAAGCATGAAGGCTTGCATAGCCTGAAGAGAATCCGGCGAAAACAGCAAGACCAAGTGGGTGCAAGCCCCCAGCACCACCCCGACAACAACGCCTGAAAGCAAAAGACGCAAGGTGTGCCCGACACCACGCGAGAGCAGCAGCGTCAGCAACACCGCCAAGACGGCGCCCACAAATGCAGCGCCTGTTAAACCCAGTCGCACCCATAGGTTGCTGGAAAAGACGCCAATGGCCATGCCGCCATTCATCATGCTGGCCCCGCCCAGCATGCCCGCACCACCACCCAATGCAGCTAAAGCCATAGCCACACCCAGCGAAGCCCCTGACGCACTACCCAGCAGATAAGGGTCTGCCAACGCATTGCGAAACAAGCCCTGCGCCACGGCACCAGCCAGCCCCAACAAGGCCCCTGCCGCCCACGCCCCCACCGTTCTGGGCAAGCGGATTTCCCAAACGATTTGCCTGGCCATAGCTGCCTGTTCAGTAGGAACATCAGCCCTCCAGAGCAGCAACATTAGGTTTTCCAGGCCTGTACTGCCAACACAAACGCCAATTGCAGTTAGTAGCAATGCCAGCACCACGCCCAACAAGACCAGCCAGCGAGTTCGTTGCTTCATCATGGTTTCTTTCCTGCCATGATTTGCGCTTTGGCGGTAAGACACCCAGCCATGATGCGTGCAGCTTCAGCCATTCGAGGACCTGGTCGAACCAACACATTTGACTGATCAACCTCAAATACACACAACCGACTCTCTCGAATAGCTCGAATCTGCCCCCACCCTGGTCGTTGGACCAAACCAACCGCACTTCGTTGTCCGACCATGATGAGGTCAGGGTTGGCTCGAACCACAAACTCGGGATTCAGTTTAGGAAAAGGGCCCATCTCGGAAGAGACAATGTTCTTCACACCCAGTCGCGTCAGTGTTTCACCAATGAATGAAGACTCACCTGCTGCATACGGTCCTTGATTCACTTCGAAATAAACACGGGTACCTCGAACCGAGGATGGCAAGGACTGCGCAGCAGCAGAGACCCCAGCATCGATCGCACGCCAGACTTTCTGAGCATCGGGCACCTCCAGCAATTGACCAACTTTGAGCAAGACGCGCTGCACATCGGCATGAGTTCTGGGCTCCAAGGCCACAACTTTGACTCCCAGCGATTGCAGACGATCCCCCACCTTGGACGATGTGGCCATCAACACCACATCTGGCCGCAGCGCAACAATGGCCTCGATGCTGGGATCGAGTCCACCTCCTACCTGAGGCAAGCGTTGCACAGAGGCCGGATAGTTGGAGTACCGGTCAACGCCGACCAGTCTGTGGCATTGATCGAGTTCACAAACGGTCTCGGTCAGCGACGGCAAGAGACTCACGATCCGCTGGGGCGAGCGATCAAAGGATACCGAAACTCCTCGGTCATCGATCACCGTCAGGGCATGCCCCGATACAGGGGTCCAGGCAACCAATACCCAAGCAAAGGTGCGTAAAAAAACCTTCCATGAACTCATGGGTTTCCTTTCAAGGTCAAGGGCAACCCAGCACTCATGAGTGTGACGCGCGAGCACTCTGCAGCCAGGAGTTGATTCAATCTTCCTTGTGCGTCCACAAACATGCGGACATCCTTACCCAGAGGGATTACTCCGAGGCCGATCTCATTGCTGACCAAAACCACCGGGGCCGATGCATCTGCAATAGCTTGAATAAGTTGCCCAGCGGCCAACTGCATCTCCTTCTCGTCGAGTGCTTTGCTTGCATTGGCGGGCATCAACAAATTGGTCAACCACAGGGTCATGCAGTCCACCACAATGAGCGTTTGGCGTGTGCTTAGCTTGATTATTGCTTCGGCAATCGCAACAGGTTCTTCGACCGTCTGCATGCCTGGCAAACGCTGTGCCCGGTCGGCCTGATGCCTTTCAATCCTGGCCTGCATTTCGGCATCCCAAGCTTGAGCAGTGGCCAGCATGACAGCACGGTGTTGGGCATCTTGAGAGAGCCATTGACTGGCCAGCATTTCTGCGCGACGCGATTTGCCGCTGCGCTGCCCACCCAGAATCAATTCGCTGCGGGCAATTTCAACCATAGGTCACCATCCATTGGCGCACGATGCGGTGTAGTTGTTCCACCCCATCGGTCAAAGCGGCTGGCCCCGGTTGCAGGATGTCGGCCGACTTGATTTCAAACAATTGAGCATTGCGTACAGCAGGAACTTCTTGCCAGCCAGGGCGTTGCGCCACTTTTTCAGGGCGAAATTTCTTACCACACCAAGAGCCGATGACTATGTCTGGTGCTCTCACAACGATTTCTGCTCCATCCGCAATGATTCGATTCTTCCCCATCGGCTGCACAGCCAACTCAGGAAAAATGTCATCGCCACCTGCAATGCCGAGCAACTCGGACACCCAGCGAATGCCACTGATGTGCGGCTCGTCCCATTCTTCGAAAAATACCCTCGGTCGGCGTTTGCCTGAATTCTGCAAAGCCACAATTTCGGCACAGATAGCTTGCAAACGCTCTCGCATGACCGCAATGCGCTTCATCCCATCTGAAGCACAATCCACCATAGCCGCCACCTGGTAGAGCATAGAAAAAATCTGCTCCACACTGCGCTGGTTAAACACAGTGACTTGCACACCGGCACGAATCAAGGCTGCAGCGATGTCGGCCTGCAGGTCGGAAAATCCAAATACACAGTCTGGTTGCAACGCCAAAATCTTGTCAATCTTGGCGTTCAAAAATGCACTGACCTTGGGTTTTTCATCGCGTGCACGGCGCGGACGCACGGTGTAACCCGAGATGCCGACGATGCGCCATTCTTGCCCAAGCAGGTATAGCCACTCGGTCGTTTCCTCGGTAAGGCAAACAATGCGTTGTGGCCCCAATGCTATTTGAGTCATTGCAGCGCCTTGGAGAACAACATGGCAGTCGTTTTGGGATTGGAGGGGAACCATGCATGGAAATAACTTGCACGCAATGACCCCATGCCGTACACCGCTTCTGGTTTCCCATAAACACCTTGTGGCTCAGTGTGGGATAAAGGTGTGAGTGTCGTTTCGGTCAATGAGTGATGAAAAGTGTGACCACGCAGTTGACCGTTAGACGTTACCCATTGCTGTGGCCCCAGAGCCACCAGGCGTTTT
Source organism: Hylemonella sp. UBA6679 (assembly GCA_002454975.1). GTDB lineage: Bacteria > Pseudomonadota > Gammaproteobacteria > Burkholderiales > Burkholderiaceae_C > Hylemonella. Next base: position 20,469 of record DKJZ01000050.1, read on the forward strand.
TGCATTCGCACGTAACCCGGCAAGATGCCCCACATAGGAACCTCGGTGCTATCAACAAGTGAGAGCCCCTGAAATAGTGCCATCATGCCGCCACATTCTGCCCAAACCGGCTTGTCTGCCTCCAAATGGAGTTGAAGGGAGCCACGAAATTTCTCGGCACCTGATAGCGCTGGCGCGTGAAGCTCTGGATACCCCCCAGGTAGCCACAAGGCATCACATTGAGGTATAAGCTCGTCTGCCACAGGCGAGAAGAACACCACGTTGGCCCCTAACTCACGCAAGGCATCAAGGTTAGATGGGTAGATAAAACAAAACGCGGCATCTCGCGCCACCGCAATGGTCTGACCGGCCAAATAGGGCGTTATTGACAACGGTGGGGGTTCAGGAAACTCGACTGCCCAACGCTGCCAATCGGTCAGCGACATCTGACCTACGGGCTCAGTCGCCAGCAAATCGGCAATCGCATCCAACCGAGACGTTGCATCAGCCAATTCGGATGCAACAGTCAAGCCCAAATGACGTTCTGGCATTGCACCTGCCTCACTTCGATACAAAGCACCCAACCAACCGGCATCAAGGGCCTTTTTTTGCATTGGGTTTTCACATACAGCCGATGCCAGCATGCGGGCATGGGAAACACCGGCCACCCGATTCGCCAGCACGCCCGCCCAAGGCAAACTGGGGCAGTAGTGACGCAAGCCATACGCGATGGCACCAAAAGTACCTGCCATGGCCGATGCATCAATTACAGCCAATACAGGAATACCTAATTTAATCGACAAATCTGCTGCACTCGGATCTCCATCAAAAAGGCCCATCACCCCTTCGATGAGAATCAGATCTGCCTGCTTTGCTGCTTGGTACAAGCGGCGACGAACATCTTCTTCGCCATTGAGCCAAAGATCAAGGTTGTATACCTCATGACCGCTGGCCAGGGTGTGCCATAACGGATCCAGAAAATCCGGACCACATTTGAACACCCGCACCCGCATACCCTGCTTGGTCAATAGCCTGGCAAGGCCTGCAGTAACCGAGGTTTTACCCTGCCCGGAAGCAGGGGCTACGATCATCAGCGCAGGGCAGCGGATGCTTTGAGACATGAGCCCTTATTTTTGCGGGGCCCAAGTCAACCCCAGATAGAACGTGCGACCAGGCGTGGCATAGCCATTGGCCAGAACATAATTCTTGTCATTGAGGTTGTTGAGCTTGGCCAGCAATTTCCAGTCACGGTCAATTTGCTTACTGGCCGAAACGTTGATCAAGTTATATGAGGCCAGTCGGGTAGTGTTCGAGGCATTGTCAAAACGCTCTCCCACGTACTGCAACTCGCCTGCAACTCGCCAATCAGCAAGAGGCGCGTCAGCCGTCAACATGGCTTGATTACGCGCGCGGCGTGCGAGGACTTTTCCGGTATCCAGATTTTGGGGGGCCATCCAATCGACCGAGGCGCCAAGATTGACATTGCCAACCCGAGTTCCACCCGAAATCGTGGTCCCCGTCATGCGCGCATGACCCGTATTGCCATAGCATCCCGCGTATGCGCCGACACCGTTGATACATGTACCAGGGCCACTGACATAATTGATCAGATTGTCCACATCGTTGTGGTACACAACCACTGAAGCACGGTTTTCACCGGACAACCAGCGAAGTCCAATCTCATGGTTATTGGACGTCTCAGCCTTCAGATTAGATGTGCCATAAATGCTGAAGCGCTGGAACAACGTAGGTACGCGAAAGGCCGTGCCCGTTGAAGCTGTCGCTCTGAGCGTTGGGCTGATGGCGTATCCATAAGCAAGAGCGCTCGTAGACTTTCCACCAAATTCACTGTCTTCGTCATGACGTGCATTGGCTTGCAGCGAATGATCACCTAACTTGATACCGTATCCTAGGGCGACCGCATTTTGACTGCGATTTGTATTAGCGCTAGGACGAGTGCTCGAGTTCTGAAGCTCATCTTCTCTTCGCTCCAGGTCGGCAGTCAACAATCCTGAGGCCAGACGCAACTCATTGTGAAACAAATAGGTCGTAACCTGCGTTTCTGTCAGGTAAACAGAAGGTGTTGTTTCATATCGATCTGTTCCCTTGGTCATGCCCAATCGAGTAGACCAATCATCACTCCAGCGAGATGACCAGTTGACACCAACTGTTTGCAAATGATGCTTGGCAATATCGTTTTGAGGCGGCACTGAACCATAACCGTCGTAACCCACTTTTTGATCATTGTCCAAAACTGTCAGCTCTAGCTTTTGACCTGGCTGCACTTTCCAACCCAATCGACCAGAAAAAGATCTATTGCGATAGCCATCACGGTCATGATTTGTTCCGTTTGGCTGGGCGTCGAAGCCATCACTTTTATCTTCCGCCAGCCCCAGGGCGTAAGTCACATTACCTTCACCACCCCGCAAAGAGGTACTAATTTCACGAGTGTTGTACGAGCCAATGCCAACTCGAATAGAGGGATGAAATCCCGGCTCCCCATCGCGAGTGAAAATCTGAACTACTCCTGCCATGGCATCAGAGCCATACACAGCTGCAGCAGGCCCTCGCAGTACCTCGATTCGCTCCACTTGAGCCAGCGGGATGGATTCCCAAGTAGCGCCGCCAGTCGATTGCGAGTCAATACGCACACCGTCAACAAATACAGCTGTAAAACGACTCTCTGCGCCACGAATGAAAACACCAGTTGTAGATGCCGGACCACCAGTTTGGCTGATTGTGATACCGGGAAGACGAGCCAATACATCGGACACGGATGCAGCGCCGCTACGTTCAATCTGGTCGCGGTCAACAATGCTGACATCAGCTAACACTTCAGTCAGTGATACAGCGGTACGTGTAGCTGTAACAACGACAGGATCAAGGGTCGCTGCCGTTTGGGCAAAAGTTTGTGAAGCAAAAATGGCTGACAGCGAAGCTGCCACCAGCGTAAGACGTGGTTTCATAAAATCTCCTAACGACTAAGCGCACCCGCAGTCGTATTGCACAAAAAAAGTGCAGGGAGCATTCATACGAACCATTAATGGCCCAGCCACACCCCGTAGCACTTCGGTGATGCCATAGGCCGGTATCCGGGCTTGTAAGTTTTGACGCACCGCCTTCCCAGGTCTGAACCCAGTGGCATATTGGTACGCCCGCACTTACTTACCGTTGCGGGGGCAGCATCGGCTTTGCTTCTCTTGAAGAGAAACTCACCGCTTTCCCGTTTAACTTTGACTGCATGGGCAATCAAAGCACCTATAACATTCAAGAGTCTACCAGACGGATGCGTGCTTAGGGACCGTAATCAAACGATTCGGCTCGAATCGTCAGCGGAACTTTCCTTTGCTTTTTGTAAGTTTTTAATAAGTTTTTAAGATCACGAAGCGCCATGTTCGCTTCTTCATAGCTGTCATAGGTGAAGCTCATACCTCTGAGCTCGTCATAAATGGCTCCTATTGGTCGCCAATCATTTGGCGCAAACTTGCCCAGAAGAATGTATTTTTCTTGGTACATCGTTCTATCAGTCTAAAACCTCTGGCAGTCGGGCGATCAACCCTTTTTGGAAGAGCGCAGGCCGACTAGACCATGGCATCACACCATGGGGGTCTTCGCTGTGGAGTTCTGCACATTTGAGAATTTGTTCTACTGTCTCCCTGTCGGGCTTCAACTCACCGAACAAATACTTCGTCTTGCCTTTGGCCTGAAAAGCCACCGTGCAGGCATGAGAGCAGCCACTCATGCATTCAACAGGCCGGACAGAAAAGGGGGGCTCCTCTTCAAACGCCTTGTCCCTTAGTGTCTCAAACAAGCGCTGCCCCTCTCTTGGATCATCTCGGGACAGTTCAGGCGGTTGACATGTGATGCACACTAGGATTTCGGTTGTCATTACAGTTCTAACCCAGTCAGCGCTTTTGCATTTGTTCTCAGCATCTCAAATAGCTCTTGCCATTAAGGAAAGTCAGGATCAATAGAAATTGATCCTGCATGAATTCATCTTCTTGCAATGGTAATTCATTACATTGGCATTCCCCCAAATTAG
>DKJZ01000005.1 GCA_002454975.1 Hylemonella sp. UBA6679
TGCACTGGCCGGTGCCGATCTGAAGCGCTGGATCTCCTGGGCCCGCCGCAGCCGCCTGGACTCGTTCAAGCGCCTGGGAGCAACGCTCAGGACGCACTTCGATGCCGTCGTGCGGGGCATGCTCGACCACCGCAGCAACGCGTTCGTGGAAGCCATGAACGGGTTGATGCAACAAGCCAAGCGGGCCGCGCGCGGCTTCAGAACAGCGGCGAACTTCATTGCCATCGCCTACTTGCGCCTGGGCAAGCTCACGCATCTGCCGAGTTCCCCGTTCGTACCAGCCGTGCCGCAATCAGCAGGCGTCACCACACATCGAGCTTGATGTCACGGTCCACACGAAACGGCATAGAGCCCGCGCCAGTGCTAGCTTTGCGTACCGTCACTTATTGCACTGAAAACGAGGAGACCCCCATAGGCATTGAACAAACGCAGGCCCGGGCAATGTTGGCTCAAGCCCTCGATGGTGCTGGGCGGCATGGGCGCGCCCCCAAAACCAGCCCAGCGCCAAGCGCTCAAGTCGGCCTGGGCCAGGTCCGGCTCGCGCAGGCACAAGGCGTACATGGCAGGCACCATGAGGCTGTAGCTCACCCGGTGCGCCACCACTTGCTGCACGCAGGCCGCAGCTTTGAATTCCCGCAACACCACCACGCAGCCGCCCACCCCGGCCATGGCCAAGATGATGGCCACCAGCCCGGTCACGTGCGAGCCTGGCACGGCCAGCAAGGCGCGGTCCTGGGCATGCAGCCCCAGGCCATGCTGGTAATGCAGCACCGAGTGAATCAGGTTGAGGTGGGTGAGCACCGCGCCCTTGGGCTGCCCGGTGGTGCCCGAGGTGTAGAGGATGACGGCCGCGTCGTCTTCATGCGGCTGTGCCACCTCGGGCAGCGGCGAGAGGCTCTCCAAGCTGTGTAGGTCAGTGGGCAGCAGCCAGGTCAGGAGCGCTGCGCCATCTTTGCGGGCTGTGGGCAACAAATGCGCCCATTGGCTGTCGGTGATGACGGCCGTGGCCCCGCATTGGTTGAGGATGAAGTCCACCCCCGGCGCGGCTTCGCGGGTGCTGATGGGCACCAGCACCGCACCGAGTTGCAGCACCGCGTGGGTGGCCAGCACAAAGCCTGCGCTGTTGCCCATGAGCAGGGCCACGCGGTCGCCGGCTTGCACGCCCAGGCTGTGCAAATGTCCCGCAGCGGCCAGGCTCAGGCGGTTGAGCGCTTGCCAGCTCAACGCCTCTTGGCCATCAATCAAGGCGGTGTGGGACGCACGCGCCTGCAGCGCGGCTTGCAGCATGGCGCCCAGGTTGGCCGGCCGCTGCGAGAAGCAGCGTATCAGGCGGCTGCCGTGCTGCTCCAGGCGGCTGGGGGTGTCAGGCCAGGGGTGGGCGCTCATGCTGTGAAGAGGGTTCAGGCGTTTGCACAGGTGGTGTGGCTCGCGTTAATGCGCAGCCTGCAGGCTGTTGGCGCCGCGCTCAATCACCACCTCGGCGTCGAGCAAGTGGCGCGAATGGTTCAGGTCAGACTGGCTGATGAGCACGCTCAGGCCGCTGCCGCGCAGCTGCCCCACCACCTCAGAGAGGCGTTGCGACAAGGCTGGCGCCACGCCTTCAAACGGCTCGTCGAGCAGCAGCAGCTTGGTGCCCACGGTCAGCGCGCGGGCCAGGGCCACGAGTTTTTGCTGGCCACCCGAGAGCAGCAACGCTTTGCGGTCTTTCATGGCCAAGAGCTCGGGCAGCACCTCGTACACAAACTTCAGGCGCGCAGTTACATCCACGCCTGGCGAGACCCACAGCGGCACACAAATGTTTTCCTCCACGGTGAGCTCGGGCACCAGGCCGCGGTCTTCGGGCATGTAGCCTATGCCCAAGCCCGCGCGGGCGTGGGGCGACAGGGTGCTGAGCGGCTGACCCCCCAAAGAGAGGCTGCCGCCCAGCAAAGGCAGGTGGCCCATGATGGTGCGCATGACGGTGGTTTTGCCCGCACCGTTGCGCCCAATCAGGCCCACCATGCTGCCTGGGGTGATGTCGATGGAAAAGCCACGCAGGACTTCGACGTTTTGAATCGCCACGCGGGCGTTGTGTAAGGTGATCATGCGGCCACCGCAAAGCCTGTGACGTGGCGCTGCACGTCGGGGTTGTTCAAGACCGCATCGGCCAGCCCGTCGGCCAGCACGCGGCCGCTGTAGAAGGCTGCCACGCGGCTGGCGTAATTGCGCACGATGTCCATGTCGTGTTCCACAAACACCACACTGACAGGGGCGGTGTTGGTGCTCGCGTCAATGGCGCGCATGACGGTGTCCATGGTGCTGAATTTTTCGTCGGCACTCACGCCGCTGGTGGGCTCATCGAGCAGCAGCAAGCGGGGCTGGCCGGTCAGGGCCATGGCGATGTCGAGCAGCTTGCGCACGCCGCCAGGCAACTCGCGCACATCGCGCTGGGCGTGGTCGCTCAGGGCAAAACGTGCGAGCAGGTCGTGGCACTGGTCCAGCGAGGCTGCATCGCGCGCGGGGCGAAAAAACGCGCTGTTGGCGCGGTTGCAGTGCAGCGCGGTGAGCATGTTGTCGAGCACGCTCATGTGCAGGCACAGCTGCGGAATCTGAAACGAGCGGGCCACGCCGCGGCGGGTGATTTCACGCGGCGAGCGTTGGGTGATGTCCTCGCCGCCCAGAAAAATCTGGCCACTGCTGGGCTTGAGGTAGCCGGTGATCATGTTGACGAAGGTGGTTTTGCCAGCGCCGTTGCTGCCAATCAAGCACAGGCGCTCACCAGCGCGGATGTTGATGTTGACATCGGCCGCGGCCACCACCGCGCCAAAGGTGCGCTGCAAGTTGACGGCGGACAACACAAAGTCAGAAGTCGTTGATGAGGACATGTGGGTCACCTCAGTGTTTGGGCTGGCGACGCAGGCGTTGCGCCAAAGAGCCCAGGCCATCGGGCAAAAAGCGGATCACCAGCAGCAAAAACACGCCCAGGGCGAGCTGCCAGGTGTTGGGGAAATACGCGCTGGAGAAAGAGCGCACCAGCTCGAGCAAGAAAGACGCGGCCTGCACGGCCACCACGCTGTGGTGCCCCGAGAGAATCGCCACAAACACAAACTCGCCCGAGGTGGTCCAGTAGCTGAACTGTGGGTCGATGTGGCCCAGAGCCATCACGCTCAAAGCGCCACCAATGCCGCCCACAAAAGCTGCAATCACGTAGTTCCAGGCCACCAGGTTGACCACCGACATGCCCAGGTACTCGACCCGCAGCTCGTTCTCGCGCACCGCCATCGACAGCAGGCCGCGCGCCGAGTTGCAGTAAATGCGCACGGCAGCGCACAACACCACGGTGATCACTGCCGTGAGCGACCACAGCATGAGCGGGCCGTCGGTCGGCTTGTGGCCAAAGAAGGTGGCGCGGGTGACGTTGAAGCCGTCCGAGCCACCCAAGGCTTCGGTTTTGACCAAAATGCCATAGAGCACCATGGACAGCGCCAACGTGAGCATGGCAAAAAAGATACCGCGGTAGCGCGCCAGCAAAGGCGCAAACGGTGCGGCAATCAGCGTGGCGGTCACGCCGCCCAGAGCGCACAGCGCCAAAGCGTCGCTAATACCCAGCTTGTTGAAAGCCAGCGCGGCGGCGTAACCGCCCGCGGCAAACACCAGGCCCTGGCCAAACGGCACCACACCAGAGCGCATCATGACCATGATGCCCAAAGACACCAGACCGTTGGACAAAGAGATGGTGCCCAAAGAGAGCAACCATTTGGGCGAGACGTAGCCGGCCAGCAGCAGGGCTGCGAGCAGCACCAGGGCCACGGCCATCACACGGGAAGAAGACGTAGACATGGATGACCTCAAATCTTGCGGGCTTGCACGCGCTGGAACAAACCCTCAGGTTTGAACACCAAAATCGCGGCCATCACCACGTAAATGCTGAACAGTTCGGCGGGCGGCCAGATGTGCACCGAGGCTGCGCGCGCCAGGCCCACCACCAAGGCGCCAATGGCTGCGCCCTCGATGCTGCCCAGCCCGCCGATGATGACCACCGCAAAGCTCACGATGATCACACCCACACTCAGGCCTGGCTGCACCGAGAGCATGGGCGCTGTGAGTGCCCCGCCCAGGGCGGCCAAAAACACGCCCGCCATGAACGCGGCGGTGTAGATGCGCGAGACATTCACGCCCATGCTCGAGGCCACCTCGGCGCTGTGAATCACCGCGGTGACGATCTTGCCCTGGCGCGTGCGGTTGAGCACCCACCAGGTCAGCACCCCTGCGAGCAAGGCTGCAGCCATGATGACCACGTCGTAGCCCACGTAGTTCAGCGGGCCGAGTTGGATGTTGCCAAAGGCTTGGTAGGTGTCGGCCACGTAGTAGGGGTTGACGCCCCAGATGAGTTTGGTGACGTCTTCCAAAATCAAAAACAGCGCGTAGGTCACCAGCACGAGCAGCACCTCGTCGCGTCCGTAAAACATGCGCAGCAAGCCGCGCTCGGTCAGGGGGGCCATCACGGCCGCCACCCCCACGGCCGAGGCCACCAGGGCCACCAGGCTCCAGGCTGGCGAAAAGCCCAGGGTGAGCAGCCAAGTCACCAGACTGGCGCCAGCGTAAGCACCCACCGCGTAAAAGCTGCCGTGGGCGATGTTGAGAATTTTGAGCACGCCAAACACCAGGGTCAGACCCAGGGCGACGATGAACAGCCAAGACGCGTAGGTCAGGCCGTCAAACAAAATGGTGAGAAACAAACTCATGGTGGCCGTTTCAGGTTAAAGCTTGGCCCGCAGGCAAGGAAATCGGTCGGGCAGACGCAGGCCCGACCATGCAAGCGCACGCAGGCAACACTGCCCGCGTGCGGTTTTCAAACGAAGATGCGCTGACTCAGTTGCACTTGGCCCCTGGGAAGCCGGCTTTCATCCAGTCCTCAGACTTCATGTTGGCAGGCGGGTTCACGCACTCAGCAGGGAAGCGCTGGATGTCTTCGACCACCACCATCTTTTTGGCAGCGTCCCAGCGGGTGCGGCCAATGGCGGTCTCTTGGATGGCTTGCTGACCATCACCCAGAGCCATGGTGACCTGACCGCCGGGAGCGGGCCAGGTCGAGCCTTTGAGGGCGGCAGCGAGTTGCTCAGGCGTGGGCTTTTTGCCACCGTTGGCGGCCATGGCTTTTTCCACAGCCAGCTTCAGGCCCATCAGGCCTTGGGCCATGCGGTAGGCCGGCTGGGCTGGGTAGTTGCCTTGGGCTTTGGTGTGCAGGTCAAACCACCAGTCGTTGAGGGCCGATTTGGGCGACATCAGGCCATAAGCACCGCGCGCACCCAAGATGGCGCCGTTGGGGAATTTTTCACCCAAGGTCACCAGCACGTGGTCGGCTGCCGAGAACACGGGGATTTGCTTTTGGAACACGCCACGTGCACCGGCTTGCAGGATGTAGGCCTGCAAATCGCCGCCCCACAGGCTGGAGTGCACCACATCAGCGGGCTTGCTCAGCAGGGCCGACACCTCGGTGCCGTACTGGCCAGCGCCGAACTTGGGCAGCAGGTCGGCCTCAGGCTTGGCGTTGGGGTAGAGCTGCTGCATGGACAGTGTGAAGTCTTTCTTGCTGTCCTGACCCCAGGCGTAGTCCTGGTTGATCATGTTGAACTTGTCGACCTTGATGTTGCGCGCCTTGAGGTAGCGCGCCAGGGCCACGTTGTCCATAGCAGCGTGGGCGGCTGTGCGAAACACGTAGTTGTACTTGCCGTCTTCAAAAATACGGGGGGTGCCGCAGTCGTACAGGATGAGGAACTTTTTCATTTCCTCCGCCACGGGGGCCACGGCCAGGCAGTCGCCCGAGCCCACGTAGCCAATCACCGCGTCGACTTTTTCACGGTCATACAAATTGCGCAGCTCTTGCACCTGCTTGGTGGCGCCGCCATTTTCGTCCACATAAATCGGCTCGATCTTGAGGCCGCCAAAACCGGTTTTGTTGTAGGGCGCGGGGGCCTTGCCGGTGTTGAAGGCTTCAATCAGCAGCTTGCCGGCGTTGACCGCAGGCACGCCAAAGCTCTCTGCGGCTTGGCCGGAGAGGAAGCTCACCACGCCGACCTTGAAGGTCTCTTGTGCCATGGCGGGCAAGGTGGCCAGGGTGACGGCTGCAGCCACTGCTGCTCGGCGCCATAGTTTTGTTGTGTGGGTCATGTTGTCTCCTCGGGTTGAAGTTTTAGGGCAGGGAAAGCGAGCACCGCTCAGCCTAGCGGGTAAGCCTGCAGGGCGGTGTTCATGGGGATCTTGGCCATGGCGTAGCCACGCTGAAAATCGGCGATGTGTTTGCGGGTCCAGGCGTGGGCCAGGTCGGCGTCGCGCGCGGCGATGGCGTCCACAATGTGCTGGTGGGCCTGCAAGTTGCGCTGGGTCATTTGCGGCAACAAGCCATGCAAACGCACCAGCGAGGGCTGGTAGAGCAGGTTCATGGGCTCGCGTGCGAGCATCAGCGCGCGGTTGCCGGAGATGCGTGCCACCAGGGCATGAAACTCGATGTCGATGTCGGCGTGCGCCTGGGCGCTGCCTTGTTTTTGTTCGTGGGCGCGCAGCCGCTCCAGGGAGGCTTGCAGGTCTTCCAGGTCGGCCGGGGTGGCTGCCAAGGCGGCCAGGCGTGCGGCCTCGGGCTCGAGCACCAGGGCCACTTGCCAGAGCTCTTCAAAGGTGACGTGGTGCAACACCAAGGCCCGGGCGGCGCGGGGGGCGGCGTCGTGCACGCCGGGCATGGTCACGTGCAGGCGCTTGCCCCCGCCACGCTCGATCAGCCCTTCTTGCTCCAGTTGGCGGATGGCCTCACGCACGGTGGAGCGGTTCACGCCGAATTGCTCAGCCAGGGCTTGCTCGGTTTGGAGTTGGGTGCCGGGCTTGAGCTCGCCGCGCACGATGCGCTCTTCGATGGCGCCCGAGACCATTTTGTACGCCGGCATCACGTGCAAACGCTCAAACCGCAGGGGCTCGTCGTTGTGGCTGGTGAGCGGGTTGGCGTTGTTCAAAAGCGCTTCCTTGGGTTGACGGGAGCCCCTGATGGGTTCAGGGACGTTGTCCGACAAACCAACTGTCGCACACAACATTCAAAAACTTCTCTAGGGTTTACACCAGCGCCTGGGCCGCCAAGGTCTGGCCCGCCTGTCAAGCCCTTGTCAGTAAGCTGTGTTACATTGACTGCATGAACCGTGTTTTCTTTAGCCACTTTTATTTCTCAAGCGCCGCCGGCGGTAGAGAGATCTGAGCACAGCCTTCAAGCAAAGCCCGATTCCTCCTAAAACCGCCGCCCTAGCCCGGCGGTTTTTTTATGCCTGCTGAACTTTGACCTGATTTACTGACCCTGACCGATAGGAACCTGCGATGAACGCCAGCACCTCGACCGTGAGTAACCGTTATCCCCCAGGCGCACAGCCCCTGGACCGCACCAGCCGTGCGGATGACGAACGCATCAAGGACATCACCGTGTTACCCCCTCCCGAACATTTGATCCGCTTTTTCCCGATCATGGGCACGCCCGTGGAGACGCTGATCACCGACACGCGCCAGACCATCCACAACATCATGGCCGGCACCGACGACCGTTTGCTGGTCATCATTGGCCCGTGCTCCATCCACGACCCGGCTGCGGCCGTGGACTACGCCCGTCGCCTCAAGCTGCTGCGCGACCAGTACGCCGACACCCTGGAGATCGTCATGCGGGTGTATTTTGAGAAGCCACGCACCACCGTGGGCTGGAAGGGCCTGATCAACGACCCCTACCTCGACGAGAGCTTTCGCATCGACGAGGGCCTGCGCATGGCGCGCCAGCTGCTCATTGAAATCAACCGCCTGGGCCTGCCCGCCGGCAGCGAATTTTTGGATGTGATTTCGCCCCAATACATTGGCGACCTGATTTCTTGGGGCGCCATTGGTGCGCGCACCACCGAGAGCCAGGTGCACCGCGAGCTGGCCTCGGGCATCTCCGCACCCATCGGCTTTAAAAACGGGACCGATGGCAACATCAAAATCGCCACCGATGCGATTCAAGCCGCCGGCCGTGGGCACCACTTTTTGTCGGTGCATAAAAACGGCCAGGTTGCCATTGTGCAAACCAACGGCAACCAAGACTGCCACGTGATTTTGCGCGGCGGCAAAGCGCCCAACTACGACGCGGCCAGCGTGGCTGCGGCCTGCAAAGACCTGCAAGCCGCCAAGCTGCCCCCCACCTTGATGGTTGACTGCAGCCACGCCAACAGCAGCAAGCAGCATGAGAAGCAGTTGGACGTGGCGCGCGACATCGCCGGCCAGATTTCGGGGGGCTCGCGCTCGATCTTCGGCGTGATGATCGAGAGCCATCTCAACGCCGGCGCCCAGAAGTTCTCGCCCGGCAAGGATGACGCGGGCAAGCTCGAGTACGGTAAGAGCATCACGGACGCCTGCCTGGGCTGGGACGATTCCATCCAGGCGCTGCAGGTCTTGTCCGATGCCGTGAAGGCACGACGCTCGCGTTGAGTGTCGTGAGAGCCGTGAAGGCTTGAGATGCTACATTTTCTGTAGCGCCTCAAGCAGCTTCTGGTGCACGCCACCGAAGCCGCCGTTGCTCATGCAGAGGATGTGATCGCCCGGGCGGGCCGCGGCCGTGACCTGCTGTACCAGCGCCTCGATACTGTCGGCCACCTGGGCGCGTGCGCCCATGGGGGCCAGGGCCTCACGCGCATCCCAGCCCAGGCCGCCGCTGTGGCAGAAAGCTAAGTCGGCGTCTTCCAGGCTCCAGGGCAGCTGGGCTTTCATGGTGCCGAGCTTCATGGTGTTGCTGCGCGGTTCAAACACAGCCAGGATGCGGGCCGTCTTGCCGACTTGGCGGCGCAGACCGTCCACGGTGGTGCGGATGGCCGTGGGGTGGTGGGCGAAGTCGTCGTAGACGGTGATGCCGTGCGCGGTGCCGCGCACTTCCATGCGGCGCTTGACGTTCTGGAACTCGCCCAGGGCACGCGCCGCATCGGCCGGCGCCACGCCCACATGCTCGGCCGCGGCGATGGCGGCCAGGGCGTTGAGCTGGTTGTGCACGCCGCTCAAGCCCCATTGCACACGGCCTGCGGGCTGGCCCTGCTGCAGCACTTCGAAATCATGCGGTTCGCCGCGGGCGCTGTAGTCGCTGACCGCTGCGCCGAAGCTGCGCACCTCGCTCCAGCAACCGGCATGCAGCACACGCGCCAGGCTTTCCTCCAGCCCGTTGACCACGACGCGGCCCGTGCCCGGCACGGTGCGCACGAGATGGTGGAACTGGCGCTCGATGGCGGGCAGGTCGTCGAAGATGTCGGCGTGGTCGAACTCCAGGTTGTTGAGCACGGCGGTGCGCGGGCGGTAGTGTACGAACTTGCTGCGCTTGTCGAAGAAGGCCGTGTCGTATTCGTCGGCCTCGATCACGAAGAGTGGCCGGCCTTGCGCTGGCGCAGTGCCTAAACGTGCCGAGATGCCGAAGTTCATGGGCACACCACCGACCAGGAAGCCGGGCTGGCGCCCGTTGGCCTCCAGGATCCAGGCCAGCATGGAGGTGGTGGTGGTCTTGCCGTGGGTGCCGGCCACGGCCAGCACATGGCGACCCTGCAGCACCTGCTCGGCCAGCCATTGCGGGCCACTCGTGTAGGGCGCACCGGCCTCGAGGATGGCTTCCATCAGCGGAAATTTGGGGCTGCCATCAGCGGCGCGCGCACGGCTGACCACATTGCCGACCACGTACACGTCGGGCTGGAGACGCATCTGGTCTGCCGAGAACCCCTCGATCAGATCTATGCCCAGGGCGCGCAGTTGGTCGCTCATGGGCGGGTAGACGCCGGCGTCACAGCCGGTGACCTGGTGGCCCGCTTCGCGGGCGAGGGCGGCCACTCCTCCCATGAAGGTGCCGCAGATGCCGAGGATATGGATATGCATCGGGCGATTCTAGGGGGGCGATCAGAGGGGTTTTGCAGGAGAGCACAATCGGGTCTGTGAATGTCCAGGAAGAAATTGCCGCGGTCGCGGCGCGCATGGTGGTGGAAGAGGGCCTGGAGTACGGCCCGGCCAAACGCCGTGCCCTGAAGCAGCTGGGCCTGCCGCAGCGCACGGCGCCGCCCGACAACGATGTGGTCGAGGATGCGGTGCGCGAGCACATCGCCCTGTTCTGCGCCGACACCCAGCCGGCCGAGCTACGGGCCCTGCGCCGTCTGGCCCTGCACTGGATGGAGCGCCTGGAGCGTTTCCGACCACACCTGGGCGGGGCCGTCTGGCACGGCACCGCGACCCGGCTGTCTGACATCTACCTGCAGCTTTTTTGCGAGGACGAGAAGTCGGCCGAGATCGCCCTGATCGATCTGGGCGTGGCCTACGAGCCGCGTACCGTGACGGGGCTGCATCAGCAGCCGGTCGAGGCCCTGAGTTTCCATGCCCCCAGCCGGGAGCTGGGAGAAACGATCGGGGTACATTTGCTGGTCTACGATCTGGACGATCTGCGTGGCGCCTTGCTGCGCGATGGCAAAGGCCGCAGGCCAAGAGGAGACTTGGCGGCGGTTCGCCAGCTTTTGGCTGATGAAGCCGAAACTTGAGGTTTTTTGTGAGCAATGAACAAACTATGCCCCCGTCGCGTCGTCGGACCTTGTACGCGCTGACGGCGGCTGTGGCCGGCCTGGCGGGCGCCGGCCTGGCTTGGTGGCGGTACACGCCGGCCAAGGTTGACGACGGCGTGACGCAGCAGCTCTGGGGTCTGGAGTTCGACACACCGGTGGGTACCAGGCTAGCCCTGCAAAGCATGCGTGGGCGGCCGCTGCTGATCAATTTCTGGGCCACCTGGTGTCCGCCCTGTGTAGAGGAACTGCCGCTATTGGACGCCTTTCATCGCGAAAATGAATCCAAGGGTTGGCAAGTTGTCGGTATTGCAGTGGATAAGCTGGCCCCGGTCCAAGCCTTTCTGAAGCGGCAGCCGCTGGCTTTTCCGGTGGTGCTCTCAGGAATGGAAGGGCTCAACCTGAGCAAGAATCTGGGCAATCAGGCCGGCGGTCTGCCCTTTTCCGTGCTTTTGGGGGCTGATGGTTCCATACTGCATCGTAAAATTGGCAAACTCTCCGAGCAGGATCTGCAGCTCTGGCGCGAACTGCGATAACGCCCTCAAGATCGCTTATGATGGCGCCCGGCCTGGACGACCGAGACTCTCGTTCGCCGTAGATGGCTGGAAATTGCTACCAATTGTTCTAAATTGGATGCATATGGAATAACGACGTTGGAGATCCCATGGATTTGCGAAAACTCAAGACCCTGATCGATCTGGTGTCTGATTCGAACGTCTCCGAGCTGGAAATCACCGAGGCCGAAGGCAAGGTGCGGATCGTCAAGGGGGGCGGCGCGATGGTGCAGGCTTACGCGCCGGCACCGGTCGCG
>DKJZ01000039.1 GCA_002454975.1 Hylemonella sp. UBA6679
CCAACATGAGCCACGAGATCCGCACGCCCATGAACGCCATCATGGGCATGACGCACCTGGTGCAAAACACGCCCCTGAACCCCAAGCAGCGCGCTTATTTGCAAAAAATTGAAGGGGCCAGCCAGCACCTGCTGGGCATCATCAACGACATCCTCGACATCTCCAAAATCGAGGCGGGCAAGATGGCCATTGAGCAAACCGCCTTCACGCTCGAGGCCCTGATGGCCCGCGTGCTTGACCTGGTGGGCGACAAAGCGCGCGACAAAAACCTGGGGCTCAAGGTAGACCTGGCCCCCGATGTGCCCCAGCTGCTGCTGGGCGACCCGCTGCGCCTGAGCCAAATTTTGGTGAATTACGCCAACAACGCCATCAAGTTCACGCAAGCTGGCGAGGTACTCATCCGCGTGGAATGCGTGCAGGCCAAGCCAGTTCTTGGGTTAGCGCCGCTGGGGCCTGGGCAAGACATGGTGTTGAAGTTTTCTGTGCAAGACACCGGCATCGGCATGGACCAAGAGGCCATGGACCGCCTCTTCCAGAGTTTTCAGCAGGCCGACACCTCCACCACCCGGCGCTTTGGCGGCACCGGTTTGGGCCTGGCCATCAGCAAACAACTTGCCGGGCTCATGCACGGCGATGTGGGTGTGCACAGCACGCTGGGCAAGGGCTCAACCTTTTGGTTCACCGCCAGGCTGCAAGCCGCGCACACCAGCGACTTCAAAGCAGGTCTTGCCGAGGTGTTGGCGCCCAAGCAAGCCACGCCGCGCCCAGGCTTGCGGGTGCTGCTGGTGGAAGACAACCCGATCAACCAGCAAGTGGGCCAAGAAATTTTGGAAGAAGCCGGCGCACTGGTGACGGTGGCGGGCGACGGCGCCCAAGCCGTGTCGCTGCTGGGCCGCCACAGCTTTGACCTGGTGCTCATGGACATGCAAATGCCTGTGATGGACGGGCTGGAGGCCACGCGCCGCATCCGCGCCATGCCGGGCCTGGCCAGCCTGCCGGTGGTGGCCATGACGGCCAACGCCATGCAAAGCTCGATCAACGAGTGCTTGCAAGCCGGCATGAACGACCACCTGGCCAAACCCATGGACCCCAAGGCCCTGCGCAACATGATGGCGCGCATGGTGCCTGATGCCACTGCACCTCCCCCCAGCCCCGCGTCGGCACCTGAGCCCGCCGAGCTTCAAGCCCTGCCCTTGAACCTGCTGCCGCACATCGAGGGCTTGGACATGGCCGCGGGTTTGCGTCGCGTGATGGGCAAGCCCGCGCTTTACTGCCAATTGCTCAGGCAATTTGCCGCAAGCGAGGCCGATTTCGAGGTGCGCCTGACCCAAGCCATGGCCCAAGAAGACTGGCCGCAGGCACGGCATGTGGTGCACACCCTCAAAGGCGTGGCCGCCACGCTGGGCGCGCAAGAGGTGCAGGCGCAGTGCGCGCGTCTGGAGCACGGGCTGCAAGCTGCGCAACCGCAAACCACACAACTCGAACCGCTGGCCCTCACGCTGGGGCACACTCTGCGCACGCTCATTCGGGCCATCACGCAAGCTGAGCTGCCGCTCGAGGCCCGCTCGGTCCACCACACCAACCACCCCCCCCCTCACAACACAAGCCAGGAAACAAACCAGGAAACACGTGCCAACGACGCCGAACTTGCGCCGGGTGGTGCTCAAGCCTTGCCGTCCCCGCAAGCGCGGGCTTATGAGCAGGGGCTAGAGCGCCTGCGCGCCATCATCGAGCTGGCCCGCGAGAGCGACGCCAGCGCCCTGGACATGATGCAAGAGCATTGCGAAAATTTAGAGAAAATATGGCCGCAAGCCACGCACCGTGCGGTGGAGCTGCTATCAAATTATGACTTCCCAGACGCGGCCGATGTGCTCGAGGCCGCCATTCAAGCCCAGCCTTGAGCGGCCAAGCTAGCCCTGTACGCTGTGCAAGGCTTCAACTGGTCAAACGCGTCAGGGCTTCTTGGTACTTGGCGGTGGTCTTGGCAATCACCTCGGCGGGCAAGGCAGGTGCTGGCGCGGTTTTGCCCCAGGGTTGACCGTTGAGCGTGGCTGTCTCCAACCAATCGCGCAAAAACTGTTTGTCGTAGCTTGGGGGGTTCTTGCCCTCGGCGTAGCCTTCCATGGGCCAGTAGCGCGACGAGTCGGGCGTGAGCACCTCGTCCATCAGCACCAGCGTGCCATCGGGGGCCAGGCCGAACTCAAACTTGGTGTCGGCAATGATGATGCCTTTGGTCAGCGCGAACTCGGCGGCGGCTTTGTAAATGGCAATCGACAAGTCGCGGATGCGGGTGGCCAAATCCAGGCCAATCATCTCGACCGTGCGCTCAAAGGTGATGTTTTCGTCGTGCTCGCCCACCTCGGCTTTGGCCGCAGGCGTGTAAATCGGCTCAGGCAATTTCGAGGCGTTTTTCAAACCCGCAGGCAGGGGCACGCCACACACCTGTTGGTTGTGCTGGTACTCGGCCCAGCCAGAGCCCGCCAGGTAGCCGCGCACCACGGCCTCCACAGGGATGGGCTTGAGGCGTTTGACCAGCATGGCCCGGCCTTGCACCAGGGGTGCCTCGGCGGCCGACACCGCGCTCTCGGGCGCCTGGCCGGTGAGGTGGTTGGGGCAGATGTGGCCCAGCTTGTCAAACCAAAACAAAGCCATTTGGGTGAGCAAGGCACCCTTGCCAGGAATGGGCTCGCCCATGATCACGTCAAAGGCGCTGATGCGGTCGGAGGCCAGCATCAAAATGCGGTCGTCGCCCACGGCGTAGTTGTCGCGCACCTTGCCGCGGGCCAGCAGGGGCAAAGAGGTCAGGGCGGAGGTGTGCAGGGCTGTGGTCATGGCGTGGGCGGATGGGTTCAGAAAGCGCGAAGGCTTTCAAAACAGGGGCTCTCACCCCTGCGCAACCCGCTATTTTGCCAAACCTGGCCCCAGCCGCCTTAGAAGTTCTCGCGCATGTAAATCAGGCGGTTGTTGTACTTGCCAAAACTCACCCGTGCCGTGGGGTTGCCCACGCTGCCCGTCCAGTTGAACTGCAGCCAGGGCATGAGCGCGGGCACGGCCGCGCCACTGAAGCCAGCGCCTAAGCGTGTGCACGCGCTGCCCGTGCCGCTGGTGCCCAGCAGCAAGGTCACATCGGCCCAGCCTTGGTTGCCTGCGCCCGGTGCACTCACGCTCATTTGGTAATTGGGCGGGCTGCCTTGCAGGCTCAGGGCGGACTCGCAGGCCTGCCAGTTGTTGGGGTTGGCTGCTGTGCTGCTGCCAGGTGCCCAAGCAAAGTTAGACGCGCTCAAGCTGCTGCAGGTGTCTGCGGTGTGGGGCACCCAGCCGTTGTTGTAGGTTTCGATGCTCAGGGCCACGGGCAGGGCCAGCATTTCAGAGCCAAAGGCGTTTTTCATGGCCACCCGGCCGCTGCGCACCGCTGTGCTGCCCTCTTGTTGCCCGCTGGAGCTGATGCCCTGGGTGTCTGCGCTGCGCACCGTGATGGTGGTGGGCTGCGTGGTGGGTTTGGTGAAGGTGTAGGTGGGCGTGTTGGTGCTGGCCACACCGGCGGTGAATTGGGCCGCGCTCAAGCTCACGTTGGTCAGGCTGCCGTTGCCTGCGGGCACCGAGGGTGTCAGGGGCACGCTCAAACTGTGGGCGTAGGCGTGGGTGCCGGTGTAGTTGACGGTGGTCTCACCGGTGGCGTTGCGCGCAATCACCTTGAGCACAAAGGGCTGGCCCGAGTAGGTAAAGCCACCCGCGCTGCAAGCCGCGGTCACTTCGGTGGTGAAGTGGTCGGGCGTGAAGCGGCCCACCTGCGCCAGCGAGCCCGAAAAATAGCGCTGCGCGGCTGGGGTGTCGGCCGCGTCCACGTCGGCAAAGTTTTGGTCTTGCAAGCTCAGGCTGAAGTTGCCCACCTCGTCGTAGGTGGCCACACTCAGCAGGGTTTTGGCAGCGCTGGCGCTTGCCGCCCAGGCGCCCAACGTCAAGGTGCCGTCAGCCCCGCCAGTGGGCGACACATTGCTCAGGCTTTGCAAGACCGGGCCGGGGGCACTGCCCGGGTAATTGCCCGAGATTGCGCCGGTGGTGGTCAGCGCCTGCGCGCTCAAGGTGAAGGGGCGGTCGGCGCGGTGGGTGTTTTGCCCGTTGGTCAGGCTGCGGGTGGTGCCCTGGGTGCTGTCGCTGCCGTCGGTGGCCCCCAGCAGCAGCGAGGCTGGGCGGATGGCAAAGTAATCCTCGCCGTAGGCCGTGAGCGCTGGGGTGGTCGAGACCACCTTGACGCGCACCATCTCATAAGCTTCGGCCACAGTGGCAAAGCTCACCAGGCCGGTGCCTGCGGCCATCACCACCGGCAAGCTCGCACCGGCAATGGTCGCCCAGGTGCCGCCACAAGCCACCTGGCCATTGCTGCGGCTCACGTTGGTGCAGGCCTCCAAACTGGCGGTCACCGTGCCGCTGTAGGTGGTGTTGATCGTGCCGTTGTTCAGCGCGGCCACCTTCAGGCCGCAGCCGCCGGCAGCGCTGCACAAGCCCCCGGCCAAACCCGCCACCCGGGTCTGGATGACGCGGTTGGCCGCACTGGCCGCGGCGCTGTTGCTCACCGCACTTTCAAACACGGTGAAAGCGCCGGGTGCCGTGGCCACAGGGGCACACGGTTTGGTGGTGAAACTTTGGTTAGGCCCGTAGGTGCTGCCGGTGTAAATCAGGCCCAGCAGGTAGTTTTTTTGCACCAAACGCCAGTTGTAAGTGGTGCCACAACTCAGCGAGGCCACATGCGTCTCCACCCCGAAATACCCAAACAAACCTGAGAGCAAAAACGTGCGGGCCGCCGAGATGTTGCGCCCATAGCTGGTGCTGGTGCCAATCTGAAAATAAAAGCTCTCTGCGCCCAAGAGCGAGCCGCTGATCACCGCATTGAGCGTGGCGGAGTTGGCCGCGATGTTGCTGGTGCTTGACGAGTAAATGGCCGCGCGCGCTGGCTGCACCGAGGCGCCCACCAGCGCAAGAGCCATCAACAGCGACAGCCCCCACTCGCGCCAGGGCCAAGGCTGGCGCAGCAAAAGAATCAAGCGGGTGCGCAAGAAGTAGGTGACAGACATGGGTGCATGACAAAGACGTGGCAACTGCCCCATGTTGACCCATCTAGGCGCAAAAAAAGCCCGGATGAACCGCGCTTTTTCAGGGGTGTTGGGGGGATCGGCGCTCGCCGCCAGCCCCCTGTGCGCCTAGCTTTAGTTGACGACTTGGGCCAACTCGCCTTTGGCGTATTTGACGGCCACCACCTGCAGGCTCTCGCCCTTGATCTTGGCGCCTTGGCCTTCGCAACCGAACTCGAGGTAGCGCTGTTTGCAGATTTGCATGGCGGCTTCGCGCGCGGGCTTGAGCCACTCGCGGGCGTCGAACTT
>DKJZ01000072.1 GCA_002454975.1 Hylemonella sp. UBA6679
GGAGGTCGCATGCTTTCTTCGATCCATCCGGAGGAGACAGCGTTCGCTACCTCGCGCGTCTGGGCTGATCAGTCACAAATAAGCAACTGATCAGAAAGGTTGGATGAATCGCTTTACTTCGCCCTCAAGTAGAGCGTTCATAGAGGCATCGCAGCAAGGACAAGCCAATGAACAGCAACACGACACCAAAAACACAAAACGAAGCCTGGGGCTTTTGGGGAACGATGGGCGGTCACGCCTGCGTGGCCTGGCCCGTCGCCATGCAACAGATCGCCGAGGTCACAGGCGAACCTCTTGAATCGGTCCGGGCATTCCTGGACAGCAAGCAAGGCAGGCACTTCGCCGATTCGGTCCGAGACGGACTGGCCGCAGGCCTTTCGATCAACGCTGCTGTCGCCCAAGCCATCGCCAAATGGATGGATTGGAAGATTGGCCGACTCACGGCGCGGGAAACTGGCATCCCGCGAGGCTTGCCTTACCTGACCGGCTTTGTGATCCACTGTGGCTTGGATGAGGTCTGCTACTGAGCCACAGGCTCGGCATGTTTAGATGTAGCGGCGTTGGCAAATGAAACGCCATCGTCCTCACGTACCGCCTGCTGGCCGGTGTAGTCCTCCCAGCGTTTAATGATCACGTCCACGAACTTAGGATCGAGTTCAATAAGGCGGGCCTGACGCCCGGTCTTCTCACTGGCGATCAGGGTGGTTCCAGAGCCGCCGAAGAGGTCCAGCACAATGTCCCGGCTCTTCGAGGAATTCTTGATGGCCCGCTCGACCAGCTCGACCGGCTTCATGGTCGGGTGCAAATCGTTGACCCTGGGCTTGTTGTAGTTCCAGATGTCCGATTGGTCCCTGTCGCCGCACCAGAAATGGTCCGAGCCCTGCTTCCATCCGTACAGAATCGGCTCGTACTGACGCTGATAATCCGCGCGCCCAAGCGTGAAAGTGTTCTTGGCCCAGATGATGAACGTGGACCACTTACCCCCTGCCTTGATCCAGGCCTTTTGCAGGGTGTGCAGCTCCGACGAGCTCATGCACACGTAGCAGGCACCCTTGGTAACCAGGAGCAGGTTCAGGCAGGCGTCGTAGAGGAACTGGAAGAACCCCTCACCCAGATCGTCGTTCATGATGCGCCGGTCTTTGCCGCGCATCTTGTCCTTGGCACTGTTGCCGTAGTCCACGTTGTAAGGTGGATCGGTGAAGGCCATGTCGGCCAGTTGGCCACCCATGAGGCGCTCCACATCCGACAGGATCGTTGAGTCGCCACAAAGGAGGCGGTGGTTGCCGAGAATCCACAAGTCCCCAGGTCTGGAAACAGGATCTACTGGTGCTTCTGGGATTGCGTCATCCTCAGTCAAACCACCGCCTGACTCGTCGCCGTTGAGCAGCTCTTCGAGCTCCTTGTCGGTGAAACCCATCAGGTCCAGATCGAAGTCGGCCGCTTTGAGCTCGGCCAACTCGAGTTTCAACAGTTCCTCGTCCCAGCCAGCGTTCTCGGCCAACCGGTTGTCGGCCAGGATGTAGGCCTTCTTCTGCTCGGGCGTCAGGTGGGCCAGTTCGATGACCGGTACCTCCTTGAGGCTCAGCTTTCTGGCTGCCATCAAGCGCCCGTGACCGGCGATCACGCCCTTGTCACCGTCTGTGAGGATCGGGTTGGTCCAGCCGAACTCGGTGATCGAGGCCGCGATCTGTGCCACCTGGGCATCGCTGTGGGTTCGGGCATTGCGTGCGTAGGGGACGAGTGCGTCCACTGGGACCATTCGGATCTCAGGATGATTCATGGGGGGGACCGGTAAAATTGTCCGAAAAACGAGAATGTCTTGCAGTGCAAATCAAAGTAATTCGCGGGGTTCTGGCCCGCAAAAGCCCGACTGAGGCCACAGCATCCGGAGCAGGCTTTACGCCGCTGATTGCTGGGACCTACGAAGTGGGATCAGAAGTTCATGGCCGTCTGGAGGTTTTCCGGGAGGGAAAACCGACCGTGTACATGCCGCTTGAAAAGCTGGTGGAGTACGAGACCGCTGGAGAAATCGAAGTTCATCGATAGAAGTCGGACAACAGTCAGTAAACGTCGATGTCATCGACTGTGTGTGACTGTCTCTGCACTCGTTTGTCCACCGTAGATGAAAATGTAGCTGCAAATCGCCAAAATGTTGCAGCGTGTTTTGGCACCAAAAACCGCGCATTCACTTTTCAGATTGAATTGCGCCGCGCATGCACGCCAAAACACGCTAATTTCCTCTCTGGTTCGAATCCTCACTGTTTGAGTTGCGCTGCCTGCCTGTTGAGCAGATCGGCCACCACCTGCATGTCCCGCTTCCAGCGTCTCCACGCCGTCGTACGGTCACAAGCAAAGCGCTTGCTGATCTCCACCCAGTCAAAGCGCTTGGCCCGCATCCACACCAGGTGACGCTCGTCGAGTTCGAGCATCTGCACCCAACGCATGACTTCGAGCATTCGCTCCACATCCCGTGGGGACGGGGGCGGCAATCGGTACACCTTGTGCGGATCCGGGTAGGCGTCACTTGGCAAGATCACGATGGGCCAGGTGCTGGCGTAGCCCTGCACCATCACGCGTGGCAGGCGCCTGGCCGTTCTGGCCGCATCGACAAATCGGTCTGCCACCGTCTCGACTGTCCAGACTTCAACCATGGCCACCTCCCTTGGGTTGACCCTGGCCATGGCCTTGCCCATAGAGCCGCTCGCCAATGCTGCGAATGAGTTGGCGCTCCAGAAAATCCAGGCGATCGTCTTCGTCCGAGACGACCAGGATGTGCTGCTCGCGCCACCCCTGGCGCTTGGCCGCCTCGACGTCCATGGGAGTAGCCTGCATGCGCCCAAGGGGCGATGGGTAACGTGCTGGAGGGATCTTCATACCTGCCCTCCAAACGAAATATTCCGATGCGCCGCTGGGAAGTCAAAAACGGACTTGTCCGGTTTTGACAATGGGTCTGACGCTTTTGACGGTACAAAACACTCCTTCTCTTTATGCGCGTCTACGCGCCCGCGTAAAGAACCAATGTAATGACTCGTCAGTTGCGTCAAAGAGCCAATATCTGAAATCTTTTTCATTGAAATTTCCTCTCAATCATCGTTGTACGGATAGGACCGGGCAGGCAAAGAGGTGGGCTGTTTGAGGTCGATCCCCTGATAGCCACGCACACCCATGGAGTTGCGCCACTTGTCAAAGCGTCTGGCCAACAAGGCGTCTGAAAACCGGCGCTGCGTGCCTATGTACTCACCACTGAGTTCGGCCCACTGCTTCCAGTCGTTGAAGAGCGTGGCCGTCAATGCCTTGTGATTGACGCCCAGATTGCAGCGCTCAGTCATCCATCTGCCCATGGCGTCCTCGGCCTCGAAGTACTCCTCGGTCGCGCTCACCACAGACCTGGGCTGGCTCAGACCTTGGCTTTGCCAGAGCAGGCAGCCCTGGACGGCCCAGGCCATGATTCCGTCGCGCTCAGCCAGCAGCTTCTCGGTCAGGAGCGGATCGCGCTTTTCTGGAGGGACCGTGATCGTGAAAGGGATCAGGTGCATGCGGCGGCGCATGGCCTCATCGATGTTGCGGATGGCAGGCTTGTGGTTACCGGCAATCAAGAGCTTGAACTGCGGTCTGTAGGTAAAGAAGTCCTGGTGCATCAGGCGCGCCGTGATGTCATCCCCACCCGTGATCGCCTTGATCTTGGATTCGTTCCAGCGCCTGCCTTGCTCTGTCTCAGTTGCCGATACAAAGCGTGCACCACGCAGTCCTGCCAGATCGGTGGGGTGCCGGTCCGAGCGCGACTCCATGAAGGTGTCCATAGGAGCGTTGGCGGCATAGTCGCCCAGCACCGTGGAGATTACGTTCACGAAGACCGACTTGCCGTTTGCACCGGTGCCGTACAGGAAAAACAGTGCGTGGGTGCTGATGTCGCCCGTCAGGCAGTAACCCACCACACGCTGCAGGTAGTCCTGCAACTCGTCATCACCCCCTGTGACGTTGACCAAGAAATTTCGCCAAACCGGGCAATCCCCTTGCGGGGTGGCCGTAGTCACCTTGGTCATGCGGCGCTCGCGGTCATGCGGACCACGCGCACCAGTGCGAAGATCCACGATGCCACCAGGCGTGTTGAGTAGCCAGACGCTTGAGTCCCACTCATCGACCGAGGCACTGTGGCGCGGCTCGGAGCGCACAATGCGCTCGATCGCCGAGATCGTTCCAGAACTGGCCAAGCGACCTTTGAGCTTGGTGCCATCGGCATGCACTGAAGCTGCCCGGCAAATCAGGCGACACAGGTGCATGACATACAAGGCCTTGTCGATGTTCCAGCGCACGCCGTTCCACACAAGCCACTTGCTCCATGGTGCGCAGTAGCGCCATTCCTCGGCGAACTGGTGAGAAAAGGCCATGGCCAGCCCATCCTCGTTCGTGTAGTCGATCCCATCGACCAGCTGCATGGGCGTGTGTGCGTCTATCTGATGCACCACCGGCACGCGCTCGCCAACGGCAAGAAAGCCAGCTATGTCAAAGCCGTCTTGCACCGCATCGGCCACATCCCAGCCCTCGGGCTTTTCTGCCGGGGGCTGCAAGATGACGCAGGACTTGGCCCCAGCCCGCATGATGGCCTGCGAAGCATGGTCGGCATATTGCCAGCCAGGTTTGTCGCGATCTGGCCAGATCAGGACGTGCTTGCCAGACAGAGGGGACCAGTCGGTTTTCTCAACTGGTGCGTTGGCACCGTGCATGGCCGTGGTGGCGCACACACCCAGATCAATCAATGCTTGAGCGCACTTTTCGCCCTCCACCATCACGACCTCCTCAGCCTTGAGCATGCCCGGCTGGTTGTACAGCGGACGCGGCTCAGGTGGAGCCATCTTGCGGCGGCGCACATCCCATGGCCTGAACTCCTTGCGGCCCGGCTCTGGGTCGTAGCGGTACACCACGGCGATGAGTTTTCCGCTGGCATCCTGGTAATCCCACTTGGCTGTTGCAGGTCCCAGCTCATCCACGGCAGGGGCTTTGGCTTTGCTCGCGGCCACCGCGCTGACGGGCATAGCCGAGACGCGTCCGAGCCAGCCTTTAGCCCGTTCGAGCACCTGGGGAAACTGGGCCTGCACATCGAGGTTGTAGTAGCGGGCGATGAGGTCGAGGATGTCTCCGCCCTCACCCGTGGCGCGGTCGGTCCACAGCCCCACCTTAGGACCAGAGAGCAAAAGCTCCAGGCTGTCGCCCGGCCCTCCCATCACATCGCCCACCAGGTATTTGTTCTGGCGGCGCTTTCCTGAGGGCCAGATATCCAGAGCCAGCAAGGGCAGCTGGTCATTCAAGGCTGCGCGGATTTCATCCTTCTCTCGGGCAGCATCAGTACTGTCCCCTGCCATCTTGCGGGTGTGACCACCGGGGGCATCATTGAAGTCAAGCATCTACACCTCCCGTTTGAGATGAATTTGCGTATCTGATCTGCTCAGCTGCGTACCTCACTTGCCATTTGTGAAGTTCCCGGATTCGGTAGCGCACCATGCGATTGATCGAGTAGTAAGGGATTCCCAACTCAGTGCGCTTGCGGGCATCGATGAAGTAGTACAGCGGCAAATTCAGCGCTGCAGAAGCCTGTTCAGCCGTGACGAGATAGTCATCAGAGAAGTCAGCTGGGATATGCCTTGGTTGCTTTTGAGCAGAAATGTTTGATTTGTTTTTTTTCATGAAAACAGTCTTCCCTGCAGGCGGCTTTCGCCGCCCGCATCGGTTGGTTTTTGAAGATTGAGGAGACGCTCCGCCGAACTCAGTTCATTGGCGGCGCATCCAGTTGCATGCGAACGGGCGGATACTTGCTGCGTTCGTGTTCCTGCACCATGGCCTCGACATAAGTCGTGACCACGGCATTGATCAACGCAAGGGCCTCTTGCTGGGTGTAACTCGACAGCGCTCGGTCCATACCGATCTCGCTGGCCGCCTCACCCAGTGGCTTGAGACACTGCTGCATGGCGGCCAGCTCTGCTTCGGATGGATCAATCACGCCTGCACCCGTTGGCAGCTGTCCCTCTCGCTCGAGGTAGCGAACACCGACCGCGTACAGCCGATGGAAACAGGCCTGGCAGCGCAGCGAGCAGAAGATCCAGTCGATGGGGTATCGCTTGAGGTGCCCCACCTTGAAGCGCAGATCCACATGACCGAAGCCTTTGGCTTGACGGAAACACACCCAGCATTTCATGCAACCTCGCCATCACTGCGCCCATGCAGGTCGACCCTGCGCATTACTGGGGCGCGGGGTGTAGCTGGTCCCCGACTGGGGGGCTGGCGCCGCTGCTGTGGGAACAGCAGTTGCAGGAGCACCACCGGAGCCGTGGCCCCCACCCATGCCAGCATCGCGTTGCAGCTTGGTCTGCATCAGTTCTGCGTACTCTTTGTGGTCAGGCTCCATCACCAGACGGATGATGTTGCGGTACTCGCCCTGGCCATCCTTCTCAATGCCGATCCGGGCTGCGAACTCGGCGCCATCCAGGTCGCCGAAGCTGCGAATTTGACGAGCACGCTGTGCTTCGGGTGAGTTGTCATCCGGGTGGATATTGCGCGAGCTGTTGAGTACCGCCTTGATGAAACTGCGCCCCATCTGTGCCCAAGTCGGCCCCTTGTTGGAATGCAGACCGACATTGCTCCAGATCTTGCGTTTGGCAAACGGGCCTGTGAGCAGCACGAACTCGCAGGACAGAAACACAGCACCGGTTTCGTCCGACGCCGTGGCATAGCCGCCTGTCCAGCCCTTGCTGGCGTCGTCATAGCCGCCGGGTTTTATGGCCATTCGCACCAGGGCCTGGGTACCTTTGGGGATCAGGTTGAACTCGCCTTGCTGGGCATCGGCGTCATTGAAATCAGACCAAGCGGCCTGGTGGTAGTTGTCGTTGTTCATTGAGAAATCTCCTTTGATTGGTGGTGTTTGGGTGAAGATGAAGGCTTTGGGCGCTCAGAGCTGAACATCGCCTACCCAGCGGATCTGAAAGGTGGGCTCGGTGATGAGTTCCTTGCGGGCGGGCTGAAATGCCGCACGCAACAGTGGATGCCAGCGGGCGTAGTCCTGCTCGGCCACCGAGAACTGGACCTGCATGAAGTCCTGTACGCGGTCACCAGCAACGACCATCCGTTCAGCGATCTCAGACAGGTGCTGCTGGTCCCAAACGATTTCTTTGGGCTGCGAGACATCGATCTGCAGGTCACCGTCATCGATGCGGAACCTGGCCGCTTCCTCTTGGCCAAGGCTCTCGGCATGGCGAATCTGATCGGCGTAGCGGATTTCCATAGCCTGGTTGATCCGGCCACGCATCTTCAGCGTCCAGTCATGGAGCTGCTGCACTGCGTTGCTGAAATGGGCCAGCTGGTCTTTGGGCAGACGGCTGATCTGGCTCTCGGAGAGGTCAGGCAAGGCCGCCTGTTGCAATTGGAGGTGATTCATTGGGGGCTCCTTAGGCAGTAGCTCGTTGTGAGGTGGAGACGTGCTGGACGCAGTTCTCGAAGGCAATCACGGCATTGAGGGGATAGTTCACCCGCTTGCCCAGCTTCAAGTAATGGGGGCCACGCCCTTCCATTCGCCAACGTTGGAGGGTCTTGGGACTCATGCCCCATCGCGAGGCCAAGTCGGCTTCGCTCAGGACTTGCCTTGGGGGCATGTATGGCTCTGGGGCCATGACGCTCAAGGGGTTGAGCGTTGAAAGCGCTGGTGTTGCTAGCAGCATAGGTCACTCCTTTCAGAGAGTTGAGGGACAACGCTGCTATTTCAGGAAATCAACGGGGAACTGATAAGGAACTGAATAAGGAACTTTGGCGAAATCTCCAGTTCCTTAATCACAACCGACACTCAGCGGACATGACACATGGGATGCGTCACCCACCCGGCTGCGCAAGTCGAGTGGCTGATGTGGCGTGGAAAAGTTCCGTCGGGAGGCGCTGGCCGACGGACTGAGAATGGATTTACAAGTCGAAAGCGTATGCAGCAGCAACCCGGTCCATGGCTTGCAACTGGTCGGGGAGATTCAATGCAACAACGGCCTGAGCAAACGCTTGTAAGTCGGCTCGAAGTTTGGCGGGCAACTCAATCACTTGCCCCGGCTGCAGCAGTGCGGACAACTTCACGATGTCAGCCAGGTGCTTGTTGATATTTTTGGAATCGATGACTCCGCCCAGCCGGACACGCTCGGTCATTTCCATCCATGCCACCGCTTTCAATGGAATCAGTCGGTCCTCGCCCACCCAGGACGGCATGCCGTGCTTGTTTTTTCGACCGGTGAGCACGAACTGGTAATACTCATCATCAAGCAAGATAGCCGACAGGCTGGAGACCTGCTCGTCCATTGGGATGGGCGTCAGATGGCCTGGTGGGACAAAGTTCAAGCCGTCCGGTACGCGAGAAAACAGCTCCAGCATGTACGGAAAATCGTCGTCCAGCGGTTTCTGGAAACGATACAGGCAGGGCTTTTTCTCAGGATCGCCTTCTTTTTTCTGGTAACCACCAGCTTGCACGAATTCCCAGAATTTCTGTCCAAAAGCAGGTGTCAAGACCTCTACGTGCAAAACGATGTCCAGATCCTTGGTGCCTCGAAACGGCACACCAGCCTCTTCCATTGTGATTGAGGCGGCCGTCCCGCCGATCAGTACGTACTGGTTCTCAAAGTCTTTGAACCATTCTTGAAAAATTGCCTGCCCTCTCACCACAAGAACTTCTCCTCAATCTCATCGAGCGCCATCTGAATCCGGTCGTCACGGTTCTCCCTCAAGCTGAGCCACAAAGACAAAGGATCAACGGTCTTTTCCTTCGCTTGCATGCCGGGCTCATAACGCCACACCTGCACAGCAATGCCATCGGCAATCTCACGGGGCTCGAAGAATATACCTGCCTGCTTTGCCCGCTGCTCATCCTCGGCCGTCAAGGCCACCACTTGCTGGCGCGGCTCATTGAGCATGGTCAGATGAGCCAAGGCGCTCTCCCCAGCCCAACGCGCGTCCGTCACTTGCACAATGCGCTTTTCGTAGGTCCATAAGGTTCTGAGAACCGGTGTGCGCAGGTGAGGCTTGGCCCTTTCCCAAAGATCACGGCGGGTACTTTTGAGCTTGAGGTATTTGGCCCGGCCTCGCACTTCCAGTTCAAACAGTTCGAATTGCAACAACTCGCGCACAGCCCGTGTGGCCGTCATCCCCGCATAACCTAACGCTGCAGCCTCTTCAAACGGATGCCAGGTTTCCGTGACCGGATGGTGATTCAAAAACCAGATCAACAGCGCCTGAGTGGCAGGGCTGAACAGTTCCTGCTCCCTGCGAGGTTCAGCGCCAAAGCGCTCGGTCAAAATCACGCCCAGCTGCGGTGCGAAAAGCTGCCTGTCAGGAACCACAAAGGCCACACCGTGCGCAATCAGTTGTTTGCGCTCCCCGGGGGCAATCTCTGGCAATGCGATGATGACTGGGGTATCCAACAGCTCACGCAGCAGTTTGGTGTGTTGGCTTATTTGCTGAGCAGCCAGTGGCTGATGCCCTTTGACACAGGCCAGTGTGATCGGTTGTCCCAGCAGCTCGCCGGTCAACACGTCATAGGTTTCTTGAAGAAAATACGTCAGCTCAGCGGTTCTTGCGCTGCTAGCCACGCGCACGGCTTCCCCTCCGATGACCTGGTTCAAGTACCGGACGGTTTGCAGGGGAAGCGCTTTATCTAACATATAGAAAGAATCTAACATTGTTAATGTTAAAAGTCAAACCTCATGTTAGATTCCACTCTCAAAAGCTTGACGGCTCCGCCCAGACCAACCGATACAGCCCCAACCTGCGCTGCCGACTGACAAGTTGTTCATACGCATGCAATGGTCCCTCGTAGACGGGATCGCCTCGGTTTGCGGCCTTTAACAGGCCGTTGAAAAAAT
>DKJZ01000046.1 GCA_002454975.1 Hylemonella sp. UBA6679
GGCTCGGGCAAGTCCACGCTGGCGCGCGACGTCTTGCTCACCAACGTGGCCATGGCCGTGAACAAGCGCAGCACCAAAGCCGGACGCGACGCCTTGGCCGCGGGCGAGGTCTTGCCTTGGAGCGGCTGCTCACACCTGAGTGGCTTTGAGGCCATCGACCGCGTGCTCGAGGTGGACCAAACCCCCATTGGCAAAACACCGCGCTCTTGCCCGGCCACGTACATTGGTTTTTGGGACACCATCCGCAAACTGTTTGCCGAAACCCTGGAAGCCAAGGCGCGCGGTTATGCGGCAGGGCGCTTTAGCTTCAATACCGGCGAGGGCCGTTGCCCCAGCTGCGAAGGGCAGGGCGTGCGCACCATCGAGATGAGTTTTCTGCCCGATGTGAAAGTGCCTTGCGAAGCCTGCCACGGCGCACGTTTTAACCCCGAAACCTTGGCGGTGACCTGGCGCGGCAAAAGCATTGGCGAGGTGCTGCAGATGGAGGTGGACGAGGCGGTGACCTTCTTTGCCTCCATTCCCAACATCAGCCACCCTTTGCAGTTGCTCAAAGACGTGGGGCTGGGTTACCTGACCTTGGGCCAACCTTCCCCCACGCTGAGCGGTGGCGAGGCGCAGCGCATCAAGCTGGTGACCGAACTCTCCAAAGTGCGTGACGATGTGACCAAGCGCGGCAACAAAGCGCCGCACACCTTGTATGTGCTGGATGAACCCACGGTGGGCTTGCACATGGCCGATGTGGAAAAGCTCATCCATGTGCTGCACCGCTTGGTCAACGGCGGGCACAGCGTGGTGGTGATCGAGCACGACCTGGATGTGATGGCTGAGGCCGATTGGGTGCTCGACCTGGGCCCCGAAGGCGGCAAAGGTGGCGGCCGCGTCGTGGCGGCCACCACGCCCGAGGGTTTGGTGCAGCTGGGCACGCACACAGGCAAAGCCTTGGCGCCTGTGTTGGCGCGTGCTTAAAAAGGGCTCTAGGCCGCATCCTGATTGAGGTTCTAGCTATCAATGTTGAAGCTGCCTGTGCTCTACACCTACCGGCGTTGCCCATACGCCATGCGTGCGCGCATGGCTTTGTGCCTCAGCCAGCAGGTGTTTGTGGCCCACGAGATTGTGCTGCGCGACAAGCCCCAGGCCTTGTTGGCTGCCTCGCCCAAGGGCACTGTGCCCGTGCTGGTCTTGCCTGATGGCCAGGTGCTGGAAGAGAGTCTGGACATCATGCGCTGGGCCTTGTCGCAGCGCGATGCCTCAGGCTGGGGCGCCAGTTTGCAAACCCCGCAAGCACAGCATTGGCTGGCCCTGAATGACGGCGCATTCAAAGCCAGCCTCGACCGCTACAAATACCCACAGCGCTTTGGCTTGCCCAGTGGCCAAGGTGCGCGTGGAGAGGCTGTACACGCGATGCTTTTGCCTCTCAACCACTTGCTGGAACAACAGCCCTTCATGGCTGGGCTGGCCATGGGCGGCTTGGACCTGGCGGTTTTTCCGTTTGTGCGTCAGTTTGCTGCCGTGGATGCCGCTTGGTTTGCTGGCTTACCCTGTGTGGCCGTGGCGCAGTGGCTGGCACAATGCCTCTCGAGCGAGGTGTTTGAGGCGGCCATGTGCAAACTGCCAGCCAACACGCCTCAGGTTTTTCCAGGCCTTATCCCTGGTCCTGCCCCCATAGATTCATAACAGGAGACAAGCATGCAACGTCGTCAACTTCTTCAGGCTGCCGCCGCAGGTGCCGCCACGGCCGCTCTGGGCGCGCAGGCCCAAAGCTTTCCCAGCAAGCCCATCAAGCTGGTGATTGCGTTTCCAGCCGGTGGCCCCACCGACATCACCATGCGCGCGCTGGCCGACAGCGCAGGCAAGATCTTGGGGCAATCGGTGATTGTTGAAAACAAGCCCGGGGCAGGCGGCACCTTGCCGGCACAAAACCTTCAGGCTTCAGCGCCCGATGGCTATACGCTGGCGCAGATTCCGCTGGGCGTGTTCCGTTTGCCCTACACCACCAAGCTGACCTGGGACCCGATCAAGGACATCAGCTATGTGCTCAATGTCACGGGTTATGCCTTTGGCTTGGTGGTGCCGGCTGACTCGCCATTGCGCACCTGGACCCATTTTGTGGCCTGGGCCAAGGCTAACCCCGGCAAGCTGAGCTACGGCTCCACCGGCACCATGACCAGCCCACACCTGACCATGGAGCTGATCGCGCAAAAACTGGGGCTGGAGTTGCTGCACGTGCCGTACAAAGGCAGCGCAGATTTGATGCAATCCATCTTGGGCGGCAACATCATGGCGGCGGCCGACTCCACCGGTTTTGCGCCGCAAGTTGAGGCGGGTAAGTTGCGCGTGCTCAACACCTGGGGCGCCGAGCGTTTGGCCAAATTCCCAGAGGCGCCCACCCTCAAAGAGCTGGGGCTGGACCTGGTGCAAAACTCACCGTTTGGCATTGGGGCGCCCAAGGGCACGCCAGATGCAGTGGTCAAGCGTTTGCACGACGCTTTCAAGCAGGCCATGGAACAAGAGTCTTACAAAACCGCGCTGGCGCGTTACGACATGGTGCCCATGTACATGAGCACCCAGGGCTACAAAAAGTTTGCAGCCGACACCTTCGAGCGTGAGCGCGCGCTGGTGGAAAAGCTGGGCTTGGCCAAACCCAGCTAAACCCAGCGGCGACTTAGCCTGCCGACCCCAAAGACAAGCCCGCGTGCTCGCGCAGCGGGTGAAAGTGGATCTTCGGAAAACGCTCTTGCGCCAGTCGCACGTCATAGGGGCTGGTGCACAGGTAAGCCAAGGTGTCTGCGGCGTCGCGAGCCATGCGCAAAGGGTAGGCATCGCAAAACGCACGCAGCTCTGCAGGCGTGTCAGCGGTGATCCAGCGTGCACCGGTGTACTGCGAGCCTTCGAGCCGCACATCGGCGTCGTACTCGCCTTTGAGGCGGTGCTGCACCACCTCAAACTGCAGCTGTCCAATGGCGCCCAGCAGCATGTTGCCGCCAGCTTCGGGTTTGAAGACCTGAATTGCGCCCTCTTCGCCCAACTGGGCCAAGCCCTGTTGCAGCTGCTTGGTGCGCAGAGGGTTTTTCAGCACCACGGTCATGAACATCTCAGGCGCGAAGAAGGGCAGGCCCGTGAACTGCAGGTTCACACTGCCGTCGGTGATGCTGTCGCCCAATTGCACACCGCCGTGGGTGGTAAAGCCCACGATGTCGCCGGCGTAAGCCTCTTCCACCGCTTCGCGGCGCTGGCTCATGAAGGTCACCACAGAGGTGGGGCGCAACTCTTTGCTGCTGCGCATGACCTTGAGCTTCATGCCCGGGCTGTACTTGCCCGAACACACCCGCACAAAGGCAATGCGGTCGCGGTGCGAGGGGTCCATGTTGGCCTGCACCTTGAACACCACGCCAGAAAACGCCGCGTCTTCGGGCAACACCTCTTTGACGACAGGCTGTTTGTTGACGGCCAGCGAGCTGATGCGCGAGCGCGGCGAGGGCGCCAAATCCACCAGCGCGTCGAGCACCTCCATCACACCAAAATTGTTCACGCCTGAGCCGAAAAACACGGGGGTTTGTTTGCCAGCCAAAAAGGCCTCGCGATCAAAGGCAGGTGAGGCACCCGTGGCCAGCTCCATGCTGTCCACCGCGGTTTCATACTCAGCGCCAAAGCGTGACAGCAACGCGTCTTGGTCGCTCAAGGGGATGGTGTCGAAATCCTGCGGGCGGCGCTCGCTGCCTGACTCAAACACCGTCATGGCTTGGGTGCGCAAATTGATGATGCCGCCAAAGTTTTTGCCTTGACCTACCGGCCAGGTCATGGGCACGCAGGGCATGCCAAGCTCGCGCTCGACTTCGTCCAGGATGTCGAGCGGGTCGCGCACCTCGCGGTCCATCTTGTTCACAAAGGTGATGATGGGCGTGTTGCGCTGGCGGCACACCTCGATCAAGCGGCGTGTCTGCGCCTCCACACCGTTGGCCGCGTCAATCACCATCAGGGCCGAGTCCACCGCGGTGAGCACGCGGTAGGTGTCTTCGCTGAAGTCTTTGTGGCCGGGCGTGTCGAGCAGGTTGATGACGTGCTCGCGGTACTGCATTTGCATGACCGAGCTGGCCACCGAGATGCC
>DKJZ01000063.1 GCA_002454975.1 Hylemonella sp. UBA6679
CAAGGCCATGGAGATGGTGGCTGCATCCAAAATGCGCAAGGCGCAACAGCGGATGCATGCTGCCCGTCCCTACAGCGAGAAAATTCGTAACATCGCTGCCAACCTTGGCAAAGCCAACCCTGAGTACAAGCACCCGTTCATGCAAGTGAACGATGCCAAAACCGTGGGCGTGATCGTGGTGACCACCGACAAAGGTTTGTGCGGTGGCTTGAACACCAACGTGTTGCGCGGTGTCACCACCAAGCTGCGCGAGCTGCAAAGCCAAGGCATTGGTGCTCAGGCTGTGGCCATTGGTAACAAGGGCTTGGGTTTTCTGAATCGTGTGGGCGCCAAGGTGGTGTCGCATGTGACCCAAATGGGTGACACGCCTCACCTCGACAAGCTCATCGGTCCCGTCAAGGTCATGCTCGATGCTTATGAGCGTGGTGAATTGAGCGCGGTTTACCTGTGCTACACCAAGTTCATCAACACCATGAAGCAAGAGCCTGTGGTGGAGCAGTTGCTGCCCTTGTCTGCTGAAGCCATGCAGGCCCAAGCGCAAGCCAGCGGTGCCCAACACACCTGGGATTACATCTACGAACCTGATCCACAAGCAGTGATCGACGATTTGTTGATTCGCTACGTGGAAGCGTTGGTGTATCAGGCTGTTGCTGAAAACATGGCGTCTGAGCAATCGGCGCGCATGGTGGCCATGAAAGCCGCGACCGACAACGCCGGCAGTGTGATTGGTGAGCTCAAGCTGGTCTACAACAAGACCCGTCAAGCTGCCATTACCAAAGAGCTGTCGGAAATCGTGGCGGGTGCCGCAGCCGTTTAAGGCTCCAGCAACTCTGACCTTTGTACGTTTAAAGATT
The DNA here is from genome assembly GCA_002454975.1 of Hylemonella sp. UBA6679. GTDB lineage: Bacteria > Pseudomonadota > Gammaproteobacteria > Burkholderiales > Burkholderiaceae_C > Hylemonella. Next base: position 855 of record DKJZ01000063.1, read on the forward strand.
CAATATTGGAGCGAAACATGGCTCAAACTAACTCGATAGTGCAGGGAAAAATTGTTCAGTGTATTGGCGCCGTGGTGGACGTTGAGTTCCCACGCGATCAAATGCCTAACATTTACGACGCCCTGAAAATGGACGGTTCTGCCCTGACCTTGGAAGTTCAGCAGCAATTGGGTGACGGCATCGTTCGTACCATTGCGCTGGGTTCTTCTGACGGCTTGCGCCGCGGCAACATGGTTTACAACACACACAAGGCCATCACTGTGCCCGTGGGTAAAGCCACATTGGGCCGCATCATGGACGTGTTGGGTAACCCCATCGACGAGCGTGGTCCTGTGAGCCAAGAGCTGACAGCATCTATTCACCGTAAGGCCCCCGCCTATGACGAACTCAGCCCCTCGCAAGAGCTGCTTGAGACCGGCATCAAGGTGATTGACTTGGTCTGCCCCTTCGCCAAAGGCGGTAAGGTGGGCCTGTTCGGCGGTGCCGGCGTGGGCAAGACCGTGAACATGATGGAACTCATCAACAACATCGCCAAGGCGCACTCCGGTTTGTCGGTGTTCGCTGGTGTGGGTGAGCGTACCCGTGAAGGTAACGACTTTTACCACGAAATGGCCGACTCCGGCGTGGTCCGTTTGGACGACCTGGCTGAATCCAAAGTGGCCATGGTGTACGGTCAAATGAATGAGCCCCCAGGCAACCGTCTGCGCGTGGCGTTGACCGGTTTGACCATCGCTGAGTCCTTCCGTGACGAAGGCCGTGACGTGCTGTTCTTCGTGGACAACATCTACCGCTACACCTTGGCCGGTACCGAAGTGTCCGCGCTGTTGGGTCGTATGCCTTCTGCCGTGGGCTACCAGCCTACCCTGGCTGAAGAGATGGGCCGCCTGCAAGAGCGTATCACCTCCACCAAAGTGGGCTCGATCACTTCCATTCAGGCCGTGTACGTGCCTGCTGACGACTTGACCGACCCCTCGCCTGCCACCACTTTTGCGCACTTGGACTCCACGGTGGTGTTGAGCCGTGACATCGCTGCGCTGGGTATTTACCCCGCTGTGGATCCCCTGGACTCCACCAGCCGTCAGTTGGACCCCCAAGTTGTGGGCGAAGAGCACTACAACGTGGCCCGTGGCGTGCAAGGTACGCTGCAGCGCTACAAAGAGCTGCGCGACATCATCGCGATCTTGGGCATGGACGAATTGGCCCCTGAAGACAAGCTGACCGTGGCTCGCGCCCGTAAGATCCAGCGTTTCTTGAGCCAGCCTTTCCACGTGGCCGAGGTGTTCACCGGTACAGCTGGTAAATACGTGTCTTTGGCTGAAACCATCCGTGGTTTCAAGATGATCGTGAATGGTGAGTGCGATCACCTGCCCGAGCAGGCCTTCTACATGGTTGGCACGATCGACGAGGCTTTCGAGAAAGCCAAGAAGGTCTAATTCGACATCCCCTGGAGCGTCAAGATGAACACCATTCACGTCGACGTGGTCAGTGCTGAAGAGTCCATTTTCTCTGGTGAAGCCCGCTTTGTGGCTTTGCCCGGAGAATCTGGCGAACTCGGCATTTACCCGCGCCACACACCCCTGATCACACGCATCAAGGCTGGTTCTGTGCGCATTGAAACAGCCGACGGTCGCGAAGAGTTTGTCTTCGTCGCTGGCGGTTTGCTTGAAGTGCAACCTGACCGTGTCACCGTTTTGTCCGATACCGCCATTCGCGGTAAAGACCTGGACGATGAGAAAGCCAACGCTGCCAAGGCTGCTGCTGAAGAGGCCGTGCGCAATGCCAAGGGCGAGATTGATTTGGCCAAGGCCCAGTCTGAGTTGGCCATCATGGTTGCTCAGTTGGCTGCTTTGCGCAAATACCGCCAAAAGAAGTAAAACGCCTCTTTTGCACGACAACCCCGACCTTCAAACGTCGGGGTTTTTTGTTTTAATGCTGCCATGAATTACCAAGCGCCCTTGTGGTTGCCCGGGGGCAACTTGCAGACCATCTGGGCTGCCCTGTATGCGCGCCGCTTTGATGGCCCGCCACCAGAGTTTCGGCGTGAGCGTTGGACCACACCCGACGGCGACTTCATCGATGTCGATTGGCTGCAAGGCCCACCAGGATCAACGCTGTTGGTCTTGTTCCATGGACTTGAAGGCAATTCAAGCAGCCAGTACGCGCAAGCCTTTGCAGCCTTTGCACGCGCGCAAGGCTTGTCGTTTGCCATGCCGCATTTCAGAGGGTGCAGCGGTGAGCTCAACCATGGGCCTCGCGCTTACCATTCGGGTGATTTTGTCGAGATCGACTGGGTCTTGAAGCGCTTTGCCGCCGCGCACACCGGTCGTGTCATGGCTGCAGGCATTTCCATGGGTGGCAATGCCCTCATGCGTTGGGCTTCAGAGATGGGCGAGGTGGCCAAACAAACGGTGAGTGCGGTGGCTGCCATTTGCTCACCCCTGGATTTGGGCGCCAGCGGGCAGGCCATCGGGCGAGGCTTTAACCGCTTGGTCTACACCCGCATGTTTTTGAACACCATGAAACCTAAAGCTTTGGCCAAACTCAAGCAACACCCGGGCTTGTTTGATGCCGACAAGCTCATGGCTGCACGTGATTTGTACGAGTTCGACAATGTGTTCACCGCACCCCTGCACGGCTTCAAAAACACCGAAGACTATTGGGCGCGGGCATCTGCCAAACCGTACATGCACGACATACGCTTGCCGGCTTTGGTGCTCAACGCCTGTAACGATCCGTTCGTGCCTGTACAAAGCTTGCCCACCGCCAAAGACGTGAGCCCGCATGTCACCTTCTGGCAGCCTCAAGGCGGCGGACATGTGGGCTTTCCGCACGGCTTGCCGCCTGGTCAGGTGATGACCATGCCACAGCAAGTGGTTGAGTGGTTGATGGCGGCTTGAGATGGACGAGATTGTTAAAGCCGCTCTGAAAAAATGGCCCAACGTGCCGGCCTGCTATGGCTGGCTCGGCCTGGATGCGCGGGGCGATTGGTACATGCGTGACGACCGCACCCAGCACCTCGGTAGTTTTCAGAGTGGTGTGCCAGGCGCCAAAGGCTCGCGCTTGATGCACGACAAGCTCATCGAGTTCATTGGCAGAAACTACGACTGCGACGAGCATGGTCGCTGGTATTTTCAGAACGGACCGCAGCGTGTGTTTGTGGAGCTGACGAATGCGCCCTGGGTATGGCGCTTGTCTGAGAATGGTGATGTGCACAGCCACACCGGCGTGAAGGTGCAGGTGCAAGCGGTGTACCTCGATGAGCTTGGGCGCTTGTACGCGAGCACGTCCCTGGGCCTGGGTTTGGTGCACAGCCAAGATGTGTTGATTGCCTCGCAACGCTTGGAGCGCGGGCAATGGCAATTGCAAGAAGTGGTGGCTGATGAGCTACCCGCCGCGCACCATTTTGTGCTCAGTCCGCAGGCTCAGCCATCTGGAAATAAATAGAAAACCAAGCCCTAAGCCATGTTCCTATTGACGTAGGCGCTACAGATTAAATAGCAAAGATACAAACGCAAAAAAACCGGCCTAAGCCGGTTTTTGTTGAGCGATGCCTGGTTACTTAGCAGCAGCGGGTGCTTGAGGTTCGGCAAATTTGCCGCCAGAGGCGTTGGCCATGTAAGCAACGGCACGGCCGATTTCAGTGTCCACGTAATCGCCACCACCTTGCGCGCCCATGGCTCCTTTGCCTTTGAGCGCAGAGGTCAACAGGGCGTCGTAACCTGTCTTGATGCGCGCACCCCATGCCGCTGCGTCACCAAGCTTGGGGGCACCAGCAGCACCCACGGCGTGGCAGGCTGCACATTGCGCTTTGTAAACCTCTTCACCTGCTTTGAGGGGACGGTTGGCGTCACGAATCTCCACCACGCCAACTTTTTGAATGCGTTCAGCAATGGACTTTTCCACATTGACGGCGCCAGCTGCAGGCTTGGCACCCGAGTTCACGTAGTAAACCAAGCCAATGATGATGAAAACTGGAAGAATCAAGGAAAAGAGCGAAGCCCACAGCACTTGTGAAGGCGTCTTGATCGGGCCAGTGTGGGCTTCTTCGTGATGGTTGTCGCTCATGGAATCCTCAAAAACGATGTACGGAAAACCTGCCATTATAGCGAGCAGCCAGGACGAATGGCCCTACAATTCAGGCACTAGAGCCACGCTCACTCAAAGAGCGTGTGCCTCTGAAGTTAGCGTCAATCACCGCTCGCGCAAAAGATTTCGATGGGTGAGTTTTGTCAAAAGTGCGGCTGTAGCTCAGTGGATAGAGTATTGGCCTCCGAAGCCAAGGGTCGTGGGTTCGATCCCCGCCAGCCGCACCATCACGTGATTGCAATAGAAGTGACTACTTACCATGCCAGGGTTTGCACGCCTGCTGGCTTGAGTAAAACTTTCAAGGGGTGAGCCATTCCCAGGCGTTTTCGCCAATCTTTGCTCGGCGGTGCCCCTCTCGCCCCAACTCCAGCCAGTCGATGTCCAAGACTTGTGCCCTCAAAAGCGTGAAATGGTGGTGCAAGAAAGGGGTGTGTTCAGCAGGCGTCAACACGCTGCCAGGTGCAGTGGGCGACAAATAATCGCCTGCAGCCGCTGATTGCTTCACCTTGTCCCAGATGGCTTGAACTTCAGGCCCCTGTGTGTGCGTGGTGATGGTGGTGCGCACGCGCAGTTGCCAACTCAAGCGCTTGCTCCAAAACACAAAAACACCGCATGGCTGATGGGCTAAGTCGTTAACTTTTGAGCTTCTGGCGTCTGTAAACACCTTGAGGGTTTGCGTGCCAGCGTCGGCTTCTCGCAAAACCACGGTTCGAGCGTTCACAGCCCCATCAAACGAGGAGGTCGCCAGCACGGGGGTGCGCCATTCGTGGTGTCGATCTTGGCCAGCACGCGCCAGCTCTTTCCAAATCTGCTGGCGTATTTCTTGAGGTTCAACAAGGCGCGTTTTCATGAACCGATGCTAAAACGAAAACGCAAGACACGGGCATTCGCTGATGAGAGCCGGCGTGCGCTGGTCAAGACAAGTCTTGAGCGCGCTGGCGAGCTTGGCCACTTGCAGGTATAAGGTGCCATGCGATTTAAAAACTTTTTTCTTTTGCTTTGCCTGCTCGGCGCAGCATGTCTTCATCAAGGTGCTATGGCTGTTGAGGAACCCGCATTTGAAGTGATCGAGTCAGACGGTGCGTTTGAAATCAGGCGCTACAAGCCCATGCTCATTGCCGAGACGTTTGTGGATGGCGACATGGATGAGGCTTCTAGCAAGGGGTTTCGGCGCATTGCAGACTACATTTTTGGCAACAACCAGGCCTCAGGGGCAGACAAGAAGACAACGATCGCCATGACCGCACCTGTGACCATGGAGCCGCAATCTTCGACCATTGCGATGACAGCCCCCGTTACGGTGGCGCCTCAGCCCGGAGATGACGCCAACAGCAAGCAGCCGAGCAAGCGTTGGCGGATTCATTTTGTGATGCCAAGCGCGTACACCATGGCAACCATTCCCAAACCCAACAACGATGCGGTCAAACTGCGTGAGCTGCCGGCCAAGTACTTTGTTGTGCATCGCTACTCGTGGCTCAACACACAAGCGCGTGTGGAAGAAAAAACGCAAGAAGCGCTGCAATGGGCGAAGCAGAGGTCACTCCAGGTGATCGGGGCGCCTCAGCTTTCGCGCTATGACCCGCCTTGGACATTGCCGATGTTCAAGCGCAATGAAATCATGCTGGAAATTGTGAAGCCATGAGCCTGGTGAATGAAGAGGTGCTGATGCGTCGTCGAACCCTGATGTCCATGGCGTCCCTAGCTTTGTGGCCCTTAGCGTCGCTCAGCGCCCTTGGGCAAACGCAGCCCAGCAGCAAAGCCTGCCCAAAACTGCTCAATCACACCTTCAACCGTCTTCAAGACGACAAGCCGCAAGCGCTTTGTGCGTATGCAGGCAAGGTTTTGTTGGTGGTCAACACGGCCAGCTATTGCGGCTTCACGTCGCAGTTTGAGGGTTTGGAGGCGCTGTACGCCAAATACGCCGCCAGGGGGTTGGTGGTGATGGGCTTTCCTTCGGACGACTTCAAGCAGGAGGACGCGGACGCGCGCAAGATTGCAGATGTGTGTTTCAACACCTACGGCGTGAAGTTCCCGATGTTCACCAGTACCAAAGTCAGGGGCTCAGGGGCGCATCCCTTGTTTGCAGAGTTGGCGCGCGCTACGGGCTCACAACCTGCGTGGAATTTCAACAAATACCTGGTTGGCCGAGATGGCAAACCATTGAAACACTTTGGTAGCTTTGCAAGCCCCAACAGCAGCGCACTCACAACAGCCATCGAGACGGCCTTGACAGCTGCGTGAATGCTGTTTTGGGTTTGCAGCACATCGGGCCGTGCGCAAGCGTCACAGCCCGAGGAGGGCATCAGCCCTTTTTCACGTAGGCGTTGCACCAGCCTTTGCTTGCCACTTGCTTGCCAGCAAAAATTGAACAGCCACCAGCAGGATCGGTGGCCTTGCCGATGAACACGGCGCAATTGCCACAAACTTGACCGGCTGCGTACTTGGCGTACTTGGCCTTGTCAACTTTAGAAGCATCGGCTTTGTAGCCCAAAGCAGCGGCTTGCGCGTCCGTCTCAGACAACATGGCTTGGGCTTGCGCTGCGCAAACGCCTGCGAGCGTACCGGTTGCCACTGCGGCCTGAATAATGAAAACACGACGGTTGGAAGAGGGGTTCATGATGGATCCATCAAAGCACCAGAACATACTGGATGAACCATTCTTACCGAATACGTCTTTTAAACCATGCGATTGGATAAAGTCCGATCAGCTTGATCAAATGTATGCTGGCTTGGGCGTGGCCAAGTGTCATTGCCAGACGACAAATAAGCCTGGTTACCACCAATCGCCGCGTGTAAGCCACAAAGCGCTCCAGATGTGTCAATTTAACTTGACATTCTGGATTAAGTTGCACAACATGCTTGCAGTTAGATATTGGAATCTGCATGGCTTTGACTTTTCCCTTTGCAGCCATTGTTGGTCAAGAGGACATGATCCTGGCCATTCAGGTGGTGGCCGTCGACCCCGCGATCGGGGGCGTGCTGGTGCTCGGTGATCGAGGCACCGGAAAATCCACCGCTGTTCGTGCCCTGGCAGACTTGCTGCCCCCCATCAAGGTGGTGGAAGGTTGCCCTTATGGTTGCGACCCCACCCCCGGGCAAGCAAAGTGCCCGCAATGCGCGCTGCTTGGTAAGACCAAGCTCAAAGCCATCACCCGGGCTGTGAATGTGGTGGACCTCCCGCTGGGCGCGACAGAAGACCGCGTGGTGGGTGCACTGGACCTTGAAAAAGCCTTGTCGCAAGGCATCAAGGAGTTTGCGCCTGGGCTGCTGGCCAAGGCGCATCGCGGGTTTCTCTACATCGACGAAGTCAACCTGCTGGAGGACCATCTGGTCGATCTGCTCATCGATGTGGCAGCATCCGGTGAAAACTTGGTGGAGCGAGAGGGCTTGAGCATTCGTCATCCAGCGCGCTTTGTTTTGGTGGGCAGTGGTAACCCAGAAGAGGGCGAGCTGCGCCCGCAGTTGCTCGACAGGTTTGGCTTGTCGGTCGATGTCAAAACACCCCAAGACCTTGCGCTGCGCGTGGAGGTGGTGCGCCGAAGAGATGCGTTTGAGCGTGACCCGGTTGGCTACAAAGCGCAATGGGAGGCCGCGAATGCAGGCTTGCGTGATGCCATCGTCAAGGCCAGAAAACTCGTGACACACATCGAGGCAAGCGACGCGTTGTTGGAGCTCAGCGCCAAGTTGTGCATGCAACTCGGCACGGATGGCCTACGGGCAGAGCTCACGTTGTTACGCGCTACTCGCGCTTACGCGGCGCTCAAAGGCGCCAAAAAAGTTTTGCCAGAGCACCTGCGCGCCATGGCCCCCTTGGTGTTGAGGCACCGGTTGCGTCGCAACCCGCTGGATGACACCGGTTCAGATGTGCGTGTGCAGCGTTGTCTGGACGACGTCTTGCGGGCATGAGCAGTTTGGCGTCGGTCTCAACCCAAGCTTGGGATGACGCGCAGTGGGCCTTGCTGGCCTTGCAGGTTGACCCGGTTCGGCTAGGCGGCGTGTGGTTGCGTGCTGGGCATGGCCCGGTTCGTGATCGCTGGCTTGAGCAACTTCAAAGCGTGTCGTGCGTTGTTCAGAAAATCCCACACAACACAGATGACGACAGACTGCTTGGCGGCATTGATTTAACCGCCTCGTTGCAAATGGGCAGCTTGGTCTCGCAGCCAGGCATGTTGAGCCAGCTTAATGGTGGCATTGCCATACTGCCTATGGCAGAGCGCTTCCCTAAGTATTTATTAACAATGCTGCTACAAATTCAGGAGCAAGGCGAGTGGCATGAGCGCAGCACCTCACAGCTGAAACAAGCCCGCTTCGGTTTGCTCGCATTGGACGAGTCCGACGACGACACCAGCTTAGCCCCCGCTTTGACAGACAGGCTTGCCATGTGGTTAGACCTGAGAGCTGTTGCATACAACAACGCACTTGCGGTGGAGCCACTCAACGCGCAAGAGTTGCAAGAGGTTCGCCACCGTTTGCAAGGCATGGTTCCCAGCCAAGACCACATCAGGTCGATATGCCAGGCTGCTGAGGCCTTGGGCGTGGCCGGTTTACGTGCGCCTTCCTGGGCCTTGTATGTGGCTTCCTTGCACGCGGCGTTGAACCACAAGCTGGCGCTTGATGACGAAGATCTTCAGGCCGCTGTACGTTTGGTTTTGCTTGCCCGGGCAACGCAAATCCCCTCAGTTGAGCAAGCGCCGGATCAATCATCTGACGCATCTTCCGGGCCACAACACGACCCTCAACCCGAGTCGCCCCCCGAGCCACCTTCGCCCCCTGAGGGTTCAGAGACGCAGGCCAACGATCCTGCGCCAGCGCCTCAGCCCGATGCGCCTGCAGATGATCAAGTGCTTGAGGCTGTTCTAGCAAATTTGCCTCAAGGCTTGCTCGATCAGTTGGCTGCGCAATGCGCCAAGCCCAAAAGTGCACAGGCTTCAAGCGGTCAAAGTGGCCAGGCTCGGGCAGATCGCTTGCGCGGGCGACCGCTCTCTCCCAGACCAGGGCAGCCCCACGCTGGCGCACGACTGCATGTGTTGGCCACATTGCGCGCCGCGGTGCCCAAGCAACGTTTACGTCAGACCTCGGTCACTGGCCCGCGCATTGCCCTGCGCAGCGAAGACTTTCATGTGCACCGCTTTGAGCAAAGGCGTGCAAGTTGCCTCATTTTTGCCTTGGATGCATCTGGGTCTGCTGCCTATCAACGGTTGGCAGAAGCCAAGGGTGCCGTTGAGATCTTGCTTGAACAATCCTACGCGCGGCGCGACAGCGTGTGCGTGATGGCGTTTCGTGGCTCTGTTGCACAAACTTTGCTGCCACCGACCCGCTCGCTGGTGCGAGCCAAAAAGGCTTTGGCTGGCCTGCCGGGTGGGGGTGGCACGCCGATGGCTTTGGCGCTGCAAAACGCAGCGCACATTGCCATGAACTTACAACGCCAAGGCACCACACCCACCCTTGTGGTGCTCAGCGATGGCCGGGCCAACGTCACACTGGCAGGCTTGGGTGGGCGATCTCAAGCGCAAGCCGAAGCGCAGCAATGGGCCAAGCAGTGGCGCTCCATGGGGCTCACTTCTTTGTGGATTGACACCTCAGCCCAGCCAGACACCCAGGCACAAAATTTGGCCCAGAACATGGGTGCCACTTATTTCCCGATGCCATTGGTGCAGGCCAAGCGCATGGCTGAGGTCGTGAAAAGTCTGGCGAAATAAGCATGTGGGAATCGCTCTATCCCCCGATGGACTGGGCGGCATATCAACACACATGGCCGCACGCCCAACACAGCCGATTCATAGACATGCCTGGGCAGCGTTGGCATGTTCAGCAAATGGGGCAAGGCCCTGTCATGTTGCTGTTGCATGGCACGGGCGCATCCACACATTCATGGCGGGACATGGTGCCTTATTTGGCGCAGCGCTACACGCTGGTGATGCCTGACTTACCGGGCCATGCGTTCTCAACTTTGCATGCACACCATGCGCCTTCTCTGCCTCACATGAGCGAGGATTTGCGCCGCTTGTTGGCCAAGCTCAATCTGTGGCCCGAGGTGATTTTGGGTCACTCCGCAGGTGCGGCTGTGGCTGCACATTTAAGTTTGGCATCTGCCTCGATGCATGCCCCCGTCGTGGTGGCGCTCAACCCGGCGTGGCTACCCCAGCCAGGTGCGGCGCAGTGGTTGTTTCCGCCTGCGGCCAAATTGGTGGCGCTCAATCCCTATGCGGGCCGTTTGGTTGCCAACCATTTGGCCAAGCCCTGGGTGGTCTCAAAGCTCTTGCAAAGCACAGGCTCGCAGCTCAGCGAAGAGGGCGTGCGTTTTTACAGCCAACTGTTGGCCCATCCAACACACGTGCATGGTGTTTTGAGCATGATGGCAGCGTGGAACCTGGATACCCTTAACCGAAAATTGTCTGGGCTACAAGGCTCTGTGCTGCTGCATATCGGTGAGAACGACCGGACGGTTCCCGCCTCACTTGCCCAAGAGGCCGCGCGGCAAATGCCTCAGGCTGATGTGCTGGTCAAACCGGGCTTGGGGCACCTGGCGCATGAAGAGCAGGCGGCCTTAACGGCCCAGGAAATCATGGCTTGGCTCAAGCAAAAGGGCCATTGAGTTGAAGGGTTGCCAGGTTCAGTAGGCCTGCAATCGACACCCACAGCAAGTAGGGCAGGTTGAGGTAACTCGTCCAGCGCGAGTTTTTCCAAAAGCCCACAACCAGTGCAAGTACCGAGAGCCAAAGCAAAAACCACTCAAGCAAGGCCCAATCGGGGCGTTGCATCTTGAAGTAAAGCGCGCTCCAACATATGTTGAGCACGGCATTGAGTCCAAACAAGACCCAAACACGCCGCCGCTCGTGAGGAACATCTCGCCAAGCTAGCGCGGCACTCACTGCGGTCAGGGTAAAAATGGTGCTCCAAATGACCCCGAACGCAGCATCAGGTGGTTTCCAACTGGGTTGTTTGAGGGAGAAGTACCAGGGCCCTAGCTCCGTGAGGACCCCGCCTATGCCCGCGGCGACATAACTCAGCGCAAGTGCGATCAGAAACGGCCTAGACCGTCGCCATCGACTCATGTTCTGGCCATGCCAAAGAGATGCGCTAAATCCTTGAAGAAAATACGTACGTGGGCCATGGCATCTTTGCGGACAAGCTCTTTGTTCATGTAAGACTCAAAGGTCAATCTTTGCACATCTTTGTCTTCGCAAATTTTGACAAAGCGTTCACGGCGCTTGTCGTTCTGGTACCAAAAATACTGCATCACACCCAGCACCCAAAAAACCTTGCCATGTTTGCGAAGGAATGTCTTACGGGCTTGCCTGAGGCATTTGCCTTGGCCGGTGCGCAGCGCCGCATGCACCGAGTCAGCCACCATGCGGCCGCAGGCCATGGCGTAGTAAATACCCTCGCCAGAAGCGGGTGCCACCACGCCAGCTGCATCGCCTGCAAGCACCACATCTTTGCCGTTGTCCCACAAGGGCAGAGGCTTGAGGGGAATAGGCGCGCCTTCACGCCTGATGGTGACGGCCTGTGTCAGGCCTGCTGTCTCACGCAGTCGACCAACCGCCGAGCGCAGCGAAAAGCCTTTGTCAGCGCTACCTGTGCCAACGCTCATGGTGTCGCCATGTGGAAAAACCCAGCCATAAAAATCAGGCGACATCGTGCCTTGGTAGTACACATCGCAACGGTCAGGGTCGTAAGCCACTTGTTCTTTGGGTGCTTGCACAATCTCATGGTATGCAAACACATACTTGGTTTTTTCAGCGCCTTCGATCATTTGCCGAGCAACATTGGACCGCGCGCCATCTGCGCCAATGATCATGCGCGCACGCGCACTGCGCATGACGGGTGTGCTTTGTTCGTCTAAGCGCGTGAAGTGCACGCGTGCCACGCCATCTGCGTCACGGGTGATTTTGTCAAAGTCGGCACGGCAGCGCTCAGCGCCATGGTCTTTTGCGCGTTCGCGCAACCACTCATCAAAATCTTGGCGATCGACCATGCCCACAAAGCCATCTTCAATTGGAATATCCACTTTGTTGTCCGCTGGAGAAATCATACGTGCGCAGCGCACCTTCGCTACCAGCAGGTGATCTGGGATGTCAAAGTCTTTGATCAAGCGCGGGGGAATGGCACCTCCGCAAGGTTTGATGCGGCCTTGTCGATCCAGCAGCATCACAGACCAGCCCTGTCGCGCCAAGTCATCAGCGGCGGTGGCGCCCGATGGACCGCCTCCCACCACAATCACATCGTATTCATTGCTGTTCATGGGTAACTCCCTTGTAAGGATTGCCTGGTGTGGGCGTGGGTAAGTTTGGGGTGTTTTGCTAGTCTGGAAACGCGCACGGCGCACCATGCCGATATGGCAAACATCAAAGCCTCGAGGGCAAACACGGCGGCATAGGCTGAACCGATGTCTCCAATGAGCCAACGTGCCAGGTCACTGACGGCCGTGCCCAGCACGCCGCCCAGACCAAAGGCCACCGCTTGTGCTGCACCCCACAAGCCCATGCGTGTGCCTTCTCTGCCACCTGCGCCTTCGTTGGCCAGGCGCATCATGGTGGCAATGGCTGCTATTGAAAAAGCACCATTGGCAACGCCAAGCAACACCACGTTCAATTTGAGGGGCCAGCTTGCGCCCTCCAAACCCGCCATGCATAAGCCAGCCATTGCCAGGGCCGATGCAAGGCAGCCGCCTACCATCCAGGCCTGAACGCTACCGAGCCTTCCGCGCACGCGTGAAGAGCCTGCAAACGCCACGGTGAGCATGCCCATCAAAACGGCGGCATGCTGCAGGCCTGACAACTGTGTGGTTTGGCCGGGCGACATGCCAAAGATGGCGCCTGCAAAAGGCTCCAAAATCAGATCTTGAGAGCTGTAGGCCAGCATGGATAAAAACACAAACAGCGTGAAAGCTTTGGCTTGGGGTTCGCTCCAAACTTGCTTAAGGGTGGCCTTGAACGCACCAGCTTGCGGGCGATCAAGACCATGCGCATGAATTGAGCCAGCTTGGCCCTCCAAGCGCCAAAGGCATGCGCCGGTGAGGACAACAACGCACAGACACAAACCCGCCGTGACCATCAGCAGGCGAGCAGGTGAGTAAGGGTCAATCAGTTTTCCAACGGTGATGGCGGTCACAGCAAAACCAAAGATCATCATCATCCACACGGTGGTGGCTGCTGGCGCTCTGATGGCATCAGGTAGGCGCTTAGCCATCAGAACAAGCAAGGATGTCCCGCATGCACTCACGCCAAAACCAATCAGCATGAAGGCCAGCATGGAGAGCAAGAGCCCTGCGCCCAAAGAGTCCGACATAAGAACTGTCCCGGTCGAAGCCAGCAGGCCCCCAAGGGCCAGCACAACCATGCCGCCCATCATCCAGGGCGAGCAGCGCCCCCCCGCGTCTGCGCCAAACCCCATCCGCGGACGCACCATCTGAACGCCGTAATGCAGGCCCACCAGCAAGCCTGGAAGCAAAGCCGGAAGGGCCAACTCGACGACCATGATGCGGTTAAGTGTCGAGGTGGTGACCACCACCACGGCACCCAAGCAAGCCTGGATGAGTCCTAGACGAAAGACCTGCAGCCAGCCAAACGCGTGTGTGTGGGCCATGGTTTGCCTAGGAAATACCACGTAAGGCCCAGGCGCTCACCATCATGCCCGAGACATACATAGGAACAGCAAAGGCACTCACGCTCAACGCCTTGTCGCAAGGCGCCTTCACAAAGTTGCGCATGAGTGGCAGTTGCGCAAAGCTCAGAGCCAACACCGCCAACGCCATCATGGGCGTGCCCCATTGCCACAACAAGCCAGCCACCACCCACTGCGGCACCAGCATGAATGCGCATGCTGTTTGGGCGGCTTTGACCACACCGAGTTGCACCGGTAATGAGCGAATTCCCATTTGGGTATCACCCTGGACCGATTTGAAATCGTTGAGGGTCATGATGCCGTGCGCGCCAATGCTGTAGAGCAAAGCCAACAACAGTGATTTTTCAGCAGGAAGACCGCCCCCAAGCATGAGCGCTGCGCCCGTGATCCAGGCCAGACCCTCGTAACTCAGCGCGCAGGCCGCATTGCCCCACCAGCCGTTTTTCTTCAAACGCAAGGGCGGTGCGCTGTAGGCCCATGCCAGCGCCAGACCCATGGCGCATGCACCAAACCCCCACGTGCCAAGGTTGGCCGCCCACAGCAGAGAAATGACCGTCCAGATCACCGCGATGTAGAGCCCCCATTGGCCTGGCATGCGACCGGAGGGAATAGGTCGCCATGGCTCGTTGATGGCGTCCACATGCCGATCGAACCAGTCGTTCACGGCCTGGCTGCTGGCGCAGACCAGCGGGCCAGACAGCACAAGGCCAGCAACGATCAGGGCTGCATTGCCAGAAAAGTCTTGGCCAGACGACACAACGCCGCAGGCCAAAGCCCACATGGGCGGGAACCAGGTGATGGGTTTGAGCAGTTCGGTTACCGCAGCAAGAGAGGGCTTTGCCATGCGGCTATTTTGAACAAGAACCACTGAATGTCAATAAATGTTTACATTACGTTGTAAGAAGTGTCTGAAAAATTGACGCTTCCAGTCGATTCATGGGTCAAGCAACAATTGCAAGAGCTTCTCAAAATCGGCGAAATTCAACTGTAAACATGTCGATTCTTCGGCTGGCTGCCTAAATACGGCGTGAATTCAGGAAGCAAAGCTTGTTTTTCAGGGTTTACCCGGACTGCTTGAAAAATAAACATGTCACTTCCCGTTGACAAAAGATATTGTCAACTCTACATTCAGTTTGTCTTTCCAGTTCTAAACATGACTTCGCCTGCCATTCCACTTTACACACCAGAAGAGCGCCTGCGCCGCGATGCAACGGTGTGGACTTTGGTGCAAGGCATTTTGGCGCCCATCCAGTTTGTGGTGTTCTTGGTGAGTCTTTACTTTGTGAGCCGTTGTTTGATGACGGGCCAGGGGGAGTCTTGGGCCTTGGCGTCTGTGGTTGTTAAAACTTTGTTTCTGTACGCCATCCTGGTCACAGGATGTATCTGGGAAAAAGTGGTTTTCGGCAAATACCTGTTTGCCCGTGCTTTTTTCTGGGAGGACGTCTTCAGCATGTTGGTGCTTGCCTTGCACAGTGCCTACCTTTGGGTGTGGTGGCAAGGCGTTTGGTCCCCCAGCGACCAGCTTTGGCTCGCAGTAGCTGCCTATGCGGCTTATTGCATCAATGCCGTTCAATTCATTCTTAAGCTGCGTTCAGCCAGGCTCGAGAAAGTCGACCATGCCCGTGATGGGGTGGTTGCCCATGCAAGGAGTGCCTGATGAGCGCCGTGATACCCATTCAAAGTGCAGGATGTGAGACCTTGCCGGTGAAATCCGAAAAAGGTCAGCGTGAAGTTTTTTGCGGACTGACGGGCATCATTTGGCTCCACCGAAAGGTGCAGGACGCTTTTTTTCTTGTCGTGGGTTCGCGAACTTGCGCGCACCTGATCCAGTCCGCAGCTGGCGTGATGATTTTTGCTGAGCCTCGGTTTGGCACGGCCATCATCGACGAGCGCGATCTCTCGGGCATTGCCGATGCCAACGATGAAATTGACCGCGTCGTTCAAGAGCTTTTGGTGCGTCGGCCCGACATCAAGTTGTTGTTTTTGGTGGGCTCTTGCCCGTCCGAAGTGATCAAGCTCGATTTATCTCGCGCGGCACAGCGTTTGAGCAAGGTGCATCACCCGCAGGTTCGCGTGTTGAACTACTCCGGCAGCGGGATCGAAACCACATTCACGCAAGGTGAAGATGCTTGCTTGGCATCGTGGGTGCCCGAATTGGTGCAGCCCGTCACCACAAGCAAAACCTTGATGGTGGTGGGCACGCTGGCGGATGTTGTTGAAGATCAATTGCGCACCTTGCTGCACAAAATGGGTGTCAGCCAGGTGTCTTTTTTCCCGCCTCGCAGAAGCACGCAACTTCCCACCATCGACGCGTCAACGCAATACATACTTGCACAACCTTTTTTGGCAGATACAGCGCGCTGCCTGGAGGCAAAAGGTGCCAAGCGCATCGATGCCCCCTTCCCGCTGGGCGCGAAAGGAACCACGCGTTGGCTGTGGGCCGTTGCTCAAAATTTCGGTGTGTCTCAAGCCTTGTTTGATGAGGTGACCAAAGCGCCGCGACAGCGTGCAGAGCAGTCGATGGCGCGTCATGCCGCACAGCTTCAAGGTAAGAAAATTTTCTTCTTCCCGGACTCACAGCTTGAGATTCCGCTGGCCAGGTTTGTACAAGAAGAATTGGGCATGACCTTGAGCGAGGTCGGCACACCTTATTTGCACCGTCAGATCATGGCGGCAGACATGGCCTTACTTCCACCTGGAACCCGCATTGTTGAGGGTCAAGATGTTGACAAGCAGATGGACCGATGCAAAAGCGACCAGCCTGATTTGGTTGTGTGTGGTCTGGGCTTGGCCAACCCTTTGGAAGCACAAGGGTTCACCACCAAATGGTCGATTGAGCTTGTGTTCACACCCATCCAAGGGTATGAGCAAGCTGGTGATTTGGCTGCATTGTTCAGTCGTCCGCTAACGCGTCGCCTTAAGTTGGTGGCGTAAAGAGAAGTCTATGCAACTCACCCTATGGACTTATGAAGGACCGCCTCACGTGGGCGCCATGCGCATTGCAACGGCTATGAAAGACGTGCATTACGTTTTACATGCCCCACAAGGCGATACCTACGCTGACCTGTTGTTCACCATGATTGAGCGTTTGCCCAAACGCCCTCCGGTCACTTACACCACGTTCCAGGCCAGAGACCTGGGCGGAGACACAGCCCAGCTGTTTAAAGATGCTGTGGCAAGCGCAGCGGAGCGCTTCAAGCCAAATGCCGTGCTGGTTGGTGCTTCATGTACCGCCGAGCTTATTCAGGATGACCCGGGTGGTCTGGCTTTGGCGCTGAACCTCGATATTCCCGTGGTTCCACTGGAGCTGCCCTCTTACCAGCGCAAAGAAAACTGGGGAGCTTCAGAGACTTTTTACCAGTTGGCCAGGCGTCTTGTGAAAGCGCCACAGCCACGCACCAGCACTAAGCCCCGTTGCAATATTCTTGGTCCAAGCGCGCTTGGATTCCGTCATCGCGATGACGTGCGCGAAATTTCAGCTTTGCTTGAGAAGATTGGTGTGGACATCAATGTCGTGGCGCCACTCAATGCCAGCGTGGCAGACATTGAGCGTTTGGCGGATGCAGATTTCAATGTGGTGCTCTACCCTGAAATTGGCCAGACCACAGCTGGATGGATGAACCGACAGTTCGGCACACCAGCCACCAAAACCATTCCTATTGGTCTGGGTGCAACCCGAGAGTTTTTGCAAGAGATTGCAGAGCTTGCAGGCATCACCTTGCCAGCGGACTTAGAAGACAACGCCCATTCATTTTGGTACTCCAAATCGGTGGATTCCACCTACCTCACAGGTAAGCGCGTGTTCGTGTTTGGTGACGCCACCCACGCTGTGGCAGCAGCGAGATTTGCAGCGCAAGAAATGGGCTTTGAAGTGGTGGGTATTGGCACCTACAGCCGCGAATTTGCAAGAGACGTTCGCGACGCTGCAAAAAATTATGGCCTTGAAGCGCTCATCACAGACGACTACCTGTTGGTGCAAGACGAGATCAAACGTTTGCAGCCTGAATTGATTCTGGGCACCCAAATGGAGCGACACATCGCCAAGCGTCTGGGAATCCCTTGTGCCGTCATTTCAGCGCCAGTCCACGTGCAAGATTTCCCAGCACGTTACGCGCCTCAAATGGGGTTTGAGGGCGCCAATGTCTTGTTTGACACGTGGGTGCACCCTTTGATGATGGGCCTGGAAGAGCACTTGCTGGGGATGTTTCGCGAAGACTTTGAATTTCACGATGGCGCAGCCCCCTCCCATCTGGGTTCAACACGCGCTGCGCCTGTCGCGAATCCGCCAGCGGCACAAATGCTTGATGCTACAGAGCAGCCCACACACGCTTCCTCGATCGTCAACACGCCTGCTGCCAATGACATCACGGTCTGGTCCAAGGATGCAGAAAAAGAACTCGGAAAAATTCCGTTTTTCGTCCGCGGTAAAGCACGCAGAAATACCGAACGCTACGCCCAAGAAAAAGGCGTGGTCAACATCACTGTGGAGACCCTCTACGATGCAAAAGCACACTTCAGTCGCTGATGAATACGCAAAGCCGAGGACACATTTTTCCAGAGACCTCTACCTTGCAACAGGAGCAACAACATGATTGAAACCGCACGTGTGCCGGTCAGCGAGATCCGCCGTGGCGGACGTCCTACGGATGGTGAAGGAAGCGTCCAGGTGCAGATGGATCCAGCTGACAAGATTGGTACCGCTAAGGTCTTCGCGGTCTATGGCAAGGGGGGCATCGGCAAGAGCACGACCTCGTCAAATTTGTCGGTGGCATTCAGCAAGCTGGGCAAGCGCGTGCTTCAAATTGGATGCGACCCCAAGCACGACTCGACGTTCACACTGACCAAAAAACTCATGCCTACCGTGATCGACGCACTTGAAAGTGTGGACTTTCATGCAGAAGAGCTGCGGGTTGAAGACTTTGTCTACCGTGGTTACAACGGCGTGATGTGTGTAGAAGCAGGTGGCCCACCAGCGGGCACAGGCTGTGGTGGTTATGTGGTGGGTCAAACCGTCAAGCTCCTCAAGGAGCACCATCTGCTCGAAGACACCGATGTGGTGATTTTCGATGTGCTGGGCGACGTGGTGTGCGGTGGTTTTGCCGCGCCCCTGCAACACGCCGATCGCGCTTTGATTGTCACGGCCAACGATTTCGACTCAATTTTCGCCATGAACCGAATCGTTCAGGCCATTGGTGCCAAGTCAAAAAACTACAACGTGCGCTTGGGCGGTGTGATTGCCAACCGAAGCGACGCGACAGACCAAATCGACAAATTCAATGCGGTCGTCGGTCTCAAAACCATGGCGCATTTTCCTAATCTTGATGAGATTCGCCGCAGCCGACTCAACAAATCGACGTTGTTTGAACTTGAGCCTACACCTGCAGTGAAGGCTGTACAGGACGAGTACATGCGATTGGCTGCCGCACTTTGGCTCGGTGCAGATCCTTTGCCGGCCATCCCCATGAAAGACCGGGATATTTTTGACCTGTTGGGGTTTGATTGATGGACAGCACCACCTACGAACATCGCCGAAATCAGATCGAGCATTACTTCGATCGTACAGCTGCCCAGGCTTGGGCGATTCTGACCTCCAATGAGCCGGTAGGAAAAATCCGTGCCACTGTGCGGGCAGGTCGCCTGCAAATGCGCAACACCCTTCTGTCGTGGTTACCCGAAGACATGACGGGCTTGCGTTTGCTCGATGCCGGATGTGGCACCGGTGCGCTGGCACTCGAGGCCGCCAAGCGTGGTGCGCATGTAGTGGCCATAGATTTATCCCCCAACTTGGTGGGCTTGGCTCGTGATCGCCTCAAGTTGGAATACCCAAGTCTGGTTGAGTCGATTGACTTTCACTCCGGCGACATGTTGGACCCCGAACTCGGTGAGTTTGATCACGTGGTGGCCATGGATTCACTGATTCATTACGGGGCGTCTGATATTCGTAAGGCGCTGGTGGCTTTGTCACTGCGTACGCGGCATTCAATGCTGTTTACATTCGCGCCACGGACACCGCTATTGGCTGCCATGCACCGTGTGGGTCGATTGTTCCCGCAGTCAGATCGGTCACCTTCGCTGGTGCCTGTGGCACAAGACCACCTCCATGATCTGATGCACAGCAGTGCTGAATTGCGACATTGGCAAGCAGGTCGTACCGAACGCATCAAATCGGGCTTTTACACCTCGCAAGCCTGGGAGTGGTGCCGCCGATGAGCAAGCACATGCCAGTCCCCGCCTGGGTTCGTCAGCTGGCGAATCGCTATGTGCCTTTTGCAGATGCAGCATCGGCGGATTTGCCCTTGTCGCGTTTGCTCAGGCTGTCGCTGTTTCAGGTGGTGATTGGTATGACGCTGGCCCTCCTGGTGGGTACGCTCAATCGTGTCTTGATTGTTGAGTTGCAGGTGCCCTCGTGGTGGGTGGCAGTGGCTGTGGCGGTGCCCATGGTCTTTGCGCCACTTCGGGCTTTGATCGGTTACAGGAGCGACACGCATCCCTCGGTGCTGGGCTTGCGGCGCATTCCTTACCTGTGGTCGGGAAGCTTGTTGTTGTTTTCTGGGCTGGCGATCCTGCCGTTTGCCTTGCTGTTACTTTCTGAGCCGACGCCACAAACTTTGTGGCTGGGGCGTTTAGGCGCCGGTTTGGCTTTTGTGCTTGTGGGCATCGGTATTCAGATGACCCAGACAGCCGGCCTGGCTTTGGCCAACGACCTGGCAACGCCTGAGAAGCAGCCGCGTGTGGTGGCCATGCTCTACACCATGCTTCTGTTGGGCATGATTGTGAGCAGTGGTTTGTTTGGGCTGCTGCTTCAAGACTTTACGCCCTCACGCTTGATACAAGTGGTGCAGGGCTGTGCAGTGCTGGTGCTTGTTCTGAATTTGACGGCACTTTGGAAACAAGAAGCCCGTCAAAGCAAGCGAGGTCAGCGTGAAGTGGGTGGGTTCTCCAAGAGCTTGCAAGCGCTGATGGCAATTCCCCAAATGAAGCGGTTTCTTTGGACGGTAGGCCTAGGCACCTGTGCATTCAGCATGCAAGACATCATTCTCGAGCCATATGGCGGCGAGGTTTTGGGGCTGGGTGTTGGCGCGACCAGTGGCTTGACAGCGATTGGAGCGGCTGGCTCCTTGATCGCATTCATGGCCTCAGCGAAATGGTTGAACCAAGGTTTACATGCTTGTCGTTTGGCCAGTGCAGGCGTGTTGATTGGCTTGCCCGCTTTTGCCATGGTGATTTTTTCTGCGCCTTTGGCATCTGTCGATCTGTTTCGACTGGGTGTGTTGCTGATTGGCTTTGGTGGGGGTTTGTTCTCGGTGGGGATGTTGGTCACAGCCATGTCTTTTCCGAACAAAGCGCACAGCGGTCTTGTTTTGGGTGCTTGGGGAGCTGTGCAAGGTGTCGCAGCCGGCTTGGCCATGGCTTTAGGTGGTGTGATTCGTGATGTGGTTTCACAAATGGCGAAGTCAGGCTGGTTAGGCGAGAGCCTGCAGAGCCAAGCCACGGCTTACAGCTTTGTCTACCACGTAGAAATTTATCTTTTATTTGTCGTTTTGATTGCGCTGGGCCCTTTGCTCAGACGCAGCAAAGATCAGCCTGTGGTGAATGGTCCCGCATTTGGCTTGGCTGAATTTCCGACGTGAGCAACGTTCTTTCATTTATCAACAGGAGGTGACCTATGGAAACAGGCGCTATCACTCAGTACGTCGATGTGGCTCAGCTGGTCTTGTATGTGTTTTGGGCATTCTTTGCCGGCATTATTTATTACCTATTGCGAGAAAATCACCGCGAGGGCTATCCCATGGATCCAGGGCGGCCCAACGGTCCGAAGATAGATGGATGGCCGGCCGTGCCTGACCCGGTGACCTACAAAACCATGGATGGTCATGAATTCAAATCGCCCGATTTGGCTCGACCTGATGGCGATTACAGCGCGCGACCTTCTCACCCCTGGAACGGCGCACCTCTAGATCCAGTCGGTGATCCCTTGCTGGCTGGTGTCGGTCCTGGTGCATGGGCCAAGCGTGCTGATGTCCCAGACATGACCTATGACGGCCATGTGAAGATTGTTCCATTACGGGTTGCAGATGACCATGGGGTTGCAACGCGCGATGTTGACCCCCGTGGCTTGTCTGTGGTGGGCGCAGACAACCAGGCGGCTGGTGTCGTGGTGGATTTGTGGGTGGACAAGGCCGAAATGATGTTTCGTTACTTGGAGGTCAAGCTCCACGGTAGTAACAAGCAAGTGCTGGTGCCCATGACGTTCGCGCGCATTACCCGCAATCAGGTCAAAGTCCATGCGTTGATGGGTCATCAGTTCACCAACGTGCCTTCCACAAAATTGCCTGAGCAGGTGACCTTTTTGGAAGAAGAAAAAATCTGTGCTTACTTCGGTGCAGGTACGTTGTATGCGCATCCTAATCGCATGGAGCCCTTGCTGTGAAAGCCATTCACGAGCACGAGTTTGAGGCCGCGCCTGGCTTGCCAACGGCGCTGCCAAAAAACGAGGTGATCTTATGGCAGGGCTCGCCTGATTGGGTGAGCCTGGCGGTACACGCCTTTCATGTGAGAAAAATAGCGATCTATTTTTCCATCATGATATGCATTCAATGGATCAACGTGTATGAGCCTGATCAGGCCATCAGTACATGGTTGATGCCTTGTTTGACCAGCGCTTTCCTGGCCTTACTTTCCTTGTCTTGCATCCTCGGGTGGGCGTGGTTGAGCAGCAAGACCACGCTCTACACCATCACAGACAAACGTCTTGTTTTGCGCGTTGGCATCGTTCTTTCGCTGACATTCAATTTGCCATACAAAAGAATTCAAGCGGCTGATCTTCGCCCTCTTGCCAAAGGGTGCGGTGATATTTCGTTGAAGTTACCCGAAGGGGATCAGATTGGTTTCTTTCATCTCTGGCCGCATGCACGTGCTTGGGAGTTACGCCAACCGCAGCCAACCTTGCGTTGTGTGCCAGAAGCTGCACGTGTAAGCGACACCTTGGCCAATGCCTGGACCCGTCAGACAAACATCGCCATGCCTGTCGTGCCTAGCCAGCAAAGTCACCCCACCTTGGTGCGTGTTTAGTGCTATGAAAAACAAAGCATTGAATCAACATAAGACGATGCTCCCGGGCATTCTTTCTGTTTTTTTGGTGTTGTCGACACTCGGTTTGATTGGCTGGAGCCAATGGCAACCCAGCTCGCCAATCGTCACCGAAGAGGCTGTTCAATGGCAGCGGCATCTTGTGTTTGCAGATGGACCCAAGGGTGAAATTCTGGTGAAAGATCACGTCACGGGTCAGACCATTGCCGCCTTTGAAGGTGAGCAGGGTTTTGTTCGAGGAACATTGCGGGCTTTGGCCAGAGAGCGCAAGCGCAGAGAAGTTGGCAGTGAGCATCCCTTTGAGCTCACAGCGCGAACAAATGGGCGCCTGGTTTTGAGGGACCCCTCAACCGCACAGCGCATTGATCTCGACTCTTTTGGTCCAGGCAATGCCGCCTTGTTTAGAAATCTTAGACAAGCTGGCCAAAGCTAAGCCAGCCCACCATGCATCGGAGCCTCTCATGAGCACATACGTACAAGCGATCGACAGCCAAGATCAAGCCAATCAAAAGGCCAAGCAAAACACGATGCTGAGCCCACGCTTTTACACCACAGATTTTGATGCGATGAATCGCATCAGCGTCGAACCTTTTCGGCGTGAGTGGGATGTGATGATGAAAGAGTATGAAGGCGATAACAACCACGACCACTTTCAACGTGACGCCACCTTTGCACAAGAAGTCGAAGCCTCAATGGCAAAGCTCTCCCCTGAGATGCGCCAGGAGTTCATTGACTTTTTGGTCGGTTCTTTGACTTCTGAGTTTTCGGGTTGTATTTTGTACAACGAAATCCGCAAACACGTCGATAACCCAGACATCAAGCAACTCATGACGTTCATGGCGCGAGATGAGTCACGTCACGCTGGGTTCATCAACCAGTCTTTGCGTGACTTCAATCTTGGCATCGACTTGGGCGATCTCAAACGTACAAAAAAATACACATTTTTCAAACCCAAGTACATCTATTACGCCACGTACCTGTCCGAAAAAATTGGGTATGCGCGTTACATCACGATTTTTCGGCAACTTGAGAAGAGCCCAGAGAAGCGCTTTCACCCGATCTTTCGTTGGTTTGAGCGTTGGTGCAACGATGAGTTTCGCCATGGTGAGTCGTTTGCTCTCATCATGCGCTCGAACCCGAAATTACTCAGTGGCTTGAACGTTTACTGGATCAGGTTCTTCCTGCTCGCTGTGTATGCCACCATGTATGTGCGTGACCACACGCGACCCATGCTGCACGAAGCCATGGGCTTGCACTCAAGTGAATATGACTTTGCCGTCTTTCGCATGACCAACGAGATCACAAAGCAGGTGTTCCCTGTGGCTTTGGATCTTGATCATCCTCAGTTCAAAGCTGGTCTTGAGCGCTTGTTTGCTATTTCTTTGGCAAACGACCGTGCCAAAGCCCGAGGTGGCATAACTGGAAAAATCACGCAAGCGGTGTGTGCTGTCAAAGCGCTGGCCACCTTTACCCGTTTGTATTTTTTACCGGTTCAAAAACAAACCATCACGGCTGATGTCAGACTGGCTCCCACATGGTGAGTGATACCGGATTAGCCATTGCATTTGCCGTGCTGTGCTGGTGGTTCAGCACGGGGGTGATTCTTTGGCTGGACCGATTGCCACCCTCAACGTTTCGTTGGAGCCTCGGTGCTTGGACCCTTTTATTGGCCCTGAGTTTTTGGGGGGTGGATGTCAGCATGCGCCAAGAAAGTGTGTTTAACGCTTACTTGGGCTTCACCAGCGTGATCATCATGTGGGGTTGGCATGAGCTGGCATTTTTAACGGGCATCATCACCGGCCCCAGAAAAGTGCCCCTACAGGCTGGCGCCACGGGTGTTCGCAGGTTCATTCAGTCGCTTCAGGTGGTGCTGCACCATGAGTTGGTTTTGCTGCTTAACTTTGCAATGCTTTGGTGGATGCAAATGGGGCAAGCCAACCACATTGCGATTTGTACTTTCGCGCTCTTGTGGTGCATGCGCGTGAGCGCCAAGCTCAATTTGTTTTTTGGTGTTCGCCAAAGTGGGTCTGAGTATTTACCCGCGCACCTGAGTTATTTGGCAAGCTATTTCCCCAGCCGATGGATCACCCCCTGGTTTTTGTTATCCATCAGTTTGTCGATTGTGACCTGGTTGTGGTTGGTGCATCACGCACAGCTAGCCAGTGTGGCTGTCACAACCAACTTGGTATTGCTTGCGGCATTACTTGGCCTTGCCATTGTTGAGCATGTGGTCATGCTCATGCCTTGGACCTTGGAAAAAATATGGGGCTGGGCAATTGCCAGCAAATCTCCGACCACGATGGTCAACGCACCAATGAGGTCTGAATGAACACGCTCACACCGCATGAATTATTCATGCCACCCCAAGATGCTGAATCTGTGCCTCGTGTACCCCGTGGCCCCAAGGCTGTTGTGATTGGCAGTGGGTTTGGTGGCTTGGCAGCGGCCATTCGTTTGAGCGTGAAAGGTTACGACGTCGAGGTTCTCGAAAAGCTCGATGCGCCAGGTGGACGTGCCTACGTTTTCAGGCAAGACGGGTTCACTTTCGATGCAGGCCCAACCATCATCACCGCCCCATTTCTTCTCGAAGAGTTGTGGACACTGTGCGGCCGCAAGTTCAGTGATGACATTGATTTGCGGCCTATGGATCCTTTTTATCGGGTACGTTTTCACGACGGCACTTGGTTTGATTACAGCGGTGATGAAAAAACCATGCTCGCAGAGGTGGCCAGATTCTGTCCATCCGATGTGCCAGGGTATTTAGAGTTTCTCAAGCATGCAGAACGCTGCCGCCATTTGGGTTTTGAAGGTTTAGGCGCTGTGGCGTTCGACACCATTGGCGACTTGGTTTCTGCCATTCCTTCATTTGTGCGCATGGGCGCCTGGCGAAGTATTTATGCGCTTGTGGCCAAGTACCTGAAAAATGACAAGTTGCGCATTGTGATGAGCTTCCATCCCTTGCTCATTGGTGGCAATCCATTTTCTGTGACGTGTGCATATGCCCTGATCAACTCACTCGAAAGAACGTGGGGCGTCCATTCAGCCATGGGAGGCACGGGCGCCATTGTTCAGGGCTTGGTGAGTCTTCTGCGCGAGCGAGGCGTGCCGATCAGGTACAACGCAGCGGTTAGCCAGATCAATGTCAACAACGGGCTGGCAACCGGCGTGACGTTGCAAAGCGGAGAGGTGCTTCATGCCGATATGGTGGTGTCGAATGCTGATACCGCCTGGACCTACAAAAACCTGATTGCGCCAGAGCATCGCCGGCATTGGAGTGACGCAAAAATTGAGCGTGGCCGTTACTCGATGGGTTTGTTTGTTTGGTATTTCGGCACGTCCAAAAAGTACCAGGATGTGCCCCACCACATGATGGTGCTCGGGCCCCGTTACAAAGAGCTTCTCAAGGACATCTTCAAACGTCACAAACTTGCAGACGACTTCAGCTTGTATTTGCATCGACCAACCGCGACCGATCCCTCGCTCGCACCCGACGGCTGTGACACTTTCTATGCCTTGTCGCCAGTCCCTCATCTGGACAGTGGAACCGATTGGACCAGCTTCGCTGAGACATATCGCAAGGTCATCGAAGAGGCCCTCAGTGCCGATGTCCTGCCAGGGTTGAAAGACCATATCGTGACTTCCAGGGTCAGCACCCCCCAAGACTTTCATGACAGGCTTTGGTCTTACAAAGGCGCCGGTTTCGGTTTGGAGCCCTTGCTCTTGCAAAGTGCTTGGTTTAGGCCGCACAACCGCAGCGAAGACATCAAAGGTCTTTACATGGTGGGAGCTGGTACTCACCCGGGAGCCGGTGTGCCAGGTGTGTTGATGTCAGCCAAAGCATTAGAAACGGTGATACCTCATGTCCACTGACACCTCGCAACCCTATGACTTGGCAGCCTGTGTTGCCCTGATGCGCGGCGGATCCAAGAGTTTTTTTGCAGCCAGTCGACTGCTGCCTCAGCGTGTTCGAACGGCCTCTGTGGCACTGTATGCGTTTTGCAGGGTTGCCGATGATCTTGTGGACAACGGCGATGACCCGCAGCGTAGCCTTGAGTTGCTCAAGCAGCGCCTTGACCTTGTGTACGAGGGGCGTCCGAGTCCAGCGCTGGAAGACCAGGCCTTGGCCATTGTGGTTGGTCAGTACCAGTTGCCACGATTGCTGCTGGACGCGCTGTTGGAGGGTTTTTATTGGGATGCACAAGGCCGAGCCTACCCAACGATGTCCAGCGTGCATGACTACGCTGCCCGTGTCGCGGGTGCTGTGGGTGCCATGATGTGCTTGGTCATGGGTGTGAAGTATCCAGTCGCACTTGCCAGAGCCTGTGAGCTTGGCGTGGCGATGCAGTTGACAAACATTGCACGTGATGTAGGCGAAGATGCGCGTAACGGACGTTTGTATTTGCCACACGACTGGCTGCGCGAAGAAGGCATTGATCCCATCAGTTGGTTGCAACGCCCTGTACATACACCCGCTTTACAAAGGGTCGTGCAGCGGGTGTTGGATGAGGCCGACATGCTCTACCAGCGAGCAAGCGCAGGAATTGCAGAGTTACCCAAAGATTGCCGTGCGGCAATTTTGGCGGCACGGCTCATTTATGCAGAAATTGGTCACCAGCTGCGACGCTTGGGGTGTAACTCGGTCGATCAGCGAACCGTGGTCAGCACCACCATGAAGTTGGCGCTGATTGGCCAGGCGCAATTGCTGTCAAGTTGGCTGAAAAAAGACCTGCATCCTCCCGAGGCGCTTTCAGCCATTGCATACCTCGTTAGAGGGTGCGAGCCAGCTGCGGGCAGTGCAGATACTTTGCCGCTTCATCAGCCGAGTAAGACGGTGTCAGAGCGGGTGGTTTGGATGCTTGCTTTGTTTGAGCGGCTTGAAAATGACCGCCGCCAAGGCGTTGAATTGTCACCAAACAGCTTGTCAGAGCAACGCTGGGGCTAACTATGGTCGGCGAGGCATGCGCCAAGGAAGCATGCCTTGAACCACCGGCGACACCAAACGCGGAACGTTGAGTGTTTCGTGAAAGCTGGTGACGGTTTCACCAAGTAACTGGCTTTCTAAGATGGCGCGCTGGTAAAAAGGCGTGTCTTCGAGTTGAGCTGCCACGTTCACTGAACTTTCAGAGCGCATGCGCCGGGGTAACCACCAAGCGGTCTTTTTCATTGTGATGCGCGATGGTGCATCAAAGGATGTGACTTGCCCATCGGGGTGAAACTTCAAGGCCAGCAGTTGATCTGCACCTTGTTTGTACTGAACGTCATACATCACAGCGACAGACCCATCACCAAGCAATGACCTTGACCAATCCCATTCTTTGAAAGGAACTTCGATCGGCTCGACGCCTTCATTGGAGTCCAGGTAGCCATGTCCTTGCCAATTTTGCGAGGGCTGGTTGAGCTTGACCTCCACGCGCGCACTGGGCGCTAAAGGTCCCCAGTGATGCCGACCCAGTGGGTCCAAAGGTGTGCTGAAGTTAAACAGTCGGTCGGGATAAACACTGACGCGACCTTTGATTTTTCTTGGGATGGGGACGGTGACTTCATCAATGTCGATATGAAGCGCCACACCATCCCAACTCAGTTGGCTCGGGCCAATTTTGAAGTGTTCACTTGAGCGTTCCACATGTCGCTCGCCGCGCTCCGTCATGGCCCAGTGTTTGCCCTTGGGGTGGTAAAGCGCCACATTCAGTGCACAGAACCGATCAGGGTCGTTGCGACCTTGCCGGCGAGACCAAGCGTAGTAGGGCGAAAAAACGCTTCCAACAAAAGCGATGATGGTCAGACCGTATTGGCCATCAGCACTTACTGCGTCAAGGTACCACCATAAGTACCCGCCGCGTGGAACTTCTTGGTTGAATTGCGGTCGCCCATCAGGGCCTCTGCCGCCATGCGTCCCGAAAGCGCTGCCATGGGCATCCCCGGTCCCGGATGAACGCTCCCCCCCGCCAGGTAGAGCCCCGGCATTTGCGAGCGCGAGTTGGGCCTGGCAAAAGCCGCCATCCAACCATGGGTGGCCTGACCATAAAGCGCGCCCCCCGTTCCAGGATAGCGCTGATGAAAGCTCATGGGCGTGTTGCAAATCAAATCCTCTGGGCCTGCATGCACTTTCAAGCCAAAATCTTGGAGAAGGGAGAAGGTTTGTGTCTGACATGCTTGAATCAT
The DNA here is from genome assembly GCA_002454975.1 of Hylemonella sp. UBA6679. Classification (GTDB taxonomy): domain Bacteria; phylum Pseudomonadota; class Gammaproteobacteria; order Burkholderiales; family Burkholderiaceae_C; genus Hylemonella. Next base: position 29,820 of record DKJZ01000063.1, read on the forward strand.
CTCCTGCGTGAGACGCCTACCATCTCCCACAGCTGGTGCATTGATCAGACAAAGCAAGCGCTCTTTGCCTGTGATGGTGGCCTGGGTTCCTCGGTCTTGCGCGCACACATAAACTGTGGGTTTGTTGGGCAGATTTGCGGCGCCGAAGATCGACTTGAATTCTTGTGCGTAATCGTCTTGAAAAAAAACATTGTGCCGATCTAAGGCAAAGCCAGAGGTGCGCGCATGAACAGACCATGTCACCGCTGAGAGGGAGCGCGTATTGTTTTTCGACGGCACCGACGCCGTGACTTCTTCACCAAGCAGGCCTTGGCGTAAAGCTGAGGCATCGCCGTTAAAAACAACGTGCTCACAAGCCAATGTTTCTCCATCGCGCAGGGTTACGCCGCTGACCCGATTGGACTGAGTTTGAATTTTGTCGCACCAGGTGTTGTAGCGAAAGGTGACACCGCGCTGTCGGGCAAGTGCTTCCAGGTTTTTAGCCAGGGCATGAATCCCACCCTGAACAGACCAAACCCCATCGAGCTCAACCTGCGCAATCAACATCAACGTCGCAGGTGCTTCCCATGGCGATGAACCGCAGTAGGTGGCGTACCTGGCGAAAAGCTGCTGGAGCCTTTCATCTTTAAATTGACGCCCCAGGCTTCGCCACATCGACTGAAATGCGCCAAGGCTGTTCAATACACCCAAGCCTTTCAACCCAATCGATTGACTTAAATTCAGGGCGCTGGGGTTAGCCTCGCGTATGTAAGGCCCCTCAAGCGTGTCGTAAACTTTTCGAATGAGTTGGCAAAAACTCTCAAAACGACGTGCTTCCTCAGGGCCAGCAAACACTTCAATGGCATGTCTGGATCGGTCTGGATCTGCAAACAAATCCAGCGTGCTGCCATCACGCCATGCGTGACGCCCCAGCACACTGAGTTGGTCGAGTTTGAGATGGTCTGTCAGGCGCTCGCCAACCGAAGCGTAAATTTGCTCAAAGACCCAGCGCATGGTGAACACGGTAGGGCCAGAGTCAATGCTTGCGCCATTGACATGAGCCTGACGCATTTTCCCGCCCGGTTGATCGGATGGGTCCACCACCGTCACCTTGAAGCCTCGATGTCCAAGCTGCAAGGCGCTCACAAGTCCGGCCATGCCAGCGCCAATGACCACCACATGATCTTCAGACATGGTGCGCCTCGTGTTGACGTTGATGAACAGCGCTGCTGTAGGACAGATTCTTTCCTCGCCACACCCCATGGTGTTCGAGCAGTCGCATGCGTACAAACATCGACTCAGAGAAAAAGTCATGGCGCCACGCTGCGTTGATGGCTTTGTGATGTGCGCCTTGTCTGGCGTAGTTATCCATGTCGCCTTGACTGCGCCAAACACTGACCGTGCACTGACGCACCATCGGTGCTTCTCCAAGCCCCATTGCCAATTCACATCCTGGTGCATCCACGAGCGCGTCTTGAGCGGGCGGTGCAAATCGCCAGAACGACAAGGTTTTAGAAAATCTGATGCTTGCCCGTGTCAGAGCAGCAATCGGCTCAGTGCTAGTTGCTGCGCCGTATCGGCCTTCAAGAGCCACCTCTGGCGTCGTGGTCCAGGCCGTGCCATCCCAACTACCCTTGGCAGAAGTCACAGCAAGCAAGCTGTGGCATAACTCTCTGCTGTGTGTTTGGTAGTCGTTGATCCAGTCGCTGTTGAAAAACTGTTGAGCGTTAGAAACACAGTCAAACAAGCAAACCAAGCCTTGGTGGGTGGGGCTAGGCCGAAGGCCAAAGCCACCGTCATGCCCGCTACCCATGACCTTTGCAAACAACAAGCCTTCGTGGTTGAGCGCGGTTGCCCCGCGCGCTACCCGCACCCATCCCCAGGCACTTTGGGAGCTCTTGAGGTCTACCAAGACCATAGCCACCACGCCTTGCAGTGGCGGGGTGGCTGTGGTTTGGTTGTTCATGAACCTTTTGTCGTGTTGCGCTTACTTGCTCGCAACCGATGTGCTGGCAGTGGGACGGGTCAGTTCTGGAAAGTCCTTGACCATGGGCGCACCGTTCAAGGGTTTGTAAGCGCCCTGATGGCAGGTGGCGCAATTCACCTTTGCAGTGTCACCTGTTGGCCCAAGGCGGTTGCTTGGGAAGGTGCTTTGAAGCGGCTCCATGTAGTCCAGGTTTAGGTCACGTGCCATTCTGATGCCATGCCAGGCTTTGACCCTTTGGGGTGGATTGCCCGACCAGTTCGAAAAGGATTGCGTGTTGTGACAGTAAGTGCAGTTCACCCCCAGTGCTGTCGACATGTGCGTCATCAAACCATAGGTCCACTCAGCTTGCTTGATCGAATGTCGGTTGCCGCTCGGTAATGCCGTGTCACCATTGACCCGAATGTCTTTGTTTTCAAGAAGAAAAGGTGTGAAAGGATCAGATGGCAGCGATGCCAACGCCACGCTCAAGGCAGCCTTGTTTTGACCAGCTGCATCGCCAATGAAGTCAGCACCGTTTTGCTGAGCTGGCTCCTTGAACCAGACCTGTGCAGGTACAGGCTGACCACGGTGACAGGTGTAGCAAGTCACACCCGTTTGCGCCACGTGGGGTTGCCAGTCCGCGTTGATGTGCTGTGTCATTTCGATCATCCGGCGCGCAACCACTTTGGTGTACTTGCTGTCGTCGGCGAAATTGGCTGGATTGTGGCAGTAGGTGCACCCTTCGTTCGGGGCAATCCAACTGCTCATCGACACCATCAGGCGGGTGAACTCACCCACACTCAAGCTGCCCAGCACCTTGACGTTTTTGTAGACCTTATCGGCCCGAGTGCCATCAGGCGCAGAAGCCGGTAGCGCAGCAGGTGCTGCATGCAGGTCTGTGTTTTGTTCAACGATTCTGGGGTTGTAGACCTGAACCATGCCAGTGCCACGAAAGCCATGCTGAACAGTGTCTGTTGGTGGGCGCTCGCAACCTACCAGCAGCACAGTTGCTACCAAGGCCAGAAGCTTTGCCGTTTGAGGAAGGATGTTCATTATTTGGCTCCATTTGCAAGCGCTGGATCAATCACGGCGGGGAACACTTCTGGATAGGGTGGAACCACGCCATGTTTCACCGACCAGAGGTACCAGTTGTCCACCACAGTGCCTGTGAGCAAGATACCAATACCACCAGCCAGTGGGCACAGAACGGCAAACCACCAGGCCCAGCGATGGATAGATTCCATCGTCGCGTTAAAGCCCATGGTCCAGCGCCAGAAGAGGGCTGCACGTTCAGAAGCAGTACCGCGGTCAACAATCTGCTCGATTTCACGCTCACCACCGAACCTTGTTACAGCCAAGATGGTTGCACCGTGCATGGCAAACAACAGAGTGGAGCCATACAAAAACACGATCGACAAGGCATGGAACGGGTTGTAGAAAAGGTTACCGTAGCGCAAGGAGAAAGCAGCTGTCCAATCCAGGTGAGGGAAGATGCCGTAGGGCACAGCCTCGCTCCAAGAACCCATCAAAATGGGACGGAACAGACCAAGCACCAAAAACAGCCAGATCGCAGCAGCAAACGCCCAGGCGGTGTGCGTGCCTAAACCTAATTCACGAGCGCGTCGATAAACACGAGCCCACCAGAACATCAGGGACGCAGTGAGGAACAAGCCCGTGATGAGCCACCAGCCGCCTTGGTTGAGCGGTGGAATGGACAGGCCATAAGCGGGTGCCGGTGGTTCTAACGCTAACCAAAAAAGCTGGCGTACAAATTGAATCGGATCCCAATTCACCGAGGCCAGCATGTTCATGCCGATGGTGGTGAAAGCAATCAGTCCACAGATGAGAGACGCCACACCCAAACCGCCGAGATAGATCGGTCCGATTTGCGCATTGCCCAGTCTGCCCAATATATGAAAGACGCCGGGAACTTCGCCTGTTCTTGGGCTGTTACCGTGGCCCAAGGGGACGCCATGGTGTAGGGGGCCAGTCGCCTGGACGGTGGTGAAAAGGTTTTGATATTCAGCCATGAGCTTGTCTCCTCACTTATTTCCAGATAGGCAGGTTGAGCCACCAGCCCCACCACTCAGGCCAGCCGCGTGTCCAGAAAGGACCGCTGATCACGATGCACAGAGCGCTAAACAACACAGCTGCCAAGGCCAAGAACAATCCCACGCGGTGAATGCCAAGAGTGCCTACTGAATAGCCGATGGTGTCTCGGAAGAACGTGTCTTCATGTTCAGGAGTCTTGACCAGTTCACCATCGGGTGGGTTCGTAGCGGACAACACCAGCGCACCATGCAGCGAGAGCGCAAATGTGGTGGCGAAGAAAAAACTCACCGCCAACATGTGGGCTGGGTTGTAGTGGAAATGCAGGTACTGGTATCCGACGTTGGAGACCCAATCGAGGTGGCTGTAAATGCCGTAGGGAAAGCCGTGACCCCATGCCCCGAGTAGGATTGGGCGCACCACTACCAGCGTGACATAAGCCACAATCGCGACTCCGAAAGCCACAGGCACGTGGTAGCCCATGCCGAGTTTTCGACAGATCTCGACTTCACGCATCATCCATGAGCCGAACGCGCCAATGGCACAGACGGTGATGAGCTGCCACAAGCCGCCCTCCATCAATGGCGCCATGCGCAGGCCATAAGAAAGATCAGGTGGGGCAATGCTGATTTGCCACAAGTTCCACGTTGGACCCTGTGATGCACCCCAAAGGATCAGAGCTGTGCCGAGAAATGAAAAGAAGGCTGTCGTGATGCCAAAGAAGCCCACATAAAAGGGGCCGACCCAGAAATCAAACAGGTCACCACCAAGTAGAGTGCCTCCGCGCACCCTGTATTTTTTTTCAAAATTGAGCATGGCCATTTGAGCACCCTCCAGCCGATCGATGACGTCTTGTCATCGCAAAAAAATCTTGATTGGCAAATGGTGGTCTGGAAACCAGACCCCATTTGCCTCGCATGCGATGTCCCTCAGGACTTCGCGACCGGCGTTGCTGCCGGCAAAGGTGCGTTTTGAGAGGCTGTGCCTGCTGCCTTTTTGGGGCCGTCGAGCCAATTGAACTTGTTGGTGCTGAGCAAAATGAGGTGAATCATTGCTGCCAGTCCAAACAAGAAAATGCCTTGCACCACCATTGCCCTGAGCGGGTCATAGAGTCGCCAAATACGCCACATGATGTGTTCTCCTAAATAAGATGGGACATGAAGGTATGCACAGATGAACTGACACCTTGCACAAATCCCTTGGTGTTTTCAGCGCCAGGCAACATCGTTCGCCAATGCACACCTAATGCCGAAGCGGCTAAGGCGAACATGAACAAAAAGATGAAAGCCAGGACAAAGATCATCCAGAACGTTTGTGTTTCGTCTGCCCGTGGATGGTCACCGGGGGCGTGCGTGGTTGAATTCATACGTTCACTCCTTCATTTCAAACGAGTCGGTCTTAGAACCAGGGGCGCCAAGCCCACACCAGGACGTGCGCTAGCACAGCAACTGCTGTGAAACCGACAAGGCCCTGCATGTAGTACTGATGGAACTCCTGAGCTTCATCGTCCGTCAGGCCGGATATTGAGGTCCGATTAGACATACGAGTACTCCTTCACAAATAGGCCTTGCGGCCAGCGATGCGCACAACCCGCGCACCCTGGGTAGTTCTGGCTTCACACCAGAACATTCGGTTGATCCAAGACATACGTCTTGAGTCATGTTTGATCCTTGTCATGCGGTAGCCCCAAGTCCAAGCTCTTCTCCAGCTGCGCTGACATGCTGCTCGCTCACCACATCCTGGCCTTGCTCTCGTGCAAGCCTTTCCGACTGATCTCGTAAACGCTTTGCGACTGAAATCTGAACAAGCACGGGTTGTTGCGCGATGAGGTCGCGTAAACGTGTTTGGGCTTGTGCTTGCCAAGTGGTCGAGTCGCCAGAAACACCTCGCGCATGCGTCGGTTCGACCTTGTCCATGTCTGTGCCAAGCGGCAAGATGTGGAAGAGGGCATCGAACAAGGCGTTACACACCTCTTGAACCAGGTAAGTTGCACCGCTAAAACCCATGAAAGGCGTTCCGGTGTGACGGCGAATCACAGCGCCTGGAAATGAGGCGGGTATGAAGGCTGTTCGCATTGGGCTACCCCCCGCAACCTCACTGAGGTACATGCGTTCGTTGTAGCTGCCGAACATGATGAGAGGCGTTTGTGTCTTACACAGTTTTCGAACCTCTTCATGGTCTGTTTTCTGACCAGGTAAGCGCGCCACGCTGAAGCGGCAGGGCAAGCCCATCTCAGTTTCCAGAAAATGCTTGATGCCACGTGTGTAGGTTTCAGTCGCGACAACGGAGAAACTGGCTGTGCTAAAGAAGTCTTGCGTGACAGAACGCCACAAATCCCATAGGGGTTTGAGGGTGGTGTGGCGCTCACGTTCAATGAAGGGCTCGGGATCCAAGCCAAGCAACTCACCCAGTTTGCGAAGAAATTGCGTGGTGCTGTGCAGGCCAATGGGGGCTTGTAGATAGGGTCGATCCAGCGCCTCGCAAAGCATGCGACCGAATTCACGGTACATACAAATATTGACATCCGCTTCCACCAAGCGAGAGACATCAGCCAAGTGGCTGCCAAGCGGGAAAATCATGTTGATTTCAGCGCCAATACCCTGAACCAGACGCTTGATTTCTGCTACATCGCTTGGTGAGTTGAACACGCCATACGAGGGCCCAATGATGTTGACGCGAGGTCTCTCTTGTGGGCTACGCTCATTGAGTGGCTTACGTGCTGGTACTTTGCGTAAGCCGTACTCGCTCCACAACCAGTACATGGCGCGGTTAGCGCACTGCCATTGGTCTTCATCGATCGTGCGCGGCAAGAAGCGCATGATGTTCGTGCCCTCTGGCGTGACGCCGCCACCGATCATTTCTGCAATCGATCCTGTGACCACCACCGATGGCAGGTCAGGGTCGAGTGTGGCGTGCGCGCGTTTCATCGCCCCTTCTGTGCCTTCGCGGCCTAGCTGTTCTTCAGCAAGTCCGGTCACCACGATGGGAAGTTCATGTGGGGGCAGAGCATCTGTGTAATGCAGTACCGATGTCACAGGAAGGTTTTCGCAGCCGACAGGGCCATCAATGACAACCTGCAACCCCTTGATGGCAGTGAAGACATACACGGCGCCCCAGTAACCGCCGGCCCGATCGTGGTCAATGACAAACATCAGCCCATCTCCTCGGCTTTGCGCTTCTTGAGCAGGCGTTCAAGTTGGCGTTTGGTTTCGGCTTTGAACTCAGGGCGTTCTTTTGGAACCACATCCCAGACACCGGTGGCTTCGCCGGTGCCAACGCCTTCAAAAAAGGCTTTCATGGTGTCGAAGCGGTGTTGGTTGCCAATGGCTGCTTTGACCACTTGAACCAAGGATCCCGCACCTGCTGCACCCATGAGTGGGCGTGCAGAAATCAGGTTGGTGAAGTAAAGCGAGGGAATGCCCATTTGCTTGGCTTTTTGAACCACAGGTGTGGTGCCAATGGCCAGTTGCGGTTTGAAGGCTCGCACAGCATCCAGGTCTTGCTCGAGCGAAGCACGGAATTGCACATGCACACCTTTGGCGCGGAGCCACTGCGCATCTGCTTCGTTCCATGGGGTGGGTGGGCACGCGGAACCCACATAGTGAAGCTGTGCACCCGACTCCACCAACAGACGAGCCACGATCAACTCCGAGCCTTCGTAGCCGCTCAAAGTGATGCGCCCGTCTATGCGGTGAGCAGCAAACATGTCGCGCATGGAAGACAAGGCCTGGTTGCGTGCCAGGTCAATCTTGTCTTGCGCGATGCCGCTAGCCAATCCGATGTTTTGCAGCCAATCTTGTGTGCCTTCGACCCCAACAGGCGCCGAGCCAACAATGGGGCGACCTGCTGCTTCAAATTCACGGATGCTGGCCGTGTAAAAAGGATGTATGGCGGCCACTGAAACGCTGTCGAGTGCGGCATATAGTTCGCGCCACTCTCTGGTGGGTACCGTTGGGCCTACTGCCAAACCCATGGGGCTGATCAGTTGCGCAATGCCTATCGGATCGGCAGGGAACATCTCGCCCAAAAGGGCGACTGTGGGTTGGTTTTTCAGGCCTCCACGTGGTGCTGCTACGGGTCCGTTGAGAATTTCTTGCCGGGCATAGCGCAGCATGGCGCCGCTCAGCACGTCCTTGGCTTCTGCGTGCGTGGGCACGCCAAATCCTGGGACGTCGATGCCGATGATGCGAACACCGTTGATTTCTTTAGGCAATAGCTGCAGGGGTACGCCACTGGCTGTGGGAACGCACAAATTGATGATGACGATGGCATCAAGCTCTTGGGGATTTGCCTGCGCATGCACCGCATCACGGATGTCTTCAAACAGCTTGCCTGTGACCAGTGTTTCTGAGCTAAAGGGCACGTAGCCCACACTGCGACGTGCGCCGTAGAAGTGCGAGGTGAACGTCAGGCCGTAAACGCAGCATGCAGAGCCCGACAAGATCGTGGCGGTACGACGCATGCGCAAGCCCACACGAAGCGAGCCAAAAGCTGGACACATGCTCTGAGGTTGATCATGCGGGCCTTGGGTCGGGTCCACCGGATAGTCTTTGGCGTACTGTTGCAGTGTTTCTGATTTGCCGGCAGCTTGAGCTGCTTGTCGCATCGTCTCCGCACCCGCGTGGCAACCTAGGCCATCACTGCTGGCATTGACGGCATCTGTGGATGCCACCTTTTGGATTGGAATCGTGCGTGCCATGTCAGACCTCGTCGTAAACGACTTCCAATGTCGGCTTGACCAGATCGTCTCGACCCATCATGTCAAAGGTGGTGGCTGGCTCGAGAACGACGTTGCGGCCTACCGTGTCAGCGCTGAACAGACCTAACAGCTCATCTTGTGTTTGCGGCTTGGGTCTGACCGGCGGCGCCGATGCCACGTTGCTGGCCAGGTCTTCAAACAAATTGCCCCATTGACCACCAGGTATGCCAATGATTTCGTAACTTGCGCTTTTGCGACGGATGTCTTCGTGGGCTGGAATGGCTGCCAAAACTGGGATGCCTGCATTGGCTGCAAACGCTTCAGCTTCGCCAGTGCCGTCGTCCTTGTTGATGACCATGCCCGCCACGCCCACATTGCCACCCAATTTGCGGAAGTACTCCACAGCCGAGCAAACATTGTTAGCAACATACAGTGACTGCAAGTCGTTGCTGGCCACCACAATGACCTTTTGGCACATGTCGCGTGCAATGGGCAGGCCAAAACCGCCACACACCACATCGCCCAGGAAGTCGAGCAACACGTAGTCAAAACCCCAGTCGTGGAAGCCCAGCTTTTCCAGGGTTTCAAAGCCATGGATGATGCCCCTGCCACCACAGCCTCGGCCAACCTCAGGGCCACCCAGCTCCATGGCAAATACGCCATCGCGTTTAAAGCACACATCACCGATGCTCACAGCCTGACCAGCCAACTTAAGGCGCGAGGAGGTCTCGATGATGGTCGGGCAAGCCTTGCCACCAAAGAGCAGGCTGGTGGTGTCGCTTTTCGGGTCGCAGCCGATGAGCAAAACTTTCTTGCCCTGTTGAGCCATCATGTAGCTCAGGTTGGCCAAGGTGAAACTTTTGCCAATGCCGCCTTTGCCGTAAATGGCAATGATTTGCGTCTCTTTGGTGACCTCGCCTGTATGCACAGGTGGAGGCTCGGTAGAGGCCTCGTTGCGAAGTAATTCGACGAATTTGATGGGCTGCGGGGTGTTGAGATCTGAGTTCATCCTAGATTGCTCCAATCCAAAATCATCTTGAGACAAAGAGCATCACCAAACGCCGCTTGATAGGCATTAAGGGCTTTGCCAGGGGTTTCCTCGTGGGTGATCAAACCCTCGAGCGACAGCCGGCCTGTGTGGACCAACTCTGTGACGGCCAACAAATCGGCCCGCTTCCATTCAGCAGCGGTTCGGATTTGTGCTTCGCGCATGAACGCGGGGGCATAGGCAAATGTCAGATCGTCTTTGTAAAAACCTGCCAACACCACCTCGCCACCTGGGCGTAGGCGCGTGATCAGCTGGTTAAGCAAAGAGGCGTCGCCACTGACGTCGTAAATGGCGCGGTAATCTTTTCTTGGATCGTCCTCAGGGCGAACCACGTTGTAGCCGTGGGCGCCGCTGTGTCGTGCAGGGTTGGTCTCCCAAACGGTGGGAGGTTTTTCTCCGCCGGCGACCGTCATGCGCGCAAGAAGCCGGCCCATGACGCCGTGACCCACAATCAGATCGGGTGCAATGATGGGGTTGCGCAGCCCGCCACCGGCGACGGCGTGATAGGCCGTCGCGGCCAAAGCCAGTAAGACCGCCTCTTTGCCAACGTGGTCCTCGATGGCCACCACCTTGTCTTGCGCCACCACGAGCTTGGAAGCTGCCCCCCCAAACAGGCTGCGCACACCCTGAAGGCAGTTGGCGCCTGGCACGAACACCCGTTGGCCGGCTTGGAGCGTCGAATTTTCGCCGGCACGAGTGATGCGCCCGACAGTCTCGTAGCCAGGTACCAATGGGTAGCCCATGCCTGGAAACGCTGGCATGCTGCCGTCCCAGAGCAGGCGCTCGGTGCCTGTGCTGATCCCGCTGTATTCGACCTGGACTTCAACTTGGTCGGCCAAAGGCTCGTCCAGCGTCAGTGTCTGGAGCGACAAATGCTGAGGGCTTTGGAAGACAATGGCTTGGGATTGCATGAATGTATTCTTAGATTTACATCTAAATGTGTCAATCTATATTTACTTATTTCGACTCGAATAAGGGTAAACACTGAGTTTTTCTGCCAATCAGCAGGCGCGCATGGATAGGCATGGCGTTGGGAACCAGTTCGATGTGTCTGAAACCCGCCTGAGCCAAAAGCAAGCTCAGCTCAGTGGGTGTGCGTAACCTGCCGGCCCCCATGGCCAGCAAGTAATAGTGAAAATAAGCGTCGCCCAGTGCTTCGTCTCCAGGCTCGCTGGCCATGGGTTCGGCAATCAGCAAGACCCCGCCAGGCGGGAGTGCGTCATGGGCTTTTTGAAGCAGTTGCCGCACCACAGAATCTGGGTGGTCGTGGGCCACGCGAACCAAGGTGATGAGGTCCGAGCCTGTAGGCAGCGCATCGTCAACAAAGCTGCCGGGGTGAAATTGCGCGCGCGAGGTCAGCGATTTTTGAGCCAGCGTTTCTTTGGCCAAGTTCAAAACAGGTGGCAAATCAAACAACTGGAGCTTTAAATGTTGCTCTTTAAGTGCTAATTCGCTGATAAAACGCCCTAAACCTGTCCCAACATCCAAAATGCTCCGGTGTTCAGAAAAATCGTAGGCGCTGAGAATTTCCTGAATCACAAAATTTTGTGAAGCAGCCATCAGTGCTGAGTAACGGGTAACTTTGTCGTCAGCAGCGCGTCGGGTGATGTCTTGACCGGATGCGTGGGCATAAGGCCAGTAGGCCGCCATGCTCCCGTCCCATGCGTTGTTCAAAAAGGCCACGGGATCGAGCAGGTCTTGGTAGAGCAAGTGGTTGTGTTCAACCATCGCTAAGATGCCGTCATGTGTGGCCAAAGGTACTCCAAGAGGGCCTAAACCTATCCGCTGGCCAGACCTGAACTCAAGCAGCTTCAAGGCAACCGCTGCAAAAATAAGCCTTTGGAAGGCAGCAGGCTCGATGTTGCATTTGAGCGCGAGCTCGTCCATGCCCATCGGTGATTGGCGCAAGATCGAAAAAAGCTTGAGTCGCGTGCAACTCAAAAGCACCTGGGAGTGCACAAATCCCGCCATCAAATCAAAAATCTTTTGCGTACGGCGCTGCGCAAACCAACGGGTGATGGGGTTAGAAATGGCAAACCGGTACAGGCTTGGGTTCGTCATCCAGCGATCGAGCTTGGACTTCCATTGGTCGCTGAAAGTGCCGGTGGCGCGCGCGTTGTCCGCGCCGCCATTGAAATCGAGTTCATGCATGTGCGCTGTCCGGCTTAGGAATGAGCCACCAGGCTAGGCTTGGGCGATTGCCGCAGGCAGGCCTCGTAGGAAGCCGCAGGAATCAAGCGCTCGGCTTCGAGCCGAACCAGTTGTTGCAGCATGTCCTTGCAGGTACAAGCGGGCACGCTCTCGGCTGCCTGGTTGATCAGACGCTGAAAGTGATGAATGGCGCCATTGAGCCCCAGGTCTGAGGCCACGCTGGGGCGGTGATGCAACTCATCCTGGCCGCTGGGTTTGCCCAGTGACGAGGTGCTGAGGATCACATCCCGAATGTCGTCAGCGACTTGGTAGGCTTCTCCCAGGTTTGCGCCCAAAGCTGCCCATGGCTCTGGATCACTGCCACAAGCCAGAGCGCCAGCGCAGGTGGCCGCAACAAACAAGGCGCCAGTTTTTGCCCGTTGGTACAGGGCGAGGTCGGCAGAAGTTTCGCACTCCCAGGCTTGGCCAGCCACGATGCCGCCGGGCAGTCCAACACCTCGGCTCATGTTTTGAAACAAGGGCGCCAGACGGTGCGGGTAAGCCGTGCAGGCGTTGGTCAGCACCTGGTAGGCCATGACGATCAAGGCATCACCGGTGAGCAAAGCCAGCGGTTCACCAAAAGCTTTGTGCACCGTGGGCCGTCCGCGTCGCACATCGGCGTCATCAAATGCCGGCATGTCATCGTGGACCAAAGAGGCGCAGTGCATGAGCTCAAGGGCCACGCCGGCTGCATCCGTCAACTCAGGGGCGTTGTCACCGCAAGCCATGGACACGGCCAGACACAGTTGTGGGCGGATACGGGCCCCACCTGAGAACACGGCATGTTGCATTGCAGCAACAAGACGGGGCGGGGCGCCCCGACCTGCTGCTCGCTCAAAGTGGGTGGTCAAAGACCTTTCAACACGGCTAAGAAGACTCATACACACCCCACAGGCAGCAGATGTAAACACTTGTTTACATTCAGATGTGTAAATGTATATTGATTGTTGCCGATGTCAACCCGGGCATATCCTGCCGGTCGATCGGATCTGTCACACTGTCGTGTTGGTGTTTTTCAGGAGGTCACATGGGAATTTGGATAGAAACAGGCGTCTTCATCCTCGTGCTGATCTTCGGCATTTGGCAAATTCAAGACGTCAAACGCGAGCGCCGCAAGCGCAGCCAGGCGCGCTCTGAAGAGAAAAAAGACTGAGTTGCGTTATTTCGCGTTGAATTGCAGGGCTGCCAAGCTGGCGTACAGCCCGCCTTGTGCGAGCAACTCAGCGTGGGTGCCGCGCTCAACCAATTGACCGTGGTCCATCACCCAAATGTCGTGTGCGCGCTGCACAGTCGCCAGTCGGTGGGCGATCACCAGTGTGGTGCGGCCTCGTGAAGCGGTTTCCAAGGCAGCTTGCACCATGCGTTCGCTTTGTGCGTCAAGCGCACTTGTGGCCTCATCCAGCAAAAGCAAAGGTGGATTTTTGAGAATGGCACGCGCAATGGCAATGCGCTGCCGTTGGCCGCCCGACAGGCGCACACCGCGGTCACCCAGGTAGGTGTCGTAACCCTGAGGCAATTGGAGAATAAATTCTTCAGCAAAAGCCGCCTGCGCGGCATGCACCACCTCGTCATGCGACGCCTCGGGTTTGCCGTATCGGATGTTGTCGCGCACTGTGCCCGAAAACACCACAGGCTCTTGGGGCACGATGCCCGTGTGTTCACGTAAATCTTTGAGCGACAGGTCTTGGATAGGGATGCCGTCGACCAAGATCTTGCCGCTTTGAGGGTCGTAAAAACGCATCAGCAGACCAAAGAGGGTGGTCTTGCCGGCGCCACTTGGCCCCACGATGGCCACGGTGTGACCCGCAGGCACGGTGCCATTGAGCCCAGCCAAAGAAGCCCTGTCGGGGCGTGAGGGGTAATGGAAGGTCACATCTTGAAAGGTCAGCTCGCAGCCTTGTGCGGGCCACGGTGCGGGGCGGGGTTGTGCTGGTGAGGCAATGTCAGAGTGGGTGTTGAGCAACTCCATGAGGCGCTCGGTCGCGCCAGCCGCTCTCAACATGTCGCCATACACCTCGCCCAGCACAGCAAACGCACTGGCCAAAAGAATCACATACACCACCACCTGACCTAGTTCGCCAGCGGTCGTGGTGCCAGCTTTGACCGACAAGGTGCCCATGTACAGGCCCCAAAGCAGAGCAGCACTCGACATAAGGATGATGAAACCCACCAACACCGATCTGGCCCGGATGCGACGAATGGCCGTGGTCAGTGCATGCTGTGTTGATTGGGTAAAAACGGCGGCTTCGCGCTGCTCAGCGGTGTAGCTTTGCACCACAGGAATGGCATTGAGCACCTCGGAAGCCAGCGCGCTGGCATCGGCCACCCGGTCTTGGCTAGCGCGCGACAACTTACGCACGCGGCGGCCCAGGTACACGCTGGGAAAAATCACCACCACCAAAACAGCGGTCACCTGCAGCATCAAAACAGGGTTGGTCCACACCAGCATCACAATCGCACCTGCCCCCATCACCAGGTTACGCAGCCCCATCGAGAAAGACGAACCCACCACCGTTTGAATCAAGGTGGTGTCGCTGGTCAAGCGAGAAAGCACCTCACCCGATTGGGTGGTTTCAAAAAAGGCAGGACTTTGGTGCAGCACATGCCCATACACCTTGTTGCGTAAGTCGGTGGTGATGCGTTCGCCCAGCCAACTCACCGTGTAGAAGCGCGCGGCTGAAAAGAAGGCCAAAGCAGCAGCCACCAAAAACAGCTGAAAAAACAGCCCGCCGAGTTCATCGGCATCCACGCCACTGGTCAGCCCCTGGTCAATCAAATGCTTGAGCACCCAGGGAAACAGCAAGGTGGTGCAAGCCGCCATCAGCAAAAAGAAGCCAGCCAGACCAATTTGCGTCCGGTAAGGTTTGACAAAAGGGAGAAGACCGGAGAGGGATTGGGGCGATTGCTTCATGAGGCGGGAGGTATGGGTGTAAAGCCCGATAGACACAAGGATACTTGGATTCGACAATCGGGGCCAATTCGCCCTTGCCCAAAGGATTGGAACATGAGGCTCGTCAGGCCACACATAGAATGAATTCTATTTTTAAGCACCACAACACATTGAAAACGCATGCTCAGGGCTGACCAACTCGCTTGCGAACGAGGGGATCGGCGTTTGTTTGCCGGCGTTAATTTCACCTTGAAGGCTGGTCAATGGTTGCATTTGCAGGGTGCCAATGGCAGCGGTAAAACCAGTCTGATGCGACAGCTGGCCACCCTGAGCCGGCCTGCTAACGGGCAGGTGTTGTGGCACGGCCAAAAGGTGGACGAGGTCCGCGACGATTACCTGAGGGACATGTTTTATTGGGGCCATTTGCCTGCTTTGAAGGCTGATCTGAGTGCTTTTGAGAATGTTTGCTTGAGCCTGAGCCTTGCTGGGCAAGCCCCGGATGCCGCCCGTGTTGTGGAGTCGCTGGCATTTGTCGGGCTGTCATCCCGGGCTGATCTGCCCGCGGGCAGTTTGTCGGCTGGGCAGCAACGTCGCGTCACCCTGGCTGGTTTGCGCTGCCGCGCACCGCGTTTATGGCTGCTCGATGAGCCTTTCACGTCGCTGGATGTGGCGGGCGTGAGCCTGCTGCTTGGGCTGATGCGCGCGCATCTTGAGGGGGGCGGCAGCGTGGTGATGAGCAGCCATGTGCCGGTTGATTTACCCAAGCCTGAGGTTCTGGCGCTGTGAGCGTGCTCTTTTTGATGTTGAGAAGGGACATCCGCTTGGCCTGGCGCCGACCGGGCGATGCCTTGAACTTGCTTTTCTTTTTTCTGGTGGTGGTTAGCCTCTTCCCGCTGGGTGTGGGCGCAGCACCAGAGCTGCTCCGACAGATTGCACCCGGGGTTTTATGGGTGAGTGCCTTGCTGGCGAGCATGCTGGGTTTGCCGCACATGTTTGCCAGCGACCATAAGGATGGAACGCTTGAGCAGCTCTTGTTGGCACCGGGCTCACCTGTGCTCATGGTGTTGGGCAAAGTCTTGGCGCATTGGCTGGTCACGGGCTTGCCCCTGGTGGTTTTATCGCCGTTGGTGGGTTTGCAATACGACTTGGCGGCCGACCAGTTGTGGGTCTTGGCCTTGGCCCTGTTGGTGGGCACGCCCGCTTTGTCTTTGCTGGGGGCCATAGGCGCAGGCTTGACGCTGGGTGTGCGAGGCGGCGGGGTGCTGTTGGGCTTGCTCGTGTTGCCTTTGTACATTCCCGTGCTGATTTTTGGCAGTGGCGCCAGCGTGGCGCATGCGTCTGGCCTGGCCTTGGATGGCCATTTTTCTATCCTTCTGGCGTGGTTGATTTTGGCCTTGTGTTTAGCACCTTGGGCCACAGCCGCAGCCCTTCAATTGGCCCTCGACTGATGAACATGGTCTTATGAACTGGCTGAAATTTTCTAGCCCTGCAAGCTTTTACCCCTTGGCCGGCAAATTGGCGTTGGTCTTTGCCGTGCTGGCTGTGCTCTTGGGTGTGGCGGGTTTGGCTGTGGGGCTGTTCATTGCCCCCAAAGATGCGGTGCAGGGCGAGGCCTACCGGATCATTTTTGTGCATGTGCCAGCCTCGTGGATGTCCATGTTCATTTATCTGGTGATGGCCGCATGGGCAGGTGCCGGTTGGATTTTCAACACGCGTTTGTCTTCGATGATGGCCCAGGCGCTTGCGCCCACGGGCGCACTCATGGCGGTGCTGTCCTTGGCAACCGGTTCGCTGTGGGGTCGCCCCATGTGGGGAACCTGGTGGGTCTGGGATGCCCGGCTCACCTCAGAGCTGATTTTGTTGTTCTTGTATTTGGGCTACATGGCTTTGCAATCGGCCATTGACGACCCCAGGCGTGCCGACAAAGCCAGCGCTTTGCTCGCGCTGGTGGGCGTCATCAATGTGCCCATCATTTATTTCTCGGTGAAATGGTGGAACACCTTGCACCAGGGCGCCTCGGTTTCCCTGACTAAGTCCCCCGCCATGGCCAGCATCATGCTCAGCGGCATGCTGCTCATGGCCCTGTGTTTTTGGTCCTACACCCTGGCGGTTTCATTGTGGCGCTTGCGCGCCATCTTGTTGGAGCGAGAAGTTCACACCGACTGGGTCGGTGCATTGAAGGAGGTGCGTCCATGAACTGGCAGTCAGCCGCAGAATTTTGGGCCATGGGAGGCTATGGCCTGTTTGTCTGGTCGAGCTTTGGCTTGTGCCTGGCTGTTTTTGCTTTGGAGCTTTTGAGTGTGCAAAAGCGCAACAAGCGCGCCATCCAACGGGCCCGGGCTGAAGCGCAGTCGCGTACCAGCCAAGATCACAGGAGTCTCGCTTGAAGCCCAGAACCCGCCGAGCCTTGCTCATCACCTCAGTTCTGGTGGGGGTCACTGCGGCCGTGTTGCTCATCCTCAACGCGCTCAACAGCAACATCGCGCTCTACATCACGCCATCGCAGGTGATGGCAGGCGAGCACCCCAAAGACAAGGCCTTTCGCATTGGTGGCATGGTCAAAACCGGCTCCATCGTTCGAGAGGGGCTGGAGGTCAAGTTTGTGCTGACCGATACCGCGCAGGATGTGCCGGTGGTTTACCGGGGCATCTTGCCCGACCTGTTCAAAGAAGGGCAAGGCGCTGTGGTGCAAGGAAAATTCAACAACGCCATGTTTGTGGCCAGTGAAGTTCTGGCCAAGCATGACGAAAACTACATGCCGCCTGAGGCCAAAGACGCCCTGGACCGAGCCCGCGCCAGCAAAGGACAGCAACCATGAACCCAGAAATTGGTGCATTGGCGCTCATCATGGCCCTGGGCGTGAGCCTGATTCAAGGCGTTTTGCCCTTGGCTGGCGCCCACCAGGGGCGTCTGGAGTGGTTGGCCTTGGCCCGCCCCACGGCTTACGCCGGCTTTGGTTTGCTGTTGCTGGCTTTTGTCAGCTTGGCCTGGTCGTTTTACAGCAACGATTTTTCGGTGGCGTATGTGGCGCAAAACTCCAACGCCCAGTTGCCGGTGTTTTACCGCTTGGCCGCTGTGTGGGGTGGGCATGAGGGCTCGCTGCTCTTGTGGGTACTGATGCTGGCTTTGTGGGCGGCTTCAGTGGCCTTGTTTTCTAAAAGCCTGGATCTCGCCACCGTCGGTCGTGTGCTGGGCGTGTTGGGCTTGATCCAAACCGGCTTGCTGGTTTTTGTTTTGTTTTCTTCCAACCCTTTTGAGCGCCTGTTGCCAGCCGCTGCCAATGGGCGCGATTTGAACCCTTTGCTGCAAGACCCAGGTTTGATTTTTCACCCACCCATGCTCTACATGGGGTATGTGGGTTTTTCGGTGTCGTTTGCATTTGCCATTGCCACCCTGATTTCTGGCAAATTGGATGCGGCGTGGGTCCGCTGGTCGCGCCCCTGGACCACCTTGGCGTGGGTCTTTTTGACCCTGGGCATCGCCTTGGGCTCATGGTGGGCTTATTACGAACTGGGTTGGGGTGGTTGGTGGTTCTGGGACCCGGTAGAAAACGCGTCCTTCTTGCCTTGGTTGGTGGGCACGGCGCTCATGCATTCGCTGGCCGTGACAGAAAAACGCGGTGCGTTTAAAAACTGGACCGTGCTCTTGGCCATTGCGGCCTTCTCTTTGTCTTTGTTGGGCACGTTCTTGGTGCGTTCTGGCGTCTTGACCTCGGTGCACGCTTTTGCCACCGACCCGACCCGCGGCATCTTCATTTTGATTTTGCTCTCACTGGTGATTGGCGCATCGCTGACCTTGTTTGCCTGGCGCGCATCGAGCACACAAGCCAGCGGTGTCTTTGCGTTGATGTCGCGCGAAACGTTTTTGCTGGCTGGTAATGTGTGTTTGGTGGCCAGCGCGGGTGCAGTGTTGTTGGGCACGCTCTACCCACTTTTGCTCGACGCTTTGAACTTGGGCAAGATTTCCGTGGGCCCGCCGTACTTCAACAGCGTGTTTGTGCCCCTCATGGCGCCTGCCTTGATGCTCATGGTGGTCACGCCTTGGCTGGCCTGGAAAAACGCCAAGTTGCAGCCGCAAACCCGGCGTCTGCTGTTTGTGGGATTGGTCGCAGCCTGTGTTGCCTGGGTCTTGCCCATGTCTTTGGGGGCTGCTTCCTTGATGACCCATGCTGGCATCTTCATGGCGGCTGCGATTGCGGCGTCGGGCTTGTTGCAATGCGTGCAGCGTTGGCGCGCAGGCACCGTGCCTGGTTCCTTTTGGGGCATGCAGCTTGCGCACTTAGGCGTGGCGGTGTTCATCGTCGGCGTGACTTTGGTCAACGCTTACGAGCAAGAGCAAGATGTGCGCATGGTGCCAGGCGACACCGTGAGCATTGCCTCATACACCTTTGAATTCCAGGGCGTTGAGGGCGTGCAAGGACCCAATTACCAAGCCATGCGCGGCAAGTTTTTGGTGCGCCAAGGGCAAGATCAAAGCATGGTGTTGTACCCAGAAAAGCGGCAGTACCAATCGTCACGCATGCCCATGACAGAAGCCGCCATTGACGCTGGCTTGACCCGCGATTTGTATGTGTCTTTGGGTGAGCCCCTGGATGCCGATGCCTGGGCTGTGCGGGTGTATGTCAAACCCTTTGTGGACTGGATCTGGGGCGGCTGTCTGCTCATGGCCTTGGGCGGTGTGCTGGTGGTGGCAGACAGGCGTTACCGGGCTCGACAACCCGCGGTAAAAAAAGGCTTGCAAGCCAAGGTTGCCTGATGAAACTGCGTTTTCTTTTGCCGCTGTTGCTGTTTCTCGTGCTGGTGGTGTTTCTGGGCGTGGGGCTCCAGCGCGACCCGCGAGAGGTGCCTTCCCCCCTGATTGGGCAAGCCGCGCCTGCTTTTACGGCACCCACCCTGGATCGCCCAGATCGCGTGTTTGCCAGCCAAGACTTGCTCGGCCAGGTATGGGTTTTCAATGTGTGGGCCTCGTGGTGCGCGCCATGTCGCCAGGAGCACCCTCAGCTCATGGCTTTGCAGCGCGCCGGCGTGGCCCGGCTGGTGGGGCTGAATTACAAGGACAAGCCGCAAGATGCCCAACGCATGTTGCTGCGCGACGGGGATCCCTTTGATGTCAACGTGATCGACACTGATGGCAAGGTTGGCATCAACTACGGCGTCTACGGCGTGCCTGAAACTTATGTGGTGGACGCCAAGGGGGTGATTCAGCTCAAACACACCGGCCCCATCACCCCTGCCGACCTCGAGAAGAAAATCCTCCCCCTCATTGCTAGGCTCAAACGCTCATGAAACTTTTGGTATTGGCCCTGCTCATGTGCATCCAGCTTGCTTTTGCTGGCGAGGCGCAGCCCCTGTCGGCCGAGCCCGAAGTTGAGCGACGCTTGGCCGTGATATCCGAGGAGTTGCGGTGCTTGGTGTGCCAAAACGAGTCTTTGGCTGGCTCGCGGGCAGACCTTGCGCTGGATCTGCGGCGCGAGTTGCGCGAACTCATCCGGCAGGGGCAAAGTGATGCGCAAATCAAAGCCTTCATGGTGCAGCGCTACGGCGACTTTATTTTGTACCGCCCGCCCCTCAAAGCCACCACCTGGCTGCTGTGGGCCGGTCCGTTTGTGGCCCTGGCCTTGGGTTTGTTAGCCCTGGCCTGGCATGTGCGTCGCCGCCGGCAGGAGGCCCCGCCCCAGGTCTTGTCCGCCCAAGACCACGCCCGTGTTCAGGCGCATGTCAAAGCCTTGCTCGAAGGACGTCAAGATGATTGAATTTGTGGCGCTTGCCGTGCTGCTGGTGGTGTTGGTTTTGGTGGCGCTGCTGTTGCCTTTGGTACGCCGTGGGCAGCAGCCCGATGTGTCTCGCACGCAGACCAACACTGGCATTTATCTGCAACACAAATCCCAGCTCGACGCTGAGCTCGCGCAGGGTGTCATCAATGCCGAGCAGCATGCGCAAGCCTGGGAAGAACTGCAGCAGCGGCTGCTGGCTGATGCACAAGCGCAACCAAACACGCAGGCCTGGCGTTCACCCCGCCAAACCCAAGTGCTCATTGGGATGGGTTTGCCGCTGCTGGTGCTTGCTTTGTACATGCACCTCGGGCAGCCGCAGGCCATCGGCATCCAGCCCAGCGTGGCCTCTGGGCAAGAGCCTGCCATTACTTCCGATGAGGTGGCACAAATGGTGTCGGGCTTGGCCGCCAAGCTGGCGCAAACCCCCGATAACCCAGCAGGCTGGGCCATGCTGGTGCGTTCATACAAAGCTTTGGGGCAATTGCAAGAGGCAGAGGCTGCTTACGATCGAGCCTTGCCCTATATTGCCAAAGACCCACAAATGTTGGCCGATTATGCCGACGTGAGTGCTGCCAATGCGCAAGGTAAATTCACTGGAAAACCCGAGCGTTTGATTGCTCAAGCGCTGAGCTTGGATGCAAAGCATCCTTTGGCTTTATGGCTGGCTGGTACGGCGGCTTTTGAGGCTGCCAATTACCCCATGGCAGTGCAGCATTGGGAGCGACTTTTGGCGCAATTGCCGCCCGATTCAGAAGATGCCAAAGTTATCTCCCAAACCCTCACGCGGGTGAAGGCCAAACTCAACACCTCGCCTCGCATCAAACAAGATTAGCCGTCACTGGGCAAAACAGCGTAAAAAACCCCGCCGAAGCGGGTTTTCAGGGGTGTTTGGAGGCTTTAAGCGATCAAAAATTGCGCTTTGTCTTTGCCCTGCAACCACTTGGGCGCAATGCCTCGGCCGGTCCAGGTGTTGCCAGTGGCTGGGTCGCGGTATTTAGGCGCTACTTTTTTGCCTGCGGCTTTGGAGGATGTGGTGGGCTTGTTTTTGCCAAAAACATCGCTCTCGGTCAGCCCAAACTCTTTGACCAACTCGCGGACTTTATTCAGTGCGGTGTCCATTTCAGATTTGCGTTGCTCAGCGATTTGTTTTTCGAGCGCTTCGCGTTGGGCCAAGAGTTCTTGCAGATTTGCCATGTTAAGTTCCTTCTTTGTATTCGTCTTTTAACCAAGACTTGGCAGGATTCTAAATCGTGAAAAATATTTAATATTGTGGAATCTACTTAATAAATCACAAATATGATGCAAATCAATCTCAGTTGTGCGCTTTGAATTTTTTGGCAAATCGAAGTGAAGGTTTTCATAGCTTATGATTTGCGCCTTGCCGCCTAAAGCGGACCGGCTGTTTTCTTCAACCCTGAGACCATCGCCATGCAGGCATTGAATGTGTTGGGCCAGGCGCTTGTGCCTTGCTCTTACGACCCCTTGACTGGTTTTTTCCGCGACGGGTGCTGCACCACCGATGCCCAAGACAGTGGCAGCCACGTGGTGTGCGCCAAAGTCACCGCGGCGTTTCTTGCCTTCTCAAAATCTCGTGGCAACGACCTGACCACGCCACGCCCAGATTACCGTTTCCCTGGGCTCAAGCCCGGAGACCGCTGGTGTTTGTGCGCCTTGCGCTGGAAAGAGGCCTACGAGGCCGGCGTGGCCCCGCCTGTGGTCCTGGCCAGCACACATCAAAAGGTGCTGGCCTTTGTTGAGCTGGAGGCCCTGCAAAGCCTGGCCTTGTAACGCTGGTGCTAAGAAGCGCCAGGGCTCAAAGACTTACAGGCTCACAGGTTTAAAGACTTGAGCAGACTGCAGCCATGAGGCAACTCAGCGTGGCCACCACGGTGAGTGGGGTGCGCAAAGACATCCAAGTGCCCAGCCCTGATCTGGCGTAAACGCGCCTGTCCACCCCCCAGCACACCAGCAGCAGGCCAGCCAGCAGATACAGTCCTGCCGCAGTGGGCAGCAACAAGGCCACCCAAGCGATCAGGCTGGGCATGACCCCCCACGCCAAGGCGGCGTTGTTTGGTTGCGCTTCGCGCATGGTCAAGCCCCAGTGGATGGCACCCAGAAACGAGGCAATGGTGGCCGCGTAAGCCGCCAGCCCATGCGCGGCAGGGGCGTGGCCAGTGCAAACGGCCGCAGCCCCGGTCACAAATGGGATCAAGCCCAGGTAACCCAAGCGACGCGCCCAAGCAGGCGGCTGGGACATGACAGCGGCCTGGGCGTGCAGGCTGGATGAGGCGCTTGAAGGGGTGCTGATCGGGGTGTTGAGCGGGGTGTTTGGCGTGGGCTTGGACATGGGGCTGGTTGAGGCTGGGTTTGACTTTTCGGTCAATGCCAAAATAGTGCTTCGATTATCCAAGAACACCCAAGCCCGCGACTTCTCGCTTGGGTAAGCCGAAGGAAGCCCATGAAATACCTCCACACCATGGTCCGCGTGACCGATTTGCCCACCTCGCTGCGCTTTTATGTGGACGCGCTTGGCCTGGAGGTGCTGCGCCAGTACGACAACCCGGCCGGTCGCTTCACCCTGGTGTACCTGGCCGCCCCTGGCGACAGCGAAGCGCAGGTTGAGCTCACCTACAACTACGACCCCGAGGTCTACACCGGCGGGCGCAACTTTGGCCACCTGGCTTATGCGGTGGAGAACATCTACGCCACCTGTGAGCGTTTGCAACAGCACGGCGTGACCATCAGCCGCCCGCCGCGCGACGGCCGCATGGCCTTTGTGCGTTCACCCGATGGCATTTCAGTCGAACTGCTGCAAGCAGGCCACGCTTTGCCACCGGCAGAGCCCTGGGTGTCCATGCCCAATGTGGGCAGTTGGTGAGGCCATGAACCAAGCCACGAACCCCCACTACTTGCAAGCGCAACATGATTGGCCTGAGCACCAGGCCGTCGCGCACCTGGTGGGCTCGCTGCCCATGGGTGGCGTGGTGCCGCACACCCCGGTGCACGCGTTCAAACAGCCCCCGGAGACGCTGCGCCTGGGCGAGATGACACCAACAGCCACGCGGCAAGACATTGAGCTCGGTGGACTACTGGCGTTTGTGATTGACCATGTGGTCACGCATAAGGAGGCTGACGCCATCGTGCAGGCCACCGAACGCATGGGCTACCGGCCCGAAGCCCCTGGCATTGCCACGCCACCGGGTATGCGCATGAACAAATCGGTGCATTGGTTGGCTGACGAAGCGATGATGCAGCCCATGTTTGCGCGCATCGGGCATTTGCTGCCTGCCACGCTCGATGGTGGTGCGTTGTTCCCGGCTTTCAGCCACCGCATGAACATGTACCGCTACGACGACCAAGATGTGTTCAACCGCCACACCGACGGCAACTGGCCAGGCTACAGCCTGAGCGAAGACCGCAGCGAGATGCAAGCGTGGCCCAGCAACTTGCGTTCAGGCCTGACCATGTTGCTCTACCTCAATGGCCCAGAAGACGGGGTGCAAGGCGGCCACACCCGTTTGCTGCACCGGCATGGCGCGGTGGATGTGGTGCCGAAAAAAGGTTCAGCCTTGTTTTTCCGGCATGGCTTTGGCCCTACCTCGGTGGTGCACGAAGGCTGCCGGGTGAGCGGACCCGTACCCAAGTACGTGGCCCGCATCAACGTGATGTACGACTGGCGCGCCGCACCTCACGTGGCTTGAACGATCAGTAAGTTTTGTAGGGCAGGAACTTGCCCGACAAGACCACGTTCACGCGGTCGCCTTTAGGGTCAGCTTGGCGCTGGATGTCCATGCTGAAGTCGATCGCGCTCATGATGCCGTCGCCGAACTCTTCGTGGATGAGTTCTTTGATGGTGGTGCCATACACGCTCACAATTTCATACCAACGGTAGATCAGCGGGTCGGTGGGCACGGGGGTGGGCAGCGAGCCTTTGTAAGGCACCACTTGCAGCCACTTTTGTTCGTCGGCGGTCAGGCCAAAAATTTTGCCCAAAGCTTTGGCTTGTGCTGCTGTGGCCGTCATTTGGCCCAGGCACAGCGCGGTGGTCCACTCTTTGGACTCGCCCACTTTTTTAGCCACATCGTCCCATTTGATGCCCTTGGACACCTTGGTGCTGATGATTTTTTCTGTCACGTCCATGCGATTCATGCTTTACTCCTGATTTGATAGCTGAAAAGGTTTAATGGCTGCCGGCTTTGGCCCGTTTGACCAAGAAGTCGACAATGTGGTTGCGAAGGTCGTAATAACCTTCGAGGTGATGCAACTGCGCGCGCTGGCGGCTGCGCGGCAGCGGGTTGACCACCACCTCGGCAATGCCGCCAGGCACGTAGCCGGCATCGGTTTCAGAGCCGTTGCTCATGAGCAAAATGCGGTCGGCCAGCAAAATGGCCTCGTCCACATCGTGGGTGATCATGAACACGGTTTGTTGGGTCTCGCGCACGATGCCCATCAATTCGTCTTGGATGGTGCCGCGGGTCAGCGCATCCAAAGCACCGAAGGGTTCATCGAGCAAGAGCATCTTGGGCTGGATGGAGAACGCCCGGGCAATGCCCACGCGCTGCTTCATGCCGCCTGAGAGTTGCGAGGGCTTTTTGTCGATGGCTGGCAGCAAGCCCACCAGCGCGACAAACTTTTCCACATGCACATTCACCTTGGCAGCGGGCCAATCGGGCCAGCGTGATTTGACGGCAAAGGCGATGTTTTGGCGCACGGTGAGCCAGGGCATGAGCGCGTGGCTTTGGAACACCACACCGCGCTCCAGGCTGGGGCCGGCCACTTCGCGGTTGTCCATGAACACATGGCCGCTGCTGGCGGTGTCCAAACCGGCAAGCACATTGAGTACCGTGGTTTTGCCGCAGCCTGAGTGGCCGATGATGCAAACAAATTCGCCTTTGTCCAAGGTGAAGCTCACGTCGGCAAACACCGGCTTGCCGGGCACATAGGTTTTGCTCAAACCTTCAATTTTCAGAAAACCGGTCATGGTCGGATCTTTGGCTAAGGGGTGGGCAGCTGGGCTCACAGCAGCTGGGGCAGCGGCGTGCAAGGCTTCAGAGGTTGATGCAGCGTGGGGGTTGAGGCGCTCATCACTCCACATAGGTCACCGCCTTTTGCAATTGGCCAAAGGCCAGGTCCAACAACATGCCCACGATGCCAATCACGCCAATGGCGAAGATCACGTTGGTCAGCGACAGGTTGTTCCACTCGTTCCACACAAAGTAGCCAATGCCTGTGCCGCCCACCAGCATCTCGGCAGCCACAATCACCAGCCAGGCAATGCCCATGGAGATGCGCATGCCGGTCAGGATGGTGGGCGCTGCTGCGGGCAAGATCACCAGAAACGCTTTGCGCAGCGGGTTGACCTCTAAGGTGGCCGATACATTGAGCCACTCGCGCTTGACCGAGGCCACACCGAAGGCGGTGTTGATCAGCATGGGCCAGACCGAGCAGATGAAGATCACAAAGATGCCGCTGATCGACGAGTCTTTGATGGTGTAGAGCGCCAGCGGCATCCACGCCAGAGGGCTGATGGGTTTGAGCACCTGGATGAAGGGGTCAAACGCGCGGCGCAAGAGTGGCGACATGCCAATCACGAAACCCAAAGGCACGGCCACCAAGGCGGCGAGCAAAAAGCCCAGACCCACGCGGCCCAGGGAGTGCGCCAACTGAATCAAGATGCCTTTGTCGTTCGGGCCGTTGTCGTACATCGGGTCCGAGGCGTGCTTCCAAATGGTGCTGCCCATTTGGCCCAGCGTGGGAAAGCCATTGGTTTTGGTGGTGCCCGGGTCTTTGCCCATCATCTTGAGGTACTCGATTTGCTCAGCGGTCATGCCGCTGGTGCTGGCCACACCAGCGCTGCCAGACTGCAGCGTG
Source organism: Hylemonella sp. UBA6679 (assembly GCA_002454975.1). Lineage (GTDB taxonomy): Bacteria > Pseudomonadota > Gammaproteobacteria > Burkholderiales > Burkholderiaceae_C > Hylemonella. Next base: position 56,285 of record DKJZ01000063.1, read on the forward strand.
GCGGCATACCAAACCCCCAGAAATGAGAGAAAAATCAGCAAGGACACCAGCCCTGCTTTCATGTTGATGGATCGCATAATTGCCTTATAAGCCTTGTATTTATTGATGTTTAAGCTATTTTGTTGATAGCAAAGCTCTTGATGTACTCTTCCGGCTTGGCGGCATCAAACTCTTTGCCCATGACCTTGAACTTCTTGTAAGCACCCTCAGGCGCTTTGAAGCCAGCCTCGGTCATGTACTTTTTGGCGTCGGTGAGCAAGAACACTTTCTCGGCGATTTGCTTGTAGTTCACCTCGCCTTTGATGTAGCCCCAACGCTTCATCTGCGTGAGCATCCACACCGCCATGCTTTGCCATGGCACCGGGTCGAAGTTGGCGCGGTCCGGCACGTTTTTGATGTTGCCCAAGCCATCGGCAAACTTGCCAGTGAGCACCTGCTGCAGCACCGCTTCGGGCTGGTTGAGGTACTGCGCAGGCGCAATCACCTTGGCAATCAAGTCGCGGTCTTTGGCCTGGCTGGCCATGTGGCTGGCGGTGAGCACGGCGCGGTACAGCGCGGCAAAGCTGTTGGGGTTTTGCTTGATGAACTCATCGCTCATGCCAAAGGCGCAGCAGGGGTGGCCATCCCAAATTTCTTTGGACAAGATGTGGATGAAGCCCACCTCGTCGTACACCGCGCGCTGGTTGAAAGGATCGGGGCCGAGGAAGCCGTCGATGTTGCCCGCGCGCAAATTGGCCACCATCTCTGGCGGCGGTGTGACGCGGATTTGCACATCGGTGTCGGGGTTCAGGCCGTTTTCGGCCAGGTAGTAGCGCAACAAAAAGTTGTGCATGCTGTACTCAAAGGGCACCGCGAACTTGAAGCCTTTCCAGCTCTTGGGGTCGCGCTTGTCTTTGTGCTTGACGTGCAGGGTGATGGCCTGGCCATTGGTGTTTTGAATGCTCGCCACATTCATGCCCACCTGGTTGGAGCCCAGGCCCATGCTCATGGCCAGCGGCATGGGCGAGAGGAAGTGGCTCGCGTCATGCTCTTTGTTGATCATCTTGTCGCGAATCAGCGCCCAGCCCGCGGTTTTGTTGAGCTGCACATTCAAGCCTTCTTTGCGATAGAAGCCCAGCGGGTCGGCCATGATGAGTGGCGAGGCGCAAGTGATGGCGATGAAGCCAATCTTGAGGTCTTTCTTCTCCAGCGAGCCTTTGTCTTGTGCCATGGCTTGCAAGGCGCCGATGGGCAGCACCGAGGCAATGGCCGCACGTGCGGTGCTGGCGCCAACTGCCTTCAAAAAGCCGCGACGCACGCTGTCGACTGGGAACAGGGCTTTGACCAACGCAGCTTCCATGAACTGGTGCCCCGCTTCTTCAGCGCTGGCCGCAATGCTGTGCTCGCCTGGTGCATGGTCTTGACCACAGGCGCATTTGAGCATCAAGGGGCGGTCGGCATCGTAAGGATCGTGCGGGGACGTGGTGGGCAACAGAGACATGGCAAACCTCTCGGTAGAAATGGATACCGAGGTATTTGCAAAGGCCGTGCCACCTTTGTCGGGGCAGTGCGCACATCAAGATGCACGCATTTGGTGCGCCTAGACCGAGAATTACCCTCAGCCATCGCTAGAGTGCATTTTTTGGGGCGTTCTATGCTTTGAAGGGCACCAAGACAAGGCCATTGATCGCATGCTTCATGCGATCAAGTCACAAACCCAAATCGCTCAAGCTGGGATGATCGTCTGGGCGGCGCCCCAGGGGCCAATGAAACAAACGTTGTTCCGCTTTGATGGGCATGTCGTTGATGCTGGCAAAGCGACGCTGCATGTAGCCGTACGCGTTGAACTCCCAGTTCTCGTTGCCGTAGCTGCGAAACCATTGCCCCGAGTCGTCATGCCATTCATAGGCAAAGCGCACCGCGATGCGGTTGTCGGTGTAGGCCCACACCTCTTTGATCAGACGGTAGTCCAACTCGCGTGCCCATTTGCGCGCCAGAAAGGCTTTGACCTCTTCACGGCCCTTGGGAAATTCAGCGCGGTTACGCCAGGTAGTGTCTTCGGTGTACACGCGGGCGCAGACCTCGGGGTCGCGGGTGTTCCAGGCGTCTTCGGCCATGCGCACTTTTTGTGCGGCGGTTTGCGCGTCAAACGGTGGCAGCGGTGGGCGGGGGGTGATGGTGGGCATAGGGGGCTTTCTTCAAACGGTGGAATGGGGGTGAACGGGGTGGTTCAGGGTGTCGGCGATCAAGCGAAGGGCCAGGTCGCATTCATCGCGACTCACCGGCCCGCCCAGACACACACGCACGGCATCAGGCGGGTCGCCATCGGTGGAAAACGCGGCACTTGCGACCACGCCCACACCGCGGGTGCGCAGGTAAGAGGCGAACTCCACCGGGCTCCAGCCGGGACTGAGTGGCAGCCACAGGTGAAAGGCGTCTTGTGGCGCCAGAATTGGGTGGCCTTGCAAATGGGTGGCGGCCATGCGCTGGCGCACTGCGCATTCTTCGCGCACCGCTTGCAGCATGGCTAGCGCGGTGCCGTCTTGCACCCAGGCGGTGGCCAGGGCGTTGGTCACCGGCGAGGCCATCACCGTGGTGGCGCGCATGGCACCAGCCAATCGCTGGGCTTGTCGCTCACTCGGTGCGCGCACATAAGCGCTGCGCAAACCCGCGCCAAAGCATTTGGACAAACCACTGACGTGGTAGGTCAGCTCTGGGGCCAGGTTGGCCAGGCTGGTTGGTGTGTGCTGCGGCAACATGCCGTAGGCATCGTCTTCAATGATGGGCACCGCAAAGCGCAGCGCCACATCAGCCAAGGCTTCACGCCGCGCACGCGACATGGTCACGGTGGTGGGGTTGAGCAGCGTGGGGTTGCAGTACAGGGCTTTGGGGTGCAGGCTTTTACAAGCGTGCTCGAACGCATCCACCAGCGGACCCTCATCGTCCATGGGCAGCGCATGCATTTGTACCCCCAACTGCGCAGCAATCGCCTTCACGCCAGGGTAAGTGAGCGACTCCACACACACCAACTCGCCAGGGCGCGCCAACAAAGAAAACAAAGCGGTCAGCACACTGTGTATGCCGGGGCTGAGCAATACCTGTTCGGCTTTGCAATCGGCCACGCGGGCACGCAACCACTGCGCACCCACATCGCGGTCTAGGTGGGTGCCGCCGAAATCTTGGTAGCGCAACAAGCCCCACCAATCAGCACGCGCGAGCAAGCGCGCCGCGCTGTCTTGCAAGTGCGCCATCAGGGCCGGGTCTTGCGGCTCAGGTGGCATGTTCATGGTCATCTCGGCACCACTGCCGCCGCGCAGAGGTTGCGTAGCGCTCATGCCGCGAACAAACGTGCCCAGGCCGGCGTGGGTGTCGATCAGCCCGCGCTTGCGCGCCTCGCTGTAAGCGCGCGCCACCGTGGTGTAGTTGAGACTCAGCAGGCTGGCCAGGTCGCGCAAGGTGGGCAACCTGTCGCGCGCCACCAAGCGGCCGCTGCGCACGTCTTGAGCGATGAGCTCGGGCAGCAGCAAATAAGCCGGCTGCTCGCTCGTCTCAATTTTCTTGACCCAATGCGCAAAACTTTTGGACATGAACCTTCACATGCACTATCTGTGCCTGCCCATGCCATCAAGGTGCTATCAAATTTGCTGTGTGTTGGTGCATGCAGCGCCATTGATCGGGTGCATTGATCGCATGGTGCATGCACGTACGTTGTGCGTTTCACGCGCATTGCTGTGTGTCAAACAGGCAGCGCAGTCTCGCCAGCATGGCGAACAGAGCGACATGGAAAAAATTTTGCCGTTCGATCAATGCCCCATCAAGCCCATGTGCTGCGCTTGATCGCACTTTGATTGCATGTCCTCGCGAGACAAGCGCTAAGAACTTGGCACGTACCGTGCAAAGACACAGGGCGCGCTGTTCACCAAAGCACACAGCCCCGCTGATTCATCAACCCTACCGGAGTTACCCATGCCCAAAGTCACGAAGCCTGCCAATGTCAAAGGCGACATCCTGGTCGATTACGAAGAGAAAGTGTTTGAAGACGTCAAAGCTGCCCCCGGCGAAAAGGCCCTGGTGACTTTCCACACCGTGGCCTTTGAGGGCTCGATTGGTTTTGTTAACCTGCTGCAAGCCACCCGCTTGAAGCGCAAAGGCTTTGAGACCTCGGTACTCTTGTACGGCCCTGGCGTGACACTGGGTGTGCAGCGCGGCTTCCCCACCTTGGGCGACGAAGCTTTCCCTGGCCACCAGAACTTCAACAACCAAATCAGCAAGTTCATCGAAGAAGGCGGCAAGGTCTACGCCTGCCGTTTTGCGCTGCAGGCGCTCTACGGCCACGGCGAAGGCGCTTTGATCCCCGGCATCAAGCCCATCAACCCACTCGATGTGCTCGACCTGATCTTGCTGCACCGCAAAGACAACGCCTTCATCCTCGACACCTGGACCCTTTGAGGACACGGCATGGCCCACAACATCATTCGCGCCGCTGCGGTTCAAATCGCGCCAGACCTGGAGCGTCCTGAAGGCACGCTGGCGCGGGTGTGTGAGGCCATTGAATCTGCTGCGAAGCAGGGGGCGCAACTGGTCGTCTTCCCCGAGACCTTTGTGCCCTATTACCCCTATTTCTCGTTCGTGCTGCCGCCAGTTTTGCAAGGCGCGCCGCACATCCGTTTGATGAACGAGGCGGTGGTCGTGCCCGGCCCGGTGACCGACGCTGTGGCCGCCTGTGCGCGCAGCCATGGTGTGGTGGTGGTGCTGGGCGTGAATGAACGCGACCACGGCAGCCTCTACAACGCGCAGCTCATCATTGACGCCAATGGCGAGCTGTTGCTCAAACGCCGCAAGATCACGCCCACCTACCATGAGCGCATGGTCTGGGGCATGGGCGACGCTGCCGGTTTGAAGGTGGTGGACACCGCGGTCGGCCGCGTAGGCGCCTTGGCCTGTTGGGAGCACTACAACCCGCTGGCCCGCTACGCGCTGATGACCCAACATGAAGAGATTCACTGCGCCCAATTCCCAGGCTCGCTGGTCGGCCCGATATTTGCCGAGCAGATGGAAGTCACCATCCGCCACCACGCCTTGGAGTCGGGGTGCTTTGTGGTGAATGCCACCGGATGGCTGACCGATGCGCAGATCATGGCCATCACGCCCGATGTCAACCTGCAAAAAGCCCTGCGCGGGGGCTGCCACACCGCCATCATTTCCCCCGAAGGCAAGCACCTGGCCCCGCCGCTGACCGAAGGCGAAGGCATTGTGATCGCCGACCTGGACATGGCCCTGATCACCAAACGCAAACGCATGATGGATTCGGTGGGTCACTACGCCCGCCCCGAGTTGCTCACCCTCATGGTCAATGAACGCGCCGCCCAAACCGTGGTGCCCATGCCCACCACCATGGCCGCGGCCATGACCACCAGCCAGGAAATCTGAACCATGACCACCAACGCCGTGCTGTCCCCCCGCGAACTCATGACCGAGTTGCAGTCTCTGGGTTTGCGCCTGGTTGACCCGGCTGCCGGTGCGCCGAGCCGCAAAGGCGGCGCTGGCCCCTCGGACCACAAGGCTGTCACGGTAGATGGCCACACCATCATGGTGCCGGTGCACACCAGCACCGCCTGGACTTCACCGTTCACTGCCCAAGCGCCCGATGCGCAGGGCAACAGTGTGATCACCCGCGGCAGCATCCCGATTGCCACGGTGAGCTTTCCCAAACAACCCCGCTTTTATGGCTTGAGCACGGCTGAGGGTGTGCCCTACTCGCACATCGCCACCTTGCATGGTTCGGATGTGCTGGCCACCACCGTGCTGCAAACCTGCATCCGTTACGAGAGCCGTAAAAAAACCTGCAAGTTCTGCTCGATCGGTCAGTCCTTGGCCGCGGGCCGCACGGTGGCGCACAAAACCCCGCAGCAACTGGCCGAGGTGGCCAAAGCGGCGGTGGAACTCGATGGCATCAAACACATGGTGCTGACCACCGGCACCCCACCGGGCAGCGACCGGGGTGCGGCGGTGTTGTGCGAGAGTGCGCGCGCCATCAAGGCCGCGGTGGACATCCCGATTCAAGGTCAGTGCGAGCCGCCGGATGACGACATCTGGTTCGAGCGCATGCGCGATGCCGGCATCGACACCCTGGGCATGCACCTGGAGGTGGTCACGCCTGAGGTGCGAGAACAGATCATGCCAGGCAAAGCCACCGTGCCCATCAGCCGTTATATGACCGCCTTTGAAGCGGCGGTCAAAGTGTTTGGCCGCGGCCAGGTGAGCACCTACATCTTGGCGGGTTTGGGCGACACCCAAGAGGCGATTCTGGACATTTGCAAACAGCTGTTGGCGATGGGTGTGTACCCCTTTGTGGTGCCCTTTGTGCCCATCAGCGGTACGCCCTTGGAAGACCACCCCTCGCCCAGCCCTGAATTCATGAAGGCTTTGCTCGAGCCCCTGGGCGCCATGGTCAAAGCTGCTGATTTGCGCTCCACCGACATCAAGGCCGGTTGCGGCAAATGCGGTGCGTGTTCGTCCTTGTCGGTCTTTGAAACCTGAGGTGCTTGTATGCTGGTGCTTGACGATGTGATTGAAGCCCCGCCACCTTGGTGGCCGGTGGAGTTTCGTGTGCGCCAGGCTTGCCAGGACTGGGAAGTGGCGCAAGCACTGAGTTTGCGCCGCGCGGTGTTTTGCATCGAGCAAGGTATTTTTCAGGGCGATGACCGGGACGCCATTGACGATCAAGCGCAATTGCTGGTGGCCATGTCTTGCCAAGGCGGCATGCCCGACCAAGTGGTGGGCACGGTGCGTATTGTGGAAACCGCGCCAGGTGTGTGGTGGGGTTCGCGTTTGGCCGTGTACCCTTCGTATCGCGGGCAAGGCCGACAGGGTTTGAAGCTCGGCGCGCACTTGGGGGCCACCTTGATCCGCCTGGCGGTGAGCCGCGCGCATGCACAAGGCGCACACACCTTCATGGCCCATGTGCAGGCACAAAACATTCCCATGTTTCAAAAACTCAACTGGCGCTTGCACCGCGAGGTGGTCTTGCATGGCCGTGCACACGGCGAAATGCAAGCCGATCTGGCTGCTTACCCGCCGTGTTTCGATGCCATCAGCGGCATGGTGGTGTGCGCGCGTGTACCACTTGAACCTTCGCGCGGATGACTGACGCTCAAGCCCTGTGTGAACAACTGCGCCAAACGCGCGGCTTTGCGCACAAGCGCGACATCAGCGATGTGGTCTCGGCCCTGACGCAAGCCCTGCCTGCGCAAGCCTTGAACCAGGCCGTACCGGTGGGTGACGACACCGCCGCCATCCCCGATGGCCATGGCGGCTATCTCTTACTAGCGATTGAAGGCTTGGTGGAAGACTTCATTGAACGCATGCCCTGGTTTGCCGGCTTCTCTGCGGTCATGGTCAACATCAGCGACATCTACGCCATGGGTGGGCGACCCACCGCGGTGGTCAATGCTTTGTGGAGTGCAGGCATGCAGCCTGCCGATGAGATGCTCGCTGGCATGGCGGCAGCTTCCAAAGCCTATGGTGTGCCAATTGTGGGCGGCCACAGCAACAACCGCAGCCAGCGCCCACAACTGGCTGTGGCCATCCTCGGTCAAGCCAAGGCCTTGCTCACCAGTTTTGATGCCCGCCCGGGCGATGTGCTGCTGATGGCCTGCGACTTGCGCGGTGCTTACCAAGAGCCTTTCCCTTATTGGAACTGTGCCACTACCGCGCCTGCAGAGCGTTTGCGTGCAGACCTCGAGGTGTTGCCTCGCTTGGCCGAGGACGGTTTGTGCCGCGCAGCTAAAGACATCAGCATGGCCGGCGCCGTGGGCACGCTCATGATGCTGCTGGAATGCTCCGGTGTGGGCGCATGCATCAACGTGGATGCCATGCCCAAACCCGATGGCGTGTCGCTGCTGCGTTGGCTGAGCTCTTTCCCCAGTTATGGTTTTGTGCTGAGTGTGCGCCCCGAGTGTGTGGGCGAGGTCATCACCCGTTTTGCGCAGCGTGATATTGCCTGCAGCGTGGTGGGCGAGGTTTGCCGCGAACATGTGGTCACTTTGCAGCACGCTGGCAGCAGCGCCGAGTTGTGGAACTTTGAGTGCAGCCCTTTCATTCAGGCAAGACCTGCCGAGTTGGTCGCATGAAGACCGGCCTGCTCACCCATTCAGTGAACCCACGCGGTGGGGTGGTGCACACCTTGGAGCTTGCGCAGGCTTTGCATGACGCCGGTCATGAGGTGACGGTCATGGCCCCGGCCTTACCCGGCCAACAATTTTTCAGACCTGTGGCGTGCAAAACCTTCTTGGTGTCTGTGCGCCACACGCCAGACAACACCTTGGATTTGGTGCGCGACCGTGTGGCTGCCTTCACCACGCATTTAGAACACACCGCTGCTGACTTTGATGTGCTGCACGCGCACGACGGCATGGGTGGTAACGCGCTGGCAGATTTGCAAGCGCGCGGTCTCATCCAAGGTTTTGTGCGCACGGTGCACCACCTCGACCCGTTTGACGACCCAGAGTTGCAGCGTTTGCAACTGCGCTCGGTCACGCAAGCTTCTGAAGTGCTCTGCGTGAGCCAACTCTGGCAAGCGCGTTTGCAAGAAGACCATGGGATTGCCGCGCATGCGGTGTGCAACGGTGTGGATGCACAGCGTTTTTCACCGCAAGCACAAGTGCTTGATGATGCGTGGGCCAGCAAGCTGGGTGTGGATGCAAGTCGCCCCATGCTCTTGAGTGTGGGCGGCATCGAGTCGCGCAAAAACACGGTGCGTTTGCTGCAGGCCTTTGCTCTGTGGCGCCAACATAGCGGCATGGCGCGTGCTGTGTGGGTGATTGCAGGTGGTGCGAGTTTGCTCGACCACAGCCAGACCATGCAAAGCTTTCGCGAAGCATTACAAGGTCTGGGCCTGCGTGCTGCAGGACCTGGGCAAGACGTGCAGGCCGATGTGGTCATTACCGGCGCTTTGCCCGATGAGGCGCTGCCCAGTTTGTACCGCTTGGCCGATGTGGTGGCCATGCCCAGCTTGCGCGAGGGCTTTGGCCTGGTGGTGTTGGAGGCTCTGTGCAGTGGCACACCGGTCGTTGCCTCCAAGATCGCGCCGTTTACCGAACACCTGCAAGACAGCGACGTCGCGTTTGCCAACCCGCTCGATGTAACCGACATCGCCCGCGCCTTGGCGCAGGCTTATGCCCAACGCGGTGCTGCACAGCTTGTGCAAAGCGGTGCGCGCTTGGCGCAGCATTTCAGCTGGGCCAAAAGCGCGCAGCAGCACCTAACGATTTACCAGCGCTTGATGAGCGCCACCACCCCACCACCCACAACCCAGCAGGAGACCGCCCCATGCCTGTGATGCACTTTCATGTGCGTTGGCCCGACCAGCGCACCACCCGTTGCTATTCACCTTCTTTGGTGATTGCAGATTTTTTTCAGGCAGGCGAGTCTTACACCCTGGCGGATTTTTTGATCCGCTCGCGCGAAGCGCTGGGCATTGCGTCTGAGCGGGTGCGCGCCAAGTACGGCTTTGCGTGTTCGGCGGCCATGGACCAGCTGGCCCAGATTGAAGACATCGCGCAAAACTTCCAGGCCACCGACCAGGTGGCCATCACCTCTTTTGAATGAACACCATGAGCACGCCACTCCACTCGGTCATCATCGTCGGCGGCGGACAGGCCGGCCTGTCTTTGAGTTACTACTTGCAAGAGCGCGGCATCGACCATTTGCTGCTGGAAAAACGCAGCCTGGTGCACAGATGGCGCACCCAGCGCTGGGACTCGTTTTCTTTGGTCACACCTAACTGGCAATGTGAGTTGCCAGGCTACCCTTACAAAGGACCCGACCCGCACGGCTTCATGGTCAAGGACGAGATCAACGCTTGGTTAGCCGGCTTTGTGGCGCATGTGAACCCGCCGGTGCTCGAAGGCGTGGAGGTCCTCAAGGTCAAGCGGCCTAGCGTCGATGCGCCCTTTGAGGTGCAGACCAGTCGCGGTAATTTCACTGCCGACCAAGTGGTGGTGGCTTCGGGTGGCTACCACAAGCCCATCGTGCCGCGCTTGGCTGAGCGACTGCCGCAAAGCATGATGCAAATTCACTCAGCCGAATACCGCAACCCAGCACAACTCAGCGAAGGCCCGGTGTTGGTGGTGGGCAGCGGGCAGTCGGGTTCGCAAATTGCTGAAGACCTGCACCTGGCAGGTCGCAAGGTGTATTTGGCCACCGGTGATGCGCCACGTTGCGCGCGCTTTTACCGCGGCAAAGACGTGGTGGATTGGTTGGCCGACATGGGCTACTACCACATGCCTGTGACCCAGCACCCTTTGCGCGAAGGCGTGCGCGACAACACCAACCACTATGTGACCGGACGCGAGGGCGGGCGTGACATCGACCTGCGTCGCTTTGCCAAAGAAGGCATGGAGCTATTTGGTCTCATGACCGAGCTCGACGGCGACACCCTGCGTTTTTTGCCCAACCTGAAAAACAACCTCGATGGTGCCGATGCGATCTACAACGGCATCAACGCCAGCATCGACAAACACATCGCGGCCAAAGGTATTGCTGCACCGCCACCCAGCGTTTACACCCCGGTTTGGGAGCCCAGTGGCGAGCGCACCACGCTGAGCTTGAAGCAAGCCAGCATTCAAAGCGTGGTGTGGTGCATCGGTTTTGGGCCAGACTTTGCGTGGGTGGACGCCCCGGTGTTCAACGGCCGGGGCGACCCGGTGCACTTGCGCGGCATCACCCGTGAAGACGGTTTGTATTTCTTGGGTCTGCCCTGGTTGCACACCTGGGGGAGCGGTCGCTTCTCAGGTGTGGCGCGCGATGCGCTGCACTTGGCCGAGGCGATTGTGAAACGCAAGCAGCAGGCCGACAAACCAGGCATGCTGGCCTGGGCGGCTTGAAAATTTAGCCCGGCCTTGCGCCGGGCTAACGGCTCGAAGCTTCTATTATTTTTTGGCGCTCAAGGCGGCCATCTCGTCTTGCGCCACTTTGCGGTCGGCGTTGATGCGCACCGCGCTCTCGCGGGCAGCGATGAGCTTGTTGTAAGCCTTCCAGTCTACGCCTGCTTCCATCAGCAGGTCTGTGCCCAGCACCCCTTTGGTGGCCATGCCCACCAGGGGCAAAGACACCCAGGCGGCGCAGTCGGCCAGGGTGAAGGTATCGCCGCCCACATAGGGGCCAAATTTGGCCAGGCGTTTGAAGGCGTCGATGTTTTTCACCAGCTGCTTGTGCACGCGGGCTTTGGTGGCGTCATCCACGGTGCGGCCGAAAAAGGCTTGGCCATAGAGCTCACGTACCACCAGCTCCAGGTGCAGCTCAATGTAGGTGGTGAGTTCGCGCAATTTGGCTTGCTCCCAGGGGTCGGCGGGCAGCAAGGGGTGGGCTGGGTAGGCGGCCTCGAGGTAGTCCACAATGACTTGGCTCTCGCACATGTTGCCGTGTTCGGTTTTGATAAAAGGCACCTTGGCCAGGGGCGAGGCGCTCAGCACAGCCTCGTCTTTGCTGTGGGTGTAAACCTTCTCCTCGGTGAAGGGGATCTGCTTTTCGAGCATCACCATCTTGACCTTGTTGTAGTAGTTCGACACCGAAAAGCCGCACAGGGTGATCATGTCCTCAGTCTCCGTGTTGTAAAAGACCAAGGATAACGTGACTCGGGGCTGGTTTTATTAATAAAGTTAGTCAAGCTCTTGGTCTGTAAGCCTTTGTTTTAAAAGGCGTTGCAGATTATTGCAAAGTTGGTTGTGGAAAGTCCGGCTCTCGATTGCCAAGATCTAGAGCCGATGCAGTCGCTACGTTGCAGCGACTCAAGATTAGATGTGACTGAGGGCTAGGGCAGTTGAGGGAAAAGGGCTGGGAGAGGCCTTTTTCGGCAGATCGTTAGACGGCTGCCGACCCAGAGCGACCACCGAACTTTCGCATATCTGAGCTGCTACACAGGCCATTCACCAGAGGCGATCTTTCGTTCGCGGACTTTTTCCCAAGCATCATCTGGCATCGGTGGTTGTTCAAACCAGACTTGCCTCGTAGCTTCAATATGCGAAATGAAGTTCTCATCGCAGTGGGCGATGTGGCGCCGATTGACTTCATCGACGACCCGCTGGCCGACATCTATGTAGCCATTAAAATCGGGCCTGTGCGTAATGACTAGACACTGCCACAGTGAGATTGGAAGCGTCACTTCGATCGTAGCCGCCCCCAACGCTGGACTCCGGAAAATGGGTTGGAGCTTGTATGCCTCTGGGTCGAACCAAGTGCATGGAGTATCGGTGGTTACAAAGCCAAGAGGGTCGTCTGTGCAAAGAACAGCAGCATTCATCCGTGTAAGCACTGGGATCACTGAGCGGAGAGTGGGACCAATCATTTTCTGTATAGGCTGAGCTTCCAGTCGGCGGACATCGTCGAGGGTCATTCCTGGGCTAGAGTTTTGGCTGTGAAACCCAACGCGAGTCATGGCCTCCTTTCGTTCTGGCGGGGCCGCTTCGAATGCGGCCTGGAACTCTTCCATGCGATTGCGGATATCTGCCCACTGTTCTCGATGAAAGTTTCGATGTGCTGCTGTTCGCGCTTGGGCGGTTGCAGCGAAGCCTATTACCCAAGCCAAATCTGCCGCCTCAGGCCACACTCGCCGATTGAACTTGAGATTCCTGACCCGGGTGAACTTGTCCTCCAATTCCTGGAAGCCGTGCTCGAGGCGTAGATCGCGCTGTCCGTCTGGACGCACGATCGTGTAAATGTCGGTTTCTGTAAAAAGATTGACTGGTGCTTTGCGGCGAGCGTCAGTCCCGACTTTATTGAACAGCCAAACGTAAGGTGTGCGAGTAGGGCCGGCTGGTGCTGTAGTGTCATGCCAGGCCTTCGTATAGCACTGAGGTACGAAGTGCTGCTTTTTATGTGATTTCCCTGTCTTCGCCATTTGTTTACTCTGAACATTCAAATAGCACTGCGCGGGCAGCTTCTACTGCGAGGTGAGTTTGCTTTCTCGAATTGGTCCTTGATGTTCACCAAGCCCACAACCCCAGCAACTTGCGTAAAGTATTCGTTCGGCATGTTAAACCTGATGTATTGCAAACTGCTCTCCACAAGAGAGGGTTGGTAGACGAGAGCTGAATGACCTTCGTTAGCCGATGGCTGCAGTTCAACTTGTAACGGTCGATGACTGCAACCGTTGCAAACCCGCCGCCAGTTTGAGCAAATCGGTTATACCTGTATGAGGCAAGGCAGAATCAGCCTCATCGCTACTCACTGTCACTATGTCAAGACCACCCAAGGACGCCAGCGATGCCGCAGAACGAGCACGCTACATCATCGCAACAAGCGCAGATATCGAGCAAATCAAAGTGGCTCAGTCCGTTTTACTACCGTTGATGGGTTTGAGCCTGGACCACACCGCTGAGGCAATTGGCAAGGAGCGTCACTGGGTATCGCGCGCTCGCAATCGTTTTATTCGCGGTGAACCTATCGGTACGCAAGGCGGTCGCAGACGGGCGTACTTTAACGAAAAGCAGGAGCGTGAGTTGATCGAATCAGTGATTTTTGAAAACGAAATTTACCGGCACAGCCAACACTACCCAACAATTCGAAAGTTGTTAGCCGCTCGGCTTGATAAGGAAACCAAGAGGCCAGTGGCTGAATCTACCGTTACCGACATGCTTGATCGTTACACCCAATATTTCGTAACGGGAGCTACATGGGGTTCCTTAGGACGTTACCAATCGACATTGATTGAACTTGCTAGAGCCAACTACAAGCAAAGACTTGCTAATCAAAAAACTGGCAAAAAGTAAATATCAAATTGGAATTTTAATTATTGATACTTGATGGCTCACTTGCGCCTGAGTCCAGCCTTGATAGTTCGTTCTGTACTACTTCAAGGAGAACGACATGCAAGTACACGAGCACGAGATCTTTAACCCACTCCGATACTGGAGCGAGCAGCCGCATCTGCAACTTGCTATTGATGCTAGGGACGCCGAACTTGACCGGGAAGATAGCTTATCCGATCGATACGCCTTTCAGTTAGGTCGTGAAATGGGTATCCTGCGGTTGACTCCGCCACATGACCAGGAAGGAAAGCCTGAGTGGCCACACCTAGAAATGGAAAGTGGTTACCTACACGGCTTGAAGCAGCCACCCAGGCGCTCTGACCTCTATTTGCGTAAGCTTTTAAATTTAAAGATCAACGCATTTGCTCGCAAAATTCCCGTAAGTTCAGCGTTGTCGGTGGACTATCTCCGTAGCATCACAGTGACCGTTTGCCCTGTCTCAGGGGACAATCTGACGCAAGGCGAACTGGCTGAATCAGACTGGTCTATTGATCGGCTCGATAACACCTTGGGATACGTGCCGGGTAATCTGTGCATGGTGTCTACTCGGGTCAATAAGCTCAAAGGCAACTTGGATCTTGAATCATTACATGACCAAGTGAAAGCGAATTTTTACTCACTAGGCTTGGACGGGCTTGTGCTCGATCTGCCATGTGGGCTCAAAGGCTTAGAAGGCATGCGCTTGGCTGCACTTATGGCAGGGCCTCAAGGCAATGCCCGCAGTGAAACAATTCGGTACGCGCCTCTGGCAATGGCGCCTGGTGCTTGGGCTACTGTCGAAGCTTTTGTGGCAGCTATTCATGTGGATTGCGCCAAGTCCCGAGCAGAAAACCGCACTTATCAGATACGAAAGGAATTCTTTAAGCGGCTAGGAAGTCATGTATGGCGTACCAGTAACCGGCTAGTAGAAACAGTTCGTACCGAATTAAATTGCCATACACACCCCGCTGACATATGGCTCGACGGTGACATGTTAGAGCCCTTGATGGAGCTGATTGACCAGTTCAACGCCGATCCACCAAACATCCTTGGCTCGACGCTTGAGAGCGCTAAGCAAAACTGGCTCATGGAAACTAAATCCTTGGTCAGCTACACCAAGCAAGGTTCAATCGCAGTTTGACTACCTGGAGAATATATGAGCTCACTTCCAAACCACGGCAGGGTTACGTGCTCTCTTTGCTACAACGGTTGTTCACCGCAGTTCGATGTCACCAAACGTACCGAAGTTGATTGGCGAATCACAGCCAATCCGCTTGCTTGGGGTAACACCAACCCAGAAGTTGTTGTTCTCGGTTTTTCTAAGGGGCCAACTCAAGCTGGTGCGTTATCGAAAGTGGCGCATAACGAAATCGCGTACAAAGGCGGACGGGGTAATGTCGGGAAAATTCTTGGCCACGTTGGGCTTCTGCCTGAGATCGTAGGTGCTGATCTTGCGGCTGTTGTCTCGAAAGCGATTGCCGATCCTTCAGGAAAGTTTCACTTTGGTTCGCTTGTACGGTGCACGGTTGAGCGCTATGAAAAGGAAAGCTCTTCCTGGAAAGGCTCCGGTGGTGGAATGCTCGACAAATTTGTAGCGACACCCTTTGGAAAAGAAGTTGCAAACAATTGCGCCGAAAAATTCCTCTACCAACTGCCACCATCAACAAAATTAGTCGTGATGTTCGGGCTCGGATCGAAGCTGAATTACGTCCGAGAGGCCTTCAAGTTGTATCAGAAGGCAACTAAAAGACCCTGGCGATGGATAAACGAAGTTGCCTACACCGACGGATCAGTTGTGGTTGTTCATGTTGAACACTTCGCTTCCCAAGGTGCGCTGATCCCACAGTGGATGGGGAAACGTCAGCACGAGCGAGGGAAATACGGGCGAATGGCGCAGGAAGCTGTGAAGCTTGCATTCAAAGAAATTCAAGTGTCCGTGGCAAGCAGTGAGGGTGGCGATCAGCCAAGAGAGAAATATCTCTCGCCAATAAAGTTAAAAACGAAAGGTAGCAAAGTGAATATCAAAGCTGAAGACAGTGAAGCAAACGTGCTCGTCCCTATGGAGGAGTTCATCAATGCTGGGTATTCTGAGACCAAAGATGTCAAGAAAATGGTTGGTTACCAAGCAGCCAACGGAAATGTTGTCTACCTGGTTAAGACAAGCTCAAAGCTAAACAGCATAAAGTTGATGGTCAATCCTAGTTTTTCTATAGAAATGCTTCGCGATCTGGATGGTGTTGATGAGGTTAGTGACCGTCACAAGTTTCACTCAAATATGAGCGGTTTTCCAAAGTGTCTGGCATTCCCCCAAATTAGT
>DKJZ01000082.1 GCA_002454975.1 Hylemonella sp. UBA6679
ATGACCAAGTTCACCACCGAAATCGGCTTCAAAGGTTTCCAAAATGCCGACGAAGTGGGCGCGGCTGCGGTGGACTACCTGCGTGTGGCAGGCCACCTGGTGTTTGCCTACTTCTTTGCGCGCATGGCGCAAGTGGCCTTGCGTGAAATTGCTGCGGGCAACACCGACCCCTTCTACCCTGCCAAGTTGCAGACCGCGCGTTTTTACTTCGCCAAGCTGCTGCCCGAAACCGCCACGCTCATGCGCACGGCGCGAGCCGGTGCTGCGTCCTTGATGGACACCGATTTGGCCCTGGCCTGAAGGAACTGCCATGTCCCGTTTTTTGGTGAAAAAAGTCGCCGTGCTCGGCGCGGGCGTGATGGGTGCGCAAATTGCAGCGCACCTGGTCAACGTCAAAGTGCCGGTGGTCTTGTTTGACCTGCCCGGCAAAGACAGCCCCAACGGCATCGTGACCAAGGCCATCGAGGGCCTGAAAAAACTCAAGCCCGCGCCCTTGGGCGTGGCCTCGGATGCTGAGCTGATTCAAGCAGCCAACTATGAGCAGCACCTTGATCTGCTCAAAGACTGCGACCTCATCATCGAGGCCATTGCCGAGCGCATGGACTGGAAGCGCGATCTCTACCAAAAGATCGCGCCACACATTGGTGCGCACACCATCGTGGCCTCCAACACCTCGGGCTTGTCCATCACGCAACTCAGTGAAGCCTTGCCTGAAGCGCTGCGCCCGCGCTTTTGTGGCATCCACTTTTTCAACCCGCCGCGTTACATGACCTTGGTGGAGCTGATTGCCACGCCTGCCACGCAGCCGCACATCCTCGACGACCTGGAAACCTTTGTCACCAGCGGCCTGGGCAAGAACGTGGTGCGCGCCAAAGACACGCCCAACTTCATTGCCAACCGCATTGGCATTGCTGGCATGTTGGCCACCATGAAAGAGGTGGAGAACTTCGGTTTGACACCCGATGTGGTGGACGACCTCACGGGCAAAAAGCTCGGCCGCGCCAGCTCAGGCACTTTCCGCACCGCAGACGTGGTGGGCTTGGACACCATGGCCCACGTCATCAAGACGCTGCAAGACACCCTGAGTGCACAGACCGACCCGTTCTACAGCAGCTTTGCCACCCCCTTGGTGCTTAAAACCCTGCTCGACAAAGGCCACTTGGGTCAAAAAACCAAGGCTGGTTTTTTCAAGAAGGTGGGGCGCGACATCCAACGCTTTGACCTGAGCGAGGGCGACTACGTGCCCGCTGGCGCCAAGGCCGACGAGGTGTATGGCCGCATGCTCAAAAAGCCAGCTGCCGAGCGCCTCAAACTCTTGCGCAACAGCGAAGGCGCCCAGGGCCAATTCTTGTGGGCGATTTTGCGCAACAGCTTTCACTACGCAGCCATCCACTTGGCTTCGATTGCCGACACCGCGCGCGATGTGGACTTCGCCATGCGCTTTGGTTTTGGCATGAAGCAAGGCCCGTTCGAGCTCTGGCAAGACGCCGGCTGGCTCGAGGTGGCCAAGATGGTGCAAGAAGACATCGACGCTGGCAAGGCCTTGTGCGCTGCACCGCTGCCCGACTGGGTGTTCAAAGGCCCCGTGGCCGATGCCGGTGGTGTGCACACCTCGCAAGGTTCTTGGAACCCCAGCACGCAACAGTTTGAAGGCAAGCGCGAGCTGCCGGTGTATGCGCGTCAGCACTTCCCGCAAGACGTGTTGGGTGCGCACGCCCCGCAGGCCATGAAGAGCGGCACCACCTTGTTCGAGAACAGCGCGCTGCGTGTGTGGACGCTCGATGGTGAGGTCTTGATTGCCAGCATCAAAACCAAGATGCACGCCATCAGCCCCGATGTGACCGAAGGCCTCATGCAAGCCGTGGACTTGGCCGAGAAAAACTACCAGGGCTTGGTGATTTGGTCGCCCGATGAGATGTTCTCAGCCGGTGCAGATTTGCAGTCCATGCTGCCCGCCTTCATGGTCGGTGGCGTGGGCATGATCGAAGGTGTGGAAGCCGAGTTGCAAAACTTGATGCTGCGCTTGCGTTACGCCAGTGTGCCCACCGTGGCGGCCGTACAGGGCCTGGCCTTGGGGGGCGGCTGCGAAATGGCGGTGTACTGCGCCAAGCGCGTGGCGGCCATGGAGTCGTACATCGGCTTGGTGGAAGTGGGCGTGGGCCTGGTGCCCGGTGCCGGTGGCTTGACCTACATTGCCCGCCGCGCTGCAGAAAACGCAGCTGCTTCTACTGGCAAAGACATCCTGCCTTTCTTGACCGAGGGCTTCACCGCCGCGGCCATGGCCAAGGTGGGCACCAGCGCGCTGGAGTCGCGCAAGCTGGGCTACCTGCTCGAAAGCGATGTGGTGGTGCCGCACAAAGACGAGCTGCTGTTTGTGGCCATCAACGAGGTCCGCAGCATGAGCGCCTCGGGTTACCGTCCACCGCACCCGCGTCAGTTTGCGGTGGCAGGGCGCAGTGGTCTGGCCACCATCAAGGGGCAATTGGTCAACATGCGCGATGGTGGTTTCATCAGTGCGCATGATTTCCACATCGCCAGCTTGATCGCCAACGTGGTGACTGGCGGCGACATCAACGACGGCACCCTGGTCAACGAGGCCTACCTCATGACCCTGGAGCGCAAAGCCTTCTGTGCTTTGCTGACCCACCCAAAAACACAAGCCCGCATCATGGCCATGATGAACACCGGCAAACCCCTGCGTAACTGAGGACAGCCATGAAACAAGTTCAAGACGCTTACATCGTCGCAGCCACACGCTCGCCCATCGGTCGTTCGCACCGCGGCGTGTTTCGCCAAACCCGCCCCGATGAATTGCTGGTCAAGGTGCTGCAGTCGGCCCTGAGCCAAGTGCCCAGCCTGGACCCTGCCGCCATTGAAGACGTGATTTGCGGCTGCGCCATTCCCGAAGGCGCGCAAGGCCTGAACATCGCGCGCATTGGCGCGGTGCTGGCGGGCCTGCCCAACAGCGTGGGCGGCATCACCGTCAACCGCTTTTGCGCCTCGGGCCTGAGCGCGGTGCAAATGGCTGCCGACCGCATCCGCGTGGGCGAAGCCGATGTGATGATTGCCAGCGGTGTGGAGAGCATGAGCATGGTGCCCATGATGGGCAACACGCCCTCGCTTTCGCCAGCCATGTATTTGAATGACGAGAACATTGGCATTGCCTACGGCATGGGCCTGACCGCCGAGAAAGTGGCCACGCAATGGAAGGTCAACCGCGATGCGCAAGACGCGTTTGCGGTGCAGTCGCACCAGCGCGCTGTGGCCGCCATGGCCGCTGGCGAATTCACCAACGAAATCACCCCCTTTGAGGTCACCGATCGCACGCCCGACCTGGCCAGTGGCGAGGTGAAAACCACCACACGCACCATCAGCCTGGATGAGGGTGCGCGGCCCGACACGTCGATGGAAGGCCTGGCCAAGCTCAAGACAGTGTTTGCTGCGCGCGGCTCGGTCACCGCGGGCAACAGCTCGCAAACCTCGGATGGCGCAGGCGCGCTGATTTTGGCCAGCGAAGCGGCCGTCAAGCGTTTTGGCTTGACACCTTTGGCGCGTTTTGTGAGTTATGCCAGCCGTGGTGTGCCCCCGCACATCATGGGCATCGGCCCGATCGAGGCCATTCCTGCTGCGCTCAAGTACGCAGGCCTCAAGCAAGACGACATCGACTGGTACGAGCTCAACGAAGCGTTTGCTGCGCAGTCATTGGCTGTGCTCAACACCCTGGGCCTGGACCCTGCCAAGGTCAACCCCATGGGCGGCGCGATTGCCCTGGGTCACCCGCTGGGGGCGACCGGTGCCATTCGCTCGGCCACCGTGGTGCACGCGCTGCGCCGCAAGAACCTGAAGTACGGCATGGTCACCATGTGCGTGGGCATGGGGCAGGGCGCTGCGGGTATTTTTGAGCGCGTGTGATGAACACCCTGCCGGCCTATGCCCGGGCCACACAGCCGGGACACACACCTGGGCTACACACCCGGGCCATAGACCTGGGTGAAACTCTTGGGTGACCCACCTAGGATAGGCCGGCAGCTGCGTCGCTTACGATGCAGTCTTTGACAGACAACAAGCTTTATGCACCCTTTTGACCAAGCGCTGAGCCTGGAGCCGGTGTCCCCAGGCGTGTTTCGGGGGCACAGCAGCCCCGCCTACTGGAACATGGTGGGTCCCTTTGGGGGCAGCACCGCAGCCACCCTGCTCAAAGCCGTGCTCAGCCACCCCGACTGCCTGGGCGAGCCTGTCTCGCTCACCGTCAATTACGCCGGCGCCTTGGGCGATGGTGCCTTTGAAGTGCGCCT
Organism: Hylemonella sp. UBA6679; assembly: GCA_002454975.1. GTDB lineage: Bacteria > Pseudomonadota > Gammaproteobacteria > Burkholderiales > Burkholderiaceae_C > Hylemonella. The sequence continues at coordinate 4,296 of DKJZ01000082.1, forward strand.
AGAGGCCGCGCGCACCAACCGCTCCACCCAGCACTGGACAGCCGCCATTTGGCAGTGCGAGGCTGATGGCCAATGGCGCATCAACACCACCGCCACCGTGCTCACAGCGGTGCGCCGCGAGACCTGGTCGCAATCCGATGTGCCCGTGCCTCAGGTACCACCGCCCCAGGATGTGACGCGTTTTGAATTGTTTGACAGCGTGGCTTGGATCAAGCAATACGAGACCCGCCCCATCGTGGGCGCTTTGCCCCCGGTGTGGGATGGCAGCCTGCGTTCAAGCCTGATGCAGCTTTGGATGCGTGATGCCCAGCCGCGGGCCATCGACCACCTGGCCTTGGCGGCCATGTCGGATGTGTTTTACCCGCGCATTTGGTTGCGTCGTGCGCTGCGTGTGCCTGCCGGCACGGTGTCGATGACGGTCTATTTTCATGCCGATGCGCCCACCTTGGCCGCCACCGGCTCAGGCTTTGTCTTGGGCCAGGCACAGACGCAAGCTTTTCACAACAATTTCTTTGACCAAACAGCCCAACTCTGGAACGAAGCCGGGCAGATCCTCACCACGTCTCACCAAATTGTTTATTACAAGGAATGACCATGTCTGACATCCTCGTTCACACCGAAGCCGGCGTGTGCACCATCAGCTTCAACCGCCTCTCGCGCAAGAACTCCATCACCTCCGACATGTACGCCGCCATGGCTGAGGCCATGCAAGCTGCCAACACCGATGCGGCCATTCGTGTCGTGGTCATTCAAGGCGATGAAACCATCTTCAGCGCAGGTAACGACATTGGCGACTTTTTAGAAAAGCCCCCTTCAGGTGAAGACGCCCCGGTGTTTCGCTTTTTGCGCAACATTGCGGCCTGTCCCAAGCCCATCATTGCCGCGGTCAACGGCCCGGCCGTGGGCATTGGCACCACGCTGCTCTTCCATTGCGACCTGGTGTATGCCGGCGACAACGCCGCGTTTTCCATGCCCTTTGTGAACCTGGGTTTGTGCCCCGAAGCGGCTTCGAGCCTCTTGGTGCCGCAAATGTTTGGCTACCACCGCGCTGCTGAAGCGCTGTTGTTGGGCGAAGCGTTTTTTGCTGAAGCGGCGTTGGAAGTGGGCTTGGTCAATAAAATTTTGCCGCCCACCGAAACCAACGCGTTTGCCCAAGCGCAGGCGCGCAAACTGGCTGCCAAGCCCTTGAGTGCTGTGATGGCCACCAAGCGCCTCATGAAGGGTGGTCAGGCCGATGCCGTGGCCCAGCGCATGGCCGAAGAAGGCCAAAGCTTTGGCCGCATGCTGCGCGAACCCGCCGCGCGTGAGGCCTTCACCGCCTTCATGGAAAAACGCAAGCCTGATTTCTCTAAGCTATAAAATTCATAGCTACTACTTGAACAATATCGCGGCAGACAGGCTTGTTTGGCCTTAGAAAGACGTATGAAAAAAGATTTGCCGCCGCTCGACGTGGTGTTTGAAGAGAACTTCATCGCTGAGGTCAAAGACATTTTTGAGAAAAAAATTGTCTTCAACGAGGTGCTGGGTTTGAAGATCACCTCCCTGTCTCCCAGGGTGGTGACGGCCAGCATCGAGATGCGCCACGAGTTGGTGGGCCACTACGCGTACAACCGCATCCACGGTGGGGTGATCAGCGCTTGCTTGGACACCATGGGCGGCCTGGCCTGCATGGCGGCCATGGGCGCGCGCCACATGGACGAGCCCGTGGCCCAGCGTGTGCAACGCTTTGCCAAGTTGGGCACCATCGATTTGCGTGTGGACTACCTGCGCCCTGGCATCGGCGAGCGCTTTGTGTTGCGTGCCGAGGTGTTGCGCCTGGGCTCACGGGTGGGCTCGACCCGCATGGAGTTTGCAGGCACCGATGGCCTGCTGATGTCCAGCGGCAGCGGCGCCTACATCGTGTCTTGAGTCAGGGCTGCTGCGGCACCGGGCGGGGCTTGCCCTGCTCGTCAATGGCCACATAGGTCAGCGAGGCTTCGGTCACCTTCACATACTGGCCCTGGGCGCGAAAACGCTCGGCATACACCTCCACCTGCACCGTCATCGAGGTTCGCCCAATGCGGGTGAGCTTGGCGTAAAACGACAAAATATCACCCACGCGCACCGGCTGCTTGAAGATGAACTCGTTGACGGCCACGGTGGCCATGCGCCCGCCAGCAAAGCGGGCTGGAATCACCGAACCGGCCAAGTCCACCTGCGCCATCACCCATCCACCGAAAATATCGCCATTGGCGTTGCAGTCCGCCGGCATCGGGATGACTTTGAGCACAAGTTCTTCTTGGCAGGGCGGCAGAGGTGGTGTGTAGGTGGCAGCAGACATCAAGCACAATCCTTTCAAACAAACATTGTCCACCATGCGCCACTTAGCCAACGCCCCAGCCGCCACTACCCCAAGCCCACCCGCGGCGCCACGCTCGGATTGGGGCACGCTCAAACGCCTGTTTCCTTACCTGTGGTTTTACAAATGGCGCGTGCTCATCGCCCTGAGCCTGATGGTGGGCGCCAAGCTGGCCAATGTGGGCGTGCCGGTGCTGCTCAAAGAGCTGATCGACACCATGGCCGCCGGCATGGGTTTAGGTACAGGGGCTGGTGCAGCCGGTGGGGTTAGCGCCGGGCAGGCCGCCGTGTTGGTGGCTGCCGTACCTGCGGCCTTGCTGCTGGCCTACGGTGCTTTGCGCCTGAGTGCCACGCTGTGCACCGAGTTGCGCGAACTGGTGTTTGCCAAAGCCACCGAGGGTGCTTCGCGCACCATCTCGCTCCAAGTCTTTCGCCACTTGCACGCCCTGAGCCTGCGCTTTCACCTGGAGCGCCAAACCGGCGGCATGACGCGCGACATCGAGCGCGGCACACGCGCGGTGAATTCGCTGATTTCTTATTCGCTCTACAGCATCATCCCCACCCTGATCGAGGTGGCCTTGGTGCTCACGCTGTTGGCGGTGAAGTTCGATGTGTGGTTTGCCTGGATCACCATCACCGCGCTGGTGCTGTACGTGACCTTCACCGTGACCGTGACCGAGTGGCGCACACGTTTTCGCCGCACCATGAATGAGCTCGACTCGGCCGCGCACAGCCGCGCGATTGATTCGCTGCTGAACTACGAAACCGTCAAGTACTTTGGCAACGAAGAGTTCGAAGCCCGCCGCTACGACGAAAACCTGGAGAAGTACCGGCTTGCGGCCATCAAGAGCCAAAGCACCCTGAGCATGCTCAACGCGGGCCAGCAGCTCATCATCGCTGTGGCGCTGGTGGCCATGCTGTGGCGCGCCACCCAGGGCGTGATTGATGGCCGCATGACGCTGGGCGACCTGGTGATGATCAACGCTTTCATGATCCAGCTCTACATACCCTTGGGTTTTTTGGGCGTGATCTACCGCGAAATCAAACAAAGCCTCACCGACCTGGACAAGATGTTCACCTTACTGGAAAAAGAGCGCGAGGTGGCCGACATGCCCGGCGCGCAGCCCCTGGTGGTTGACCCCGCTGGCCTGGGGGCCCAGGTGCGCTTTGAGAACGTGCGTTTTGCTTACGACCCCAGCCGCCCCATTTTGGATGGCGTGAGTTTTGAGATTCCCGCTGGTAAAACCGTGGCGGTGGTGGGTGCATCGGGCGCGGGCAAGTCCACCTTGGCGCGTTTGCTCTTTCGCTTTTACGACGTGAGCAACCCGAAAGAGGGCGGGCGCATCACCATCGGCGGGCAAGACATCCGCAAGGTCACGCAAGCCTCGTTGCGCAAAACCATCGGCATCGTGCCGCAAGACACGGTGCTGTTCAACGACACCGTGGCCTACAACATCGCTTACGGCCAGCCCGGTGCCACACAGCAAGAGGTGGAGGCCGCCGCCAAGGCCGCGCACATCCACGACTTCATTGCCAGCACCCCCAAGGGTTACGACACCATGGTGGGCGAGCGCGGCTTGAAGCTCAGCGGCGGTGAAAAGCAGCGCGTGGCCATCGCCCGCACCTTGCTCAAAAACCCGCCCGTGTTGATTTTTGACGAGGCCACCTCCGCCCTGGATTCGGCCAACGAGCGGGCCATCCAAGCTGAGCTGCACAGCGTGTCGCAAAACAAAACCACATTGGTGATTGCGCACCGTCTGTCCACCGTGGTGGACGCGCATGAAATCTTGGTGATGGAGGCCGGGCGCATCGTCGAGCGCGGCACCCACAACGACTTGCTCAACCAAGGCGGCGTGTATGCCCGCATGTGGTCTTTGCAGCAAAGCGCGGAGTCTTGAAAACACCTGCGCGCCCCAGCCCGGGCGCGCAATGAGAAAATCCAGCCATGAGCACTTCCCCCGACACCCTGACCCTCACCCGCCCCGACGACTGGCACCTGCATGTGCGCGACGGCGAGCCCCTGCACACCGTGGTGCCGCATACCGCCGCGCAGTTTGGCCGCGCCATCATCATGCCCAACCTCAAGCCGCCGGTCACCACCGCCGAGCAGGCCCTGGCTTACAAGGCGCGCATTCAGGCGGCCGTGCCTGCGGGCATGAGCTTTGAGCCGCTCATGACGCTCTACCTCACCGACAAGCTGCCGCCTGCAGAAATCAAGCGCGCCAAGGCTGCGGGCGTGGTGGCGGCCAAGCTGTACCCAGCGGGTGCCACCACCAACAGCGACGCTGGCGTGACCGACCTGCGCAAGATCTACAAAACCCTTGAGGCCATGCAGCGCGAAGGCATGTTGCTGTTGGTGCATGGTGAGGTCACCAGCGCCGACATCGACCTGTTTGACCGTGAAGCGGTGTTCATCGAGCAGCACCTCATTCCGCTGCGCCGCGATTTCCCTGAGCTCAAAATTGTGTTTGAGCACATCACCACCCGCGAAGCCGCACATTACGTGCGCGATGCCGACCGATTTGTGGGCGCCACCATCACCGCGCACCACTTGCTCTACAACCGCAACGCCATCTTCACCGGCGGTGTGCGCCCGCACTACTACTGCCTGCCTGTGCTCAAGCGTGAGGTCCACCGCCTGGCACTGGTCGATGCGGCCACCAGCGCCAGCCCCAAGTTCTTCTTGGGCACCGACAGTGCGCCGCACCCCGCCCACCTCAAAGAGCACGCCAGCGGCTGCGCCGGCTGCTACACCGCATACGCGGCCATCGAGATGTACGCCGAGGCCTTTGACAACGCCGGCGCCTTGCACCAGCTCGAAGCCTTTGCCAGCTTCAATGGCGCAGACTTTTACGGCCTGCCGCGCAACACCAGCACCATCACCCTCAAGCGCGAGGCCTGGACGCCACCAGCGTCTTTTGCGTTTGGCAACGCCGAACTCAAACCTTTGCGCGCCGGTGAAGCCCTGCCGTGGCGCATGGTCTAAACCACATCGACTGGTCAGCGCCCTGGCTCGCGCCCTACCGCGACCTGGGGCTGGCCTTGGCCCAAGGTGTGCACGCGGGGCACTCGGTGGCGCAAGCGCTCAATGCAGGTGCTGCCCGTGTTCATCAAGAAAAATCAGCGCTAGGCCATGTGGATGCTGGCAATCTAGCTATACATTCCATAGCGCCCAGCTTTGTGCCGCAAGACGAGTTGCCCCCGGGCGTGGCCTACGAGCACTTTATTTTTGAGCAGCGCCGTGTGCCCACGCGCGACGGCTTGCACGACTTTTTCAACGGCCTGAGCTGGCTGCATTTCCCGCACACCAAGGCCCGCCTCAATGCACTGCAAGCGCAGCACATCGAGCTTGACGGTGTGCAGCCTCGCCGCGGTGCCGTGCGTGACGCCCTGACCTTGTTTGATGAAAACGCGGCCTTGTTGGCCGCCCCACTCGCCTTGTGGGAAGCGCTCGTGGCCAAAGATTGGCACGCCTTGTTTGTGACCCACCGCGCCTTGTGGGCGCAGGCGCAACTGGTGCTGTTTGGCCACGCCTTGCTGGAAAAACTGGTGAGCCCGCGCAAAGCCATCACCGCGCATGTGCTGGTGTTGCCTTTTGAGGCCACGCCGGGTTCGGTGGCCTTGCCAGCGTGGGACACCCGCCTGGCGGCCAGCCTGAGCGCCGAGTGGCTGCGAGACAAGCCCTACGCCCCCTTGCCGGTGCTGGGTGTGCCGCAGTGGTGGGCGGCCAACGCCGATGCGGCGTTTTACAACGACCCGGCTGTTTTTCGCTTGCCGCGTGCCGCTTTGTCGCCTTCTGCGTTTTCACCCGCAGCGCCACAGCAGCCCGGGCGGGATTGACCATACAAGACCTGAGGTTGATCAAGGCGGATCTTGATTTTTAAGAGCCGCACCCTAATATGCCCGAAACGCGCCCGCGGGGCGTTGCGAAGGAAACCATGAAACGTATCATTTTGTTTGTGTTGACCAACCTGGCGGTGGTGGTGGTGCTTGGCCTGGTGGCCAGCTTGCTAGGTGTGAATCGATTTCTCACGGCCAACGGCCTGAACCTGGGCGCGCTGCTGGGGTTTGCGCTGATCATGGGCTTTGGTGGCGCCATCATTTCTTTGTTGATCAGCAAGCCTGTGGCCAAGTGGAGCTCGGGTGTGACCGTGATTGACGGCTCGGGCTCGGCCGACGAACGTTGGATTGTGGAGACCGTGCGCCGCTTTGCCGACAAGGCCGGCATTGGCATGCCCGAGGTGGGTATTTTTGAAGGCGAGCCCAACGCCTTTGCCACAGGTGCTTTCAAAAACTCGGCCCTGGTGGCGGTGAGCACCGGCTTGCTGCAAAGCATGACGCGTGAAGAGGTTGAAGCGGTGATTGGCCACGAGGTTGCCCATATTGCCAACGGCGACATGGTCACCATGACCCTGATTCAAGGCGTGATGAACACCTTTGTGGTGTTCTTGAGCCGCTTGGTGGGCTACGCGGTCGACAGCTTTTTACGCCGCAACGACGAAGAAAGCAGCGGCCCTGGCATCGGGTACTACGTCACCAGCATCGTGCTCGATATTTTGTTGGGCTTTGTGGCGGCCATCATCGTGGCTTGGTTCTCGCGCCAGCGCGAGTTCCGCGCGGATGCCGGCGCCGCTCAACTCATGGGTCGCAAACAACCCATGATCAACGCCCTGGCCCGCCTGGGCGGCTTGCAAGCCGGTGAACTGCCCAAGAGCGTGGCAGCCATGGGCATTGCCGGTGGCATCGGCCAACTCTTCAGCACCCACCCCCCGCTGGAAGACCGCATTGCCGCGTTGCAAAACAGCTGATGGCTTGCGCCAAGCAGCCCAGCAAAACCAGCCTACGGGCTGGTTTTTTCATGCCTGACATCAGGCCGGTGAGCTCGGTGGGTGGCAGCCCCCATCGGTGAGGTCACCAGGTTGTGAGGGCACGAGGTGGTGGGGGCACGAGGTGGTGGGGTCACGCTGTGATGGCCAGCGCCAAAGCTTCGGCCACTTTGATGCCATCCACCCCTGCCGACAGAATACCGCCGGCAAAGCCTGCGCCTTCACCAGCAGGGTACAGGCCATTCACATTACTGCTTTGGTAGTTGTCGCGCCGGGTGATGCGCAAGGGGGAAGACGTGCGGGTCTCCACCCCGGTAAGCACCGCGTCATCCAAATCAAAGCCTTTGATTTTTTTGCCAAACACCGGCAGGGCCTCGCGCATGGCTTCGACGGCGTAAGTGGGCAAGGCCGCGGCCAAGGAGCCGAGTTTCACACCGGGTTTGTAAGAGGGCAGCACCTCGCCAAATTGCGCTGAGGGTTGTTGGCGGATGAAGTCGCCCACCAACTGCCCAGGCGATTCGTACGTGCCCCCGCCCAGCACGTAGGCGCGCGACTCAAGGCGGCGCTGCAACACCACACCCGAGAGCGGGTGGTACTGCGGCGGGTGCATGCGTGCCATGGCTGCGGCTTGGTTGGCGTAGCGCGCGCCGTCGGTGTCGCCAAAAGCGGCGATCCAGCCAGCGCGGTCTATCGGGTCGTGCGGGTTGAGGGTTGCCTCGGCTGGTGGGTTTGGGGTGCTGGTGCCATCAGGCGCGCCAGAGCCAGGCGGCACATCTGTGGCGATCAGGTTGGAGGCCAGCTGTAAAAAATCCGGTGGGTCGATGCCCACCACGATGCCGGCATTGGCATTGCGCTCGTTACGCGAGTATTGGCTCATGCCGTTGGTCACCACACGCCCGGGTTCGCTGGTGGCAGCCACCACCGTGCCGCCCGGGCACATGCAAAAGCTGTAGACCGCGCGGCCGTTTTTGGCGTGGTGCACCAGCTTGTAATCGGCCGCGCCCAGGAGTGGGTGCCCAGCATGACGGCCCCAGCGCGCGCGGTCGATCAAGCCCTGTGGGTGTTCAATGCGCACGCCCACCGAAAACGGTTTGCTTTGCATGGCCACGCCCGCGTCCCACAGCATGGCAAAGGTGTCGCGCGAGCTGTGGCCCAAGGCCAGCACCACATGGCGGGTGGGCAGGGTGTAGCGCTGGCCATCGGCTTGAAGGATGTGCAGGGCTTGAATGTGTCGCACCGAAGCGGTGTTGGTTTGCTCTGAATTTGAGAGCGGCTCCGCTATGTCAGACGCGGCTTTGGGCGTGTTCTCGTCTGTGAACGAGAGGCCCACCAAGCGCTCTTCAAAACGAATCTCGCCACCCAGCGCAATGATCTGCTCGCGGATGTTTTCCACCACCTTGACCAGCTTGAAGGTGCCAATGTGCGGGTGCGCCTCAAACAAAATGTCTGCAGGGGCGCCGGCTTGCACAAACTCGTGCATGACCTTGCGGCCTAAAAAGCGCGGGTCTTTGATTTGGCTGTAGAGCTTGCCGTCTGAAAACGTGCCCGCACCGCCTTCGCCGAACTGCACGTTGGATTCGGGCTTGAGGGTGTGTTTGCGCCACAGGCCCCAGGTGTCTTTGGTGCGCTGGCGCACGCGGGTGCCGCGCTCGATCACGATGGGCTTGAAGCCCATTTGCGCCAAGGTCAGCGCGGCAAACATGCCGCAAGGCCCAAAGCCCACCACCACGGGGCGCTCACCTGCGCTTGCACCAAACTCAGCGCTTGCATGGGCCGGCGCATGCCAAGCCATGTCGGGCGTGGGCAAGATGTGCGGGTGACCTGCAAAGCGCGCGAGCACCTGGGCTTCGTTCACACCCTCGGCCAAGCCGATGTCCACAATGAACACGGCTTGCAGCTGTGCCTTGCGGGCATCAAAGCTGCGCTTGAACACCTGCAGCTCAGCAATGTCTGCAGGCTGCAACTGCAAAGCCTGGGCTGCCAGCGTGCGCAAGGCCTCGATGGGGTGGGGCGTGGGGGTGCGGTCGGCCTCGGTTTCGGCCGGCGCATTGGCGGCGCGGCGGTGCTCAACAGGCAGGGCCTCGAGCGGGAGTTTGAGCTCGGTGAGTCGGATCATGGTTTGCAGGCCCGTGGTGATCGGGCAAAGGCAAGGACAGCCCCAGATTTTAAGGCCCAGGGTGGATAATGCGTGGGTGAAGCTCGCCAGACCGCCGCTGGTGCCGCATGGGAAACCTGGCACTGGAGGAACGTCCGGACTGCACAGGACAGCGTAGGAGGTAACACCTCTCCACCGTGAGGTGAGGATCAGAGCAACAGAGACGAGCCGGTTCAGTCCGGGTGAAACGGGCAATCTCTACGCGCAGCAATACCAAATAGGCCAGCATTGAGGTGGTTCCGCTGAGCTGGCGGGTAGGTAGCACCGAGCCGGGTGGGCGACCCCCGGCCCAGATTAATGGCGGTCACTTCGGGGGCAACCCCGTTGCACAGAATCCGGCTTATCGGCGGGCTTCACACTTACAAGCTTTGCAGGCGCTCCAGGTGCGCCAGCAAGGAGCGTTTGGCCACCGGCCAGACGCGCTCGGGCACATCGTCGTAGGCCAGGGCCAACCAGTCATCGATGGTGCCTTGCGGGTGCGCCTGCATCACGCCCATGATCTTGGCTTCGCGTTTGATGCGGTGGGCTTTGAGGTGCGCGATTTGCGCAGGCGCGTTGCCCAGCACGTAGCCGTGCGCTGGCAAGATGAACGCGATGTGGTGATCCGCACACACCTGAGACAAAACATCGAGCGACTCGAGGTACTGCGTCATGTTGCCGTCGGGCGGGTCAATCACGGTGGTGCTGCCGTTCAAAATGTGGTCACCCGAGAACAGCAAACCGTCTTCCAGCAAAGCCAGGCACACATGGTTGGCCGCGTGGCCAGGCGTGTGCACCGCCAAGAGCGTGTGGGTGGTTGTGCCTTGCGGACCAACGTGTGAGAGTGTGAAGCGCTCTGCATGTGCGAGCGTTTTATCGGGCGTGAAATGGCTGTTGGGTCGCGCCGTGGGCAGTGATTTGAGGCCGTAAATCGCCGGCACGCCATGCGGCGCACCGCGCGCCAGGCACAGCGCCTGCAAGGGGCGCGCGCCAGGCGAGTGGTCGGCGTGCGAGTGGGTGCAAATGATGGCGCGAATATCGCCCCCGCAGGCACGCCACAAACGCTCTTGGTGGGCTGTGTCTTCGGGGCCTGGGTCGATCACCACAAAGCCGGTTTGCGCATCGCCCACGATGTAGCTGTTGGTGCCTGGCCCGGTCATGAAGCTGGGGTTGCCGCAGGTCAGGCGCGCCACGTTGTTCAGCAGCTGGCGAGGGGTTTCGTTCTCCCAATCCAGGTGGTGCAGCAGCTGCCCGTCGGGACAAACCAGGGCCAGCTCGCCAAACGGCGCATCGGTTTCCATGTACCGCACCTCGCGCCCAGCCAGATAGCCCCCGCGCGGGCAACTGGTCCACAGCGGCTCCTCGGTGGCGGCGCAGGCGTCCAGCACGTCTTGCACCGTGGCCCAGGCCTGCATGCGCTCGAGCGTGCGGATGGTGGGGAAGATGATGAAAAAGTCGCCGGCTTTGTGGCGCGACAGGGCATCGGCTGGTCGCACCCATACCGGGTCGAACTGCTCGCTCTCATCGGCCACCGGGGTTTGGCCCTCGGGCATGCGTGCCACCAAAAACGGCACCTCAAAGCGGCGTGGCAAATCGCGGTCGGTGGTCCAGTGGGCCAGCACAAACACCTCGTCGGCGCACAAGGTCAAGCCACGGGCTTGGCATTGCGCGGTGAACGGTGCTTTGCGGTCAAGTTGTGCAATGTCTGAGGCGTCCACCGCCGAGCCGTCAGCGCGCCTGGCCAGCAAGACGCCGAGCTCTTCAAAGCTCTCGCGGATGGCGGCAATCGACTCGGTCAGGTGCGCATCGCTCTGACCGGGCCGGCGCCTTGCTTGGGCGTGCGACTGCGCATCGAGCGCGTCCACCCCGCCGCCGGGAAACACATAAGCGCCTGGCGCAAAGCTGGCGCTCAAAGAGCGGCGTGTCATGAGCACTTCGAGGCCTTGGGGTCCGTCGCGCAACAAAAGCACGGTGGCCGCAGGCTTGGCTTCTACGTAGTCTCGCGAGGGGTGAAGTTGTTGATTCGGTCTTACCATGGCTTCATTCTGCCCTGATTTGGCGCGCCCACAGCGCCCTGCCAACCAGGGTTTTCACCCCTAGGAGTTCTCATGTCCATCCTTCGCCGCAGCCTCATGCTGACCACCGCCTGCCTGGCCCTGGCCACCCCCTGGAGTGCCATGGCCCAAGCCTGGCCCAGCAAACAGCCCATCAAGTTTGTGGCGGTGTTCCCGCCCGGCGGTTCGGTTGACCAGGTCTCGCGCATCTTGGCGCAGCCCTTGGCCCAGCAGCTCGGCCAAAACGTGGTGGTGGAGAACAAAGGCGGAGCTTCGGGGTCGATTGGCACGGCACAGGTGGCCGCGTCTGCCCCAGACGGTTACACCTTCGCGGTGGTGTTCGACACGCACGGTGTGAACCCCTCGCTCATCCCCAACATGCCTTTTGACACCAAAAAAGACCTGGTGCCCGTGATTTTGATTGGCACCTCGCCCATGGTCTTGGCCACGCATGTGGGCTCTGAGTACAAAACCTTTGCCGACGTGGTGGCGGCTGCCAAGGCCAAGAAAAACGTGAGCTACGGCTCGATTGGCTCGGGCAGCTTGGGCCACGTGGCCATGACGCTGCTGGGACGCAGCGGCGGCTTGGACTGGCTGCACGTGCCCTACAAAGGCGGCGGCCCCTTGATGAACGACGCGGTTGCCGGCCACGTGCCCATGTCGATTGGCTCGGTGTTTGTCACCAAGCCCCACATTGACTCCAAGCGCATGCGCCCACTGGTGGTGACCACCTCCAAGCGTTCGCCCGACCTGCCCGATGTGCCCACCGTGGCTGAAAGCGGCTTTCCAGGTTTTGAAGCGCCTGCTTGGTGGGCTGTCTTGGCCCCAGCCAAAACCCCACCTGAGGTGGTCAAGCGCATGAACGAGGAAATCAACAAAGCCCTCAAGCAAGCCGATGTGGCCAAAAAGCTTGACCTGCAAGGCATTGACATCACCGGCGGCACGCCTGAGACCGCACGCACCTTCATCGACAAGCAAATCGACACCTGGGCGCAGGTGGTGCGCGACAACAACATCAAACCCGATTGAGCCGCGGCCCAGCTCGGGCCGCGCTCAAGCAGGTTTTCAGGCCTCGGGTGTGATGCCCAGGGCCACCAAAAAGCGCGCCACCATGTTGTAGGTGGCAATGGCGCTGGTGAGCTCCACCAATTGGGTGGTGTCGAAGTGCTGGCGCAGGGCGTTGAAGACCTCGTCGCTCACTTTGACGTCCAGCGTCATTTGCGCTGCGTAGCGGATCACCAGGGCGTCAAGCGCGGTGAAGGCCGCATCGTTGGGCACGCTGCGCGGGTCGGCTTTGACAAACGCACCCAGCGCGTCGAGCTTGGCTTGTGTGCCGCCCGCTGCTACATAGTCGGGGGCGTGGTGGTGGTACTCGTAGTGCGCACCGGTCAAAAGCGCCACGGTACAAATGCCGAGTTCGCGCAGCTCGCGGCTGGTGGGCAGCTCGGTGCGCACCGCTTTGAGGTACACGTTCCAGCCGCGCGCCACCGGCTCGCTCCACAGCAAGGCTTTGTCCAGGTTGATGAGGGCGCCACCGCGGCGCGCCAAGATGGCGTCGACCAGGTCTTGGGGCTGGGCTTTGAGTTCGGGGGTCCAATCGGGAATGCGCATGGGGGTGTCTCCGTGAAGTTGCGTGTGAACAAGGCGGCCATGGCCGGCCGCTGGTGTCTGGGCCACAGCATAAGGGGGGCGGCTTGTCGGCCCGCACGTAGTTTCACGCATGAAATGCTCTGATAATCGGCCCATGCAAGTGAGCTTTACGAAAATGCAGGGCGCCGGCAACGACTTCGTGGTGCTGGACGAAACCCGTCAGCCGCTGGCCTTAAGCACCGCGCAGTACCGCTGGCTGGCCGATCGCCATTTTGGTGTGGGGGCCGACCAGATCCTCACCGTGCGCCCCAGCCCAGCGCCAGGCATTGATTTTGAATACATCATCCACAACGCAGACGGCGCGCAGGTGGAGCAGTGCGGCAACGGCGCGCGCTGCTTTGCCCGCTTCGTGCGCGACCAGGGCCTGACCACCCAAGACCGCATCCGGGTGCAAACCATGAGCGGCATCATCGAGCCGCAGCTCACACCCGATGGCCGTGTGACGGTGGACATGGGCGCGCCCGTGTTTGAGCTGCCCCGCATTCCCTTTGACCCGCAAGGCGCCCAGCCTGTGAGCGTGGGTGCTTGGGAGCAATGGGCCTTGAATCCACCCCCAAGCCTTGCTGGTGTTGAGGGAGTCGCTCCTGTTTTGGTAGCGGCTGTGTCCATGGGCAACCCCCATGCGGTGCAGTTGGTGGACGATGTGGACCACGCCGCTGTGGCCGCGCAAGGCCCGTGGATCGAGCACCACCCCACCTTCCCTAAGCGGGTGAACGCGGGCTTTCTGCAAATCATCGACCGCCGCCATGTGAAGCTTCGTGTGTACGAGCGCGGCGCGGGCGAAACCCTGGCCTGCGGCACCGGTGCGTGCGCAGCGGTGGTGGCGGGCATACGCCTAGGCCTTTTGGACGCGCAAGTGGATGTACACACCCGCGGCGGTGTGCTCACCATCGCTTGGGACGGCGTGGCTGCCGGCAAGCTCAGTTTGCCTGTGCGCATGACGGGTCCGGCCACCACGGTGTTTCATGGCACGGTGGATGTGCCAGATGACCTGAGCAACTCCTCAGCAAACCAGGTCCCATTTTCGAAAAAATTCACAACAGACATCAACACATGACCGCCTCCATTCCCCCCATCACTGAAGACGACATCGCCCACTACCTGAGCAACACGCCCGAGTTTTTCGAGCGCCATGCCGACTTGCTCGCCACGGTGCAGCTCACCAGCCCGATCAGCCGGCGCACCGTGAGCCTGCAAGAGCGCCAGGCCGAGATGCTGCGAGACAAGATCCGCATGCTGGAGATGCGCATCATGGAGATGATTCGCCACGGCAACGACAACCTCACGCTCTCCGACCGTTTGCTGCGCTGGTCGCGCGAGTTGCTCAGCTTGAGCGATTTGGCGGTGTTGCCTGGGCACATCGCCAGCTCTGTGCAGCAGCAGTTTTCGGTGCCGCAAGTCGCCCTCAAGCTGTGGGGGCTGAGCGACATTCATGCCGGCTTGCCTGAGCTGCAAGGCGTGAGCGACGAGGCCCGGTCTTACGCGCTGTCGGTGCAAGACCTGTACTGCGGCGTGAACAACCAGTTTGAGGTGGTGCAGTGGCTCGCTGAGCCGGCACAGGCGGCTTCGGTGGCGCTGATCCCTTTGCGCGCGGCCCCTGGTCAAGAGGCATTTGGCATGTTGGTGCTGGCCTCACCCGATTCGCAGCGTTACACCAGCACCATGGGCACCGACTTTTTGCTCAGGCTGGCCGACATGGCCAGCGCCGCCTTGGCGCGCTTGCGCTGAACCCCTGAACCCTGACATGGCCAGCGACGACGCCACCCTGGTTCAGCGTTACCTGGACCATGTGCGTTTTGACAAACGGCTGGCACAGCGCACCCAGATTCTCTACACCGAAGACCTGAAAAAACTCCAGCAGCACGCCCAAGACGCTGGCACAAGCCTGCTGGCCGTGGAGCCGCACCACATCCGTCGCTGGGTGGCGCAGATGCACAGCGGCGGGCGCAGCCCACGTGGCATGGCGCTGATTTTGTCGGGCTGGCGGGGCTTCTACACCTGGCTGGGTAAAGAGGGGCTGATCAGCAGCAACCCCGTGTTGGGCGTGCGTGCGCCCAAAGCGCCCAAGCCCTTGCCCAAAGCCCTGAGCGTGGACGAAGCGGTGCAGCTCGCAGACTTCCACAGCGACACCGACCCGGCTTGGGTCGAGGCACGCGACAGCGCGATTGTGGAACTGCTTTACGGCAGCGGTTTGCGTGTGGGCGAGCTCACGGGGCTCGATGTGCAGGCCAGTGCCCAGGCCCTGGGTTGGGTGGATGCGTCTGAGGCGCAAGCCCATGTGCTGGGTAAGGGCAGCAAGCGGCGCAGCGTGCCCGTGGGCACCCAGGCGCTGGCGGCCTTGCGCGCTTGGCTGGCCCTGCGGCCGCTGGTCATGCACAAGCACCCCGATGAAATGGCCTTGTTTGTGACTTCGCGCGGCCAGCGGCTCTCAGCCCGGTCCATTCAGCAGCGTTTGCGTCGGCGCAGCCAGCTCGCTGGGCTGAACGCACCGGTGCACCCGCACATGTTGCGCCACTCGTTTGCCAGCCATGTCTTGCAGTCCAGTGGGGATTTGCGTGGGGTGCAAGAGCTGCTGGGCCACGCCAACATCAGCACCACCCAGGTGTACACGCGCTTGGATTTTCAGCACCTGGCCAAGGTCTACGACGCGGCCCACCCCAGAGCACACAAGCCCAAGACCTGATGCCAGGGCTTGCGCTTGCAGCGTTTCAGATGGCGTGACGGGCGGTCAGAAAGATTCCCAGTCGTCGTTGTCCACCTTGGAGGCTTTGGGGGCTGGTTTGAGGGCCGGCTTGTCCATCGACTTGTAAGACTGCGCTGCGGGCTTGGCAGCTTTGGGGGCGCTGTAGCTGCCTGTGTTCAAGCTGGTCTTCACGCTGGCTTGCACGGCTGTACCGGCCGCCCCACCTTGCCCAAGCTTGAACACCGCCACAGCCTGCACCAACTCCTGGGCCTGCGAGCGCAAGCTCGAGGCCGCTGCTGACATCTCTTCAACCAGCGCTGCGTTTTGCTGCGTGGCCTGGTCCATCTGCGTGACCGCCTCACCCACCTGACTCACACCTGCGCTTTGCTCAGCGCTGGCCGCGCTGATCTCACCCATGATGTCAGCCACGCGGCGAATCGAATTGACAATCTCCTCCATG
>DKJZ01000102.1 GCA_002454975.1 Hylemonella sp. UBA6679
GCAATGGCGCCGCCGTTGACGTTGACCTTGCTGGTGTCCCAGCCCATCTCGTTGTTCACAGCGCAGGCTTGAGCAGCAAAGGCCTCGTTGATTTCCAACAGATCCAAGTCGGCCGCTTTCCAGCCGGCGCGCGCCAATGCTTTTTGCGACGCTGGCACGGGGCCCATGCCCATGAAGGCTGGGTCCAAACCGCTGGAAGCAAAGCTGGCAATGCGGCCCAGGGGTTTCAAGCCCAGGGCGGCGGCCTTCTTGGCCGTCATCACCATCACGGCAGCGGCGCCGTCGTTGATGCCTGAGGCGTTGCCCGCTGTCACACCACCGGCTTTGTCAAACGCGGGGCGCAGGCCAGCCAGGGCTTCGGCGTTGGTTTTCTTGTTGATGAACTCGTCGTTGGCAAACACGATGGGGTCACCTTTTTTCTGCGCGATGCTAAAAGGAATGATCTCATCGGCAAACTTGCCCGCATCTTGGGCTGCAGCAGCTTTTTGCTGGCTGGCCAAGGCCAGCGCGTCTTGCATTTCGCGGGTGATGCCGTATTTTTTGGCCACGTTCTCGGCGGTGATGCCCATGTGGTACTGGTTGTAAACGTCCCACAGACCGTCGACGATCATGGTGTCGATCATCTTCCAGTCGCCCATGCGCTGGCCATCACGGCTGCCCAGCAGCACGTGGGGCGAAGCGCTCATGTTTTCTTGGCCGCCGGCAATCACGATCTCGCTGTCGCCATAAGCCACCGCTTGCGCGGCCAGCATGACCGCCTTGAGGCCAGAGCCACACACCGCGTTGATGGTCAGGGCCGGGGTTTCTTTGGCAATACCGCCTTTGAGCAAGGCTTGGCGCGCTGGGTTCTGGCCCACGCCAGCTGCCAGCACCTGGCCCATGATCACCTCGCCGACTTGGTCTGCGGCCAAGCCGGTGCGCTCCAGCAGGCCTTTGATGACGGCAGCGCCAAGTTCTGTGGCGGGTGTCTTGGCCAATGTGCCGCCAAATTTACCAACCGCCGTGCGGGCAGCTGAAACGATGACGATGTCTTCCATGGTGTCTCCTTGTGGTAACGGGTGGGTGTCTGCGCTTTAGGCGTGAGGTGTAAGGCGTGAGGTGTAAGGGTTGCCTGACCTTAGGCTTTTTGCTTCACGTAACGGCCAGGCGCAGGCTCGATGGCTTTGAACTTGCCCTTGCCATAGGTTTTGGGCGCAGCAATTTGTTTGCCAGCATGCGTCTTGAGCCAATCTGACCAGTCGGTCCACCAGCTGCCGGGGAGCTCTTTGGCACCCGAGAGCCATTCGGCGGAGGTGGTGGGCAGTTTGCCGTCGCTGCGCAACCAGTGGCTGCGCTTGTTTTTGCTGGCCGGGTTGATCACCCCAGCGATGTGGCCCGAAGCACCCATGACGAAGCGTTTTTTACCGGGCAGCACCTGGGTCGAGGCGTAAGCGCCGCCGATGGGCACGATGTGGTCTTCACGCGAACCGTAGATGTACACCGGCATCTTCACTTTGCGCAGGTCCACCTTTTGGCCGCACACCTTGAGCTTGCCAGGCTTGATGAGGTTGTTTTCCAGGTAGGTGTTGCGCAAGTACCAGGCATAGAAAGGCCCGGGCAGGTTGGTAGAGTCACCGTTCCAGTACAGCAGGTCAAAGGGCGGTGGTGTTTCGCCTTTGAGGTAGTTGCCCACCACGTAGTTCCAGACCAAGTCGTTGGGGCGCAAAAAGCTGAAGGTGCTGGCCAAATCACGGCCCTTCATCAGCCCACCTTTGCCCAGCTCTGCCTCGCGGTATTTCACAAAGTTGTCGTCGATGAAGACATCGAGCACGCCGGTGTCGGTGAAATCGAGCAAGGTGGTGAGGAAGGTGGCGCTGGCCACAGGGTCTTCGCCGCGTGCGGCCAACACGGCCAAGGCGGTGCCCAAAATCGTGCCACCCACACAGAACCCCAAGGCGTTGATTTGCTTGGCGCCCGTGATCTCTTGCGTGACATGGATGGCCTTGATGGCCGCGTTTTCAATGTACTCGTCCCACGTCTTGCCGCCCATGCTGGCGTCGGGGTTGCGCCAGCTCACCACAAAGGTGCGGTGGCCCTGAGCCACGGCGTAGCGAATGAAGGAGTTGTCGGGCTGAAGGTCCAAAATGTAGAACTTGTTGATGCACGGCGGCACCAAGAGAAAAGGCTTCTCGTAGACCTTGGCGGTGAGCGGCTTGTACTCAATGAGTTGGAAAAACTCGTTCTCAAACACCACCGCACCTTCGGTGGTGGCCACGTTTTTACCCACCTCAAACTGGCTCTCGTCGGTCATGGAGACCGAGCCTTTTTGCAAGTCTTCCAGCAGGTTTTGCAAGCCTTTGGCAATGCTCTCGCCCTTGGTTTCCAGGGCTTTTTTCTGGGCTTCGGCGTTGAACGCCAAGAAGTTACTCGGGGAGCTGGCCGCAGCCCACTGCTCGACGGCGAAACGCAAGCGGGCTTTGGTCTTTTCGTCGGCATCGAGCGAATCGGCCATCTCCATCATGGTGCGGGTGTTGAGCAAATACGCTGCTGCCGCAAAGCTGGCCATGGGGTTGGTACGCCAGGCTTCGCCAGCAAAACGACGGTCCACCATGGCTGGGGCTTGTGAGGTCAAAGCGTTTTGCCAAAGCTCAGTGGCTTCTTTGAGGTATTGTTGTTGCAGGTTTTGAAGCTTTGCGGCGTCAAAATGTGGGGTCTCTGCCGCAGGCGCGCCAAATGCAGGGGGCATGGGTGCAGACGCTTTCGGGTCAGCCATCATCTGCTGAAATTGCTGGGTGAATTGCGTGAGTTGGTCCCAGAAGTTGTCAGCAGCGTTGTTCACAGAAGTTCCTGTACGAATTAATACTTACAGCAATTATGTCAAAAAAGTCTTTCACGGAAGTTACGTAAGGTGCGTTCATGTATTTGATACCCATGGCCTGGATTTATGTGGCGTTGATGATGGCCATTGCCGAAGCCACCAACACCAACGGCACCGTGCTGGGCGGCCTGATGACCTTTGTGCTTTACGGCTTGGTACCCGTGGGCTTGGTGGTGTACCTCATGGGTGCGCCCTCGCGTAAGAAAGCGCGCAAAGCCCAGGAACAAGCCGACTTGGCCGCTTACCTGCAAGCGCAGGCCGAGAAAACTGCGCCTGAATCAGCCACGCAGCCAGATGCAAGCGGCCATGCGCCCGCTGATGCCGTCGCGCCGGTGCGAGAAAAACCCTGAGTTGCTCACTGTGCACCAAGACGGGCTGCTGTCGTTGCCGTGGATTTCTGTGACCCCCAAGCGTTTGAGCTGATCGCGCGCCAAGGCGGCCAGGTCAGCCACGTACTTGGGCTTGCTTGGTTCTGAACGGCCTGCTTGTTCAATGCCGGATTTTGCGCAGCCCCCTGCTGGCAAAGGCTTGAAATGTGCGGCATGGGCTGGGTCAAGTTCAGTGTAGGCCTGCAGCACATCAAGGCCCACTTCAAAGGCCTGCGGACCAATGCACGGCCCCAGCCACGCTATGATTTCTGAAGCGTCAACCTCAATAGCTACGAGGCTCTGAGCCGTATTTGACTTAAATTCTTGAAAAACACGGGCCAAGGTCTGGGCCAACACGCCAGCGGCCAAACCGCGCCAACCGGCGTGCGCTGCGGCCACAAAACGCCCCCCTCGGTCGGTGAACAACACAGGCAGGCAGTCGGCCACCATCACCGTGCAGGCTCGCCCTGTGTGCGTGGTGAACACCGCGTCTGCCTGTGCAGGCACATCGGCCGCCTGCTCTGGTAATGCCACACAGGCCGTGCCGTGCACCTGTTGCAGGAAATGCGGCGCCACACCCAAAGCGTCTTGCAGCCGCGCGCGGTTGCTCGCCACATCTGCGGGTGCATCGCCCACATGGTCGCCCAGGTTGAGGCTGGCGTAGCGGCCCTGCGACACCCCTCCTGCGCGGGTGGTGAACACCGCCTGAACGCTGCTCGGCGCTGGCCATTGCGGCACGAGCCAGTCGGGGTGCAACTTTGGCATTTTGTGCAGATATGTGGGCATGACACACAGCTTAAACCAGCGCGCGCCATGTAGACTTGTGGTTCATGCCAAGGAGATAACTTTGATACTTGAACTCGTTGATATCCGCATCCACCCGGGCCAGCAAGACGCTTTTGACGTCGCGGTTGAGCAAGGCTTGAGCACTGTGATTGCCAAGGCCAAGGGTTTTCATGGCTACAAAATCAACAAAGGCATTGAGAGCCCCGAGCGCTATGTCTTGATGATTTACTGGGACACCCTGGAAAACCACACCGTTGATTTCCGTGGTTCGCCCGCCTTTGCCGATTGGCGCGCGATTGTGGGCCCCTTCTTCGCCAGCCCTCCCGCTGTGGAGCACTTCAACTTGTTGCAAAAAAAATCATGAGCTTTGTGATCACCCCCCCTGCCCTGGTGTCGGTGCCCGTGGTGGGCCTGGCCGAGCGCTTTCCTGTCAACCGCATTTACTGCGTTGGGCGCAACTACGTTGAGCACGCAAAAGAAATGGGCTTTACCGGCCGCGAGCCGCCCTTTTTCTTCATCAAGCCTGCCAACACCTGCGTGGTGGTCGAGGCTGGCCAAACCGGCGAGGTGCGCTACCCCAGCCTGACCAAAGAGTTCCACCATGAGATGGAACTCGTGGTGGCCATCGGCAAAGGCGGGAAAAACATCAAGGCTGCGGATGCAAAAAACCACATCTATGGTTACGCCTGCGGCCTGGACATGACCCGACGCGACCTGCAAGGCGAAATGAAAAAACTCGCCCGTCCCTGGTGCATCGGCAAAACCTTTGACGACGCCTCCCCCATCGGCCCCATCACCCAAGCGGCACAAGCCGGCGATGTCGATAACGCGGCCATATCGCTCACCGTGAACGGCGTCGACCGACAGCGCAGCACGGTGACCAAGCTCATCTGGAACATCGGTGAAATCATCGAACACCTCACCACCGCTTGGGAGCTTTACCCTGGCGACTTGATTTACACCGGCACCCCCGAAGGTGTGGCTGCGGTGGTGGCGGGCGATGTCTTGCACGGCGAGGTACAAGGCCTCACGCCGCTGCACGTCAAGATTGTTTGAGTGCTGATGCGCGCGCCCATCAAACATTGCAAAAACTGCGGCATGGCCGTGGTGTACCGCTTGCCCGATGACGGCGACACCAAGCAGCGGGCTGTGTGCACGGCCTGCACCACCATCCACTATGAAAACCCGCTCAATGTGGTGGGCACCGTGCCTTACTGGGGCGACAAGGTGTTGCTGTGCAAACGCAACATCGAGCCGCGCTGGGGCATGTGGACCTTGCCAGCGGGTTTCATGGAGCTCGGAGAAAGCACGGCCCAAGGTGCGGCGCGTGAAACCGTTGAAGAGGCCGGTGCCGAGTTTGAGATGGAAGGTCTTTTCACCGTGCTCAACGTCCCCCGCGTGGGCCAGGTGCATTTGTTTTACCGAGCCAAGCTCTTGAGTGACCAGTTCAACCCCGGGGTAGAAACCATCGAAGCCCGGCTCTACGCCGAGCATGAAATTCCGTGGGAAGAACTGGCCTTCAAAACAGTGCGCGAAACACTTGAACGCTTTTTTGCAGACAAAAAAACAGGTCGCTACGCCATTCACGACCTGGATATTCATTAAAGCCGAGCCCTCACGAGCTCGGCCTTAAGGGGCTTGATGAGGCTTGTTCAGGCTTACAGCACGAAGTCGTTGGCTGTGAGGTTGACCCGACCGCTCAAGACAATCTGGAACTCGGTGTCCAAGCGCGGGTCGCTGTCAAAGCTGCCCTCCACCACGGTGATGTCTTGCTCAGCCAAGTAGCTGTAACGCAGACCGCCGTTGGTGTTGGCCGCTGTGAACGCTGCCGTACCCAAGAAGTTGAACGCCTGGTTACCTGCGGTTTCCACCCGTGCGTCGATGGCTGAGAGGTCGATGCGATCCTGGCCTTGCGTGAAGTCCGTGATGCGCTCGGCCACCGTGGCCAAAGAGTTGCCGTCATTGAGGCCAAAGACCAAGCCCACATCATCGGTGCTGGTGTAAACGAAGGTGTCGTTACCTGCGCCGCCCGTCAAGATGTCTTCACCAAACCCACCGTTGATGCGGTCGTTGCCCGCCCCCCCCTTGAGCACATTGATGACGTAGTTGGTGCCACTGCCGGTGATGACATCGTTGCCGCTGCCACCCGTGAAGTTCTCCACGCCAACCAAGGTGTCTGAGCGTGCAGCCGTGCTGCCCGAACCGGTGACCGTGGTCAAAGCGGCCGAATTTCCCAGGTTGACCGTCAGGCCGGTGGTGAAGGCGCTGTAATCCGCTGTGTCAGCACCTGCGCCGCCATCAATCACATCGCGCAGATTGTCGACCACGAAGGCAATGGTGTCGTTGCCTGCCCCCACCTGGAGGGTGTTGGCCACCGCGCTGTCGCGGATGGTGTCGTTGCCGCTGCTGCCCACAACGTTCTCAATGCCGCTGAGCGTGTCTGTGCCCGTTTGTGCGCTGCTGGCCGTGCCTGCGCTCAGGTCCACCAAGGCGTCTGCGCTGGTGAGCGAGAGGTTGTAGGTGTCGGTGCCAGCACCGCCAATGTAGGTGTCGTTGCCATCGTTGAGGGAAGCACGCAAGGTGTCGTTACCTGTGCCGCCGTCCACCACGTCGTTACCGACCTCACCGCTGAGGGTGTCGTTACCGGCCAAGCCCAGCAAGAACTCATTGCTGGCTGTGCCCGTCAAGGTGTTGGCACCCAGGGTGCCCACCACGCCGTTTTCAACAGACACCACGGTGTTGGCACCGAAGGCGTCGTTGTAGCTGGCATTGAGGCGCACCGTCACACCGGCTTGGTTGTTGAGGCTCAGGCCATTGGCACCGGCAATGTTGTTCCAGGCGCCGTTGGCCCCCTGGCTTTGCCACTGGTAGCGCAGGTTGCTCATGCCGTCGGGGTCCACCAAGGTGCTGGTGGCCGTGAAGTTGGCCGAGGACTCCACGCCCAAAAGGTTGTTGTTGATGGTATAGCTGCTGATGTTGAGCGAACCCGTGGGTGCTTCATTCACATTGTTGACCGTGACGTTGTAGGCCTGGTCGGTGGTGGCAATGCCGTCGCTCACACGCACCACCACGTCGTACATATTGTTGGCGCCACTGTCGGTGGGGGCCTCGAAGTTGGGCGCGCTGATGAAGCTCAAGGCACCACTGGCACTGTCGATGGTGAACAGCGCTGCATCGGCACCGCCAGCCAAGCTGTAGGTCAGGGTTTGGCCCACGTCTGCATCGGTAGCCACAATGTTGGCAACCAATTGGCTGTTTTCGTTGATGCTCAGGTTGGGGCCTGTCACAAACACAGGCGCGTCGTTGACCAGTTCAGCCAGCGAGAACTCACCGTCTTGGAAGCGCACACGCTCGATGTTGAAGATGCGGTCCACGCCATCGGCCAAGGTGCCTGCGGTGTGCGCCACCGAGACGCTGCCGTCGGTGTTTTCGGTCAGGGTGTAGTTGTCTTTGAGGTCACTGAACACAGCCACGTCGCTGTCGATGTTGCGCTGGTCGCCATCGAGCACCTCTCGCACAATGCTGAGCTGGCCGGGGTTGAGCGTGCGGTCAAACATCAAGGTGGACAAGACCTTGCCGTTGTAGAGCAGCGAGTTGTCAAAGGCGCTGTAGACCTGACCGCCCATTTCGTTGGCCCAAGCCACCATTTGACCTTCTGGGTTGTTGATGGCAATGCGCACATTGAGGTAGCTGTCACCGTCGATGATGTCGTTGCCGGCTTTGCCCTCGATCACATCGCTGCCGCCGCCACCGAGCAAGATGTCAGCCGCGGTGTCGTACACCGTGATGGCCTGACCCGCGTTGTCGCGCACCACCGCTGCGTCATCGAACACCACCACAGACTCTTGCTTGCCCGCCACAGTGAAGGTGGCTGTCTCGAGCTGGCCCACCAATTTGTTCAGGCCTTGAATGCGCGCCACACCCTCTACGGTGAGTGCGTTGGCATAAGACTGGAAAGGCGTGCTGGCCAGGTCAAACTGCGCGGCTGCACCGGTGGCTTCGTCGTAGGCGCCAATGACCGTCTCACGGCCTGTGAGCACATCGCCAAAGTCAGAACCCGAGAGCCCTTCAACCAGGTCAAAGCGATCGCGCAAGATGTTGGCTTGCTGGTTCACAAACAAAGGAATGCCCAAGTCCGCCTCCACGCCCTTGGTGGCCCCCTTGTGGATGGCCCAATCAAAGCCGGCCATGCCGTTGTTACGCTCAATGCCAGCGCCTTGGACCATGATGTCGTCGCCTGACTCGGCGTCGTAGTCGTTGTCACCATCGCGGCCAATGATGGTGCTGTTGAAGAACAGCTCGGAGTTGTCACCCGCCAGGGAGTCCAAACCGCCTGCGCCCACACCGCCTTCAATCCAGTCATCGCCCTCGTTGCCTTTGAGCACGCTGCCATCCACAGGACCCGACACAAAGTCGTTGCCAAAACCAGCGGTGACGTCTTTGGCCTCGGTGCCGCCGTAAATAAAGTCCTGGCCTTCGCCGCCAAAAATCAAATCCAGCCCATTGCCGCCGTTGATCACGTCGTTGCCCGCATCGCCGTGCAGCACATCACCTGCGCCGATGTCGTTGCCTGCGTCGGTGATGATGTCATCGCCGTCACCGCCAGAGACGTGGTCCACGCCCAGGCCGCCGTCCAGACGGTCGTTGCCGCCATCGCCCCACAGTGTGTCGTCGCCTTTGCCGCCAAGCAAGGTGTTGTTGTCGTTGGTGCCACCGAGCACCACGTTCTCATCGCTGGTGAAGGCCAAGTAATCGTTGACGCCGTCGCCGTCGGTGTCTTTGCGGACCACCATCGGGGTGATTTTTTGCAAAATTTTGTTGCTGTGCAGCGGGTCGGCCACGTTCTGGCGCATTTGGTCGAGCTCCAGGGTGTAATCCGGTGTGCGGAAAATCGAGCTGGGCAGGTGGGTGGCACCCTCGTCGCCCAGGTCGGTGTTGCGCATCACCAGCTCGGCAAAAGAATCGGCCTCCAACTGGTTGAGCAAGTTCAAGCCCTGGGTGCGGCTGAGGTAGTAGAAACGGTCGCCCGCTTGCAACTGCTCCATTTGCACCTCAAACACAAAGTTGAAGGTCGAGCCCAGCATGCCGCCAAAGGCCATCTTGGCCTCGGCCAAGCCGCCAATCCAGAAGTCCACTTTGTTCAAGCCACCCAAACTGCCACCCGCGTAGGCGCCTGTGGCATTGAGGAAATCTTCGCTGTCGGCTGGCGCATCGGCGCCACCAAACACCAGCTTCATGGCGGCGTCTCGTTTGGCTTCAGCGGTGGTGGCGCCCACGATGCTGCTGTGCTCGCCATACGCGGCAATGAAGTTGATGACCGATGCGGGGTGCTTGAGGTTGAGCGCGAAGTCCACCCAGCTCTCGTAAGGCTTGAGGCGGCTGTCGCTGCCGGTCATCTCGAAGAACTGGCTGCGTGCCTCGTTCAAGGAAGGCATGCCCGTGTCGCGGCCACGCGCAATGTTCAAAGCGGCCAAATCCAGGGGCAAACCCAGCAGGTTGTTGCGCAGCGCGCCGGTGACGAACTCGTCAATTTCGTTGCCCACTTGGCGGGTCATGCCGCGGATGATGGCGCCAGCGGCCGTGTCACCGTCAGAGCCAAACTCAATGGGGTTGAGGAAGGCGCCAATCAGGTCGATGTTGTCGCTGGTTTGGCCATCAGCGGCCAAACGGTCCACATTCTCATTGAGCATGGAGTGCCCAAAGCGAAACACCACGTGCGCAAACTCAGCAGAAATGGCAGGGTTGATCGCCACGTTGTTGGAGAACACAAAGGGGTCCACATCGGGCGAAACCAGGCGGGCAAACTCTTCAAACACCAGGTGCTGGTAAACCATTTCGGTGCTCACACGGCCGGCTTGGAACAAGCGCTCGCCGTTCCACACCAAGCTGTCGATCGCATCAGCAGCGGGCATGCTGGTCACTGGCACGGCCAGCCACTCGTTGAGGAAATCCACATCGCCGCCTGCCACCAGCTCGGCCTTGATCTGGTCAATGCGCTGGTTGTGCTCGGAGTGAAACACATGGTGAACCGCGGTCAAGCCGATGTTCTCGTTGCCACGACCGTCGCCCACGATGAAGTGTTTGTCGAGCAACTCGTTGTCGTAGATGGTGGCAATGCCAAACTGGTTGAGGGCGATGTCGTTGCCCGCCACGGTATCGGCGTCGGCGGTGGTGGCCACCAACGGGGTTGAGGGGTTGCGGTCGTGGTCCACAAAACCGGGGGTGGCGTTGCGGGCAATGTCATCCAAGAAGGCATGGCCAGTGGCCATGGCTGAAGACGCTGCCACGGGTGACTGGGGGTTGCCTTCCACCAGCGTCATGGGCACTTGGCCGCCTGGTGTGGCGGGTGTTCCGGGCACCACCACTTGGGCAAAGCCGTTCTCACCGGGGATGAAGTTGCCGTATTTGTCGGTGGCCAGCAGAGGCACCCGCAAAACGTCGAGGTCAGACAAGGTGATGCCCAGCTTTTCGGCGGCTTGCAACTTGATGTCCGCCCAGGTGGGCGGGCCACCGTTTTGGCCCTCGAGCATGTGACCCGTGGCCACAGGCTTGCCATCGACCATGGCGTATTCACGCAAAAACACCTGGTGCGACTCGTGCGAGGTGTACACCTGGCTCAGGTCGATGAAGGGCGAGGTTTGGTTGGTGCCTTCGCGCACGTCATCCGCGGTACCCACAATGCCATCGGCACCAGGCGCGTTGGTGGCGCGGGTGAGCACCATGAAGTTGGTGGGGCTGCCAGGCACAAACAAGGGGTCATCGGCTTGCAAGGGGATGAACACCGTGCCGCTGCCGCCTTTGCTCACCAGGTCCAGGCCGTGGGTGAAAAACTGGGCAAACAGCGTGGTGAAGCTGTTGTAGGGCGCACCCAAGTCAGCCATGACGTTGGGAATCACCAAAGTGGTGCCGCTTTCCAGGGTGATGTCAAAGCGGGCCAACTCGGCCGAAATGGCAGCTTGCTTGGCCTCGGGCGTTGCGTAAGAGGCGTCGCGCACGGCAATGATTTGGTCGCCAGCGGCATAAGGGTCGGCTGCGCCCGCGGCTGCCAGTGCAGCGTAAATGGCGGAATCGTTGTTCACGCTTTGGTCAGCCACCAGGTTGCTGATGATGCGTGGGTCGGCATCAAAGACCGAGCCTGAGGTTTGCTGGTAGCTGGTGGGCGCCCCGGTGCGGGGGTTGATGTCAGCACCCTGGTAGTTGGGCGTGAGCAAACGTGGGAAAAACTGGTCGGCAGCACCGAAGGTGATGTTGCTCAGGTTGTTGTACTCACCCGACACCGTGCGCAAACCGTAAGGCACCAAGTCGCCCACCGGATTGCCCAAGGCATCGGTGTACTCGGTGTAGTTTGTGGCCACATGGTTTTCAGCAATTTTGATTTGCTTGAGGATGAATTCCAGATCGTGTTTAACCAGTTTGAACATGATGAGCTCCTGTTAGTGATTGAATCGTCCCGCCTCACATAGCCAACAACAAAGAGGTTTCGGGATGGGATTGATTATTCGAAATCACCTCGCACTGCACCATGGTGCGAATTCACCTTTCGCATGGTTACATTGACCCCCTGCCAACTGGTACAGATGTGGTACGGATGCACGCTCAACAGCCCTGGATCAGCCAGAAAAAGCAGGTTTGCTAGAGTGTGGGCATGAACACGTCTGCCCTCCCCACCCCGGCTCCCAGGCCCCTGCAACACCGCATCCGATCTGGGCTAGCCCGGACCATCTCCCAGGGCTTGGGTTTGGGCCTGGGCCTCTGCTTGGTGTTGCACCAGCCAGCCCAGGCACAAGCCACCCCCGCAAGCGCGGTGCTCGAGCCAATTGCATCGCTGGATGTGGCGCGCTACATGGGCACCTGGCATGAGATAGCCAAGTACCCCAATTGGTTTCAGCGCAAATGCGCCAGCAACACACACGCCACGTACCAAGTGCTCGGGCCTGGGCGGGTGGAGGTCATCAACCGCTGCCGCAAAGCCGATGGTGAGGCCTTGCAGGCCCAAGGGCTGGCGCGGCAAATCGGCGCGGCAGATTCGCCCAAGCTGGAGGTGAGGTTTGCGCCAGAGTGGCTGTCTTTCGTGCCCTTGGTCTGGGGCGACTACTGGGTGATTGACCTTGATGCGTCGTATGAATTGGTGGCCGTGAGCGAACCCAAGCGTAACTACCTGTGGGTGTTGTCACGCACGCCGCAGGTCAACCCCGTGCCCTACCAAGCTTTGTTGCAACGTTTGGCGGCCAAGGGGTTTGACTTGACCAAGCTCGAAACCAGCCCCCAGGTGCCTTGAGCTGCACGCAACAGCCTAGGCTTTTGCGCAGGTCGTTCAGACCAAAAACTCGAAGCGACGCTGAAGCTTGAGGATCACGCAAGAGCCCACAAAAATGCTCACCAGCGTGACCCAGGCTGTCAGCGCAAAAATCGAGCCGCCAGACATGGCTGCGCCCACCGTACAGCCACCGGCCAACACCGCACCAAAACCCATGAGCACGGCGCCCAGCATGTAGTGGCCCATTTTGTTTTCAGATTTGAAAGACTCAAATTTGAACTCCCGGCGCAGCAAGGCAGACAGAAAAGCGCCAAGCAAGGTGGCCGGCAACAATGCCGCCTCAAAGCCCAAGTCGCCCAGGCCAGGTTTACTCAAAACACGCATCAGCCAATCGGCCGAAGGGCTGGCAAAGGTCAGGCTTTGCAGGCTGACCGGGTCAAACGAGTGCGAAGCCACCATCTGCGTCCACAACCACCCACCGCCCACCGTCAAGCCCACCAACACCGACATGACCACGGTGTTGGTTTGGTGTTTCAATTTGGCTGCAGCCACCCACACCGCCAACAGCGTGAAGAGCACCCCCAAGGCCAACCCACCCCAAGGACCCAGGTGGGAGATTGCCAATAAATCGCGTGAAGGACCTGCATCGATGCGCCACCAGCCAGAGATGGCCGAACGCATGGGCATGAGCCAGCCCGAAATGGCGGCTTGCACCGTGACAGCAAACACCAAGCCGGAGATGGCTGCGCGCAAGTTACCCGAGCCGGTCAGCACAATGAGTCGACCGGCACAACCACGCGTCAAAATCATGCCAAAACCAAACAGCAAACCGCCAAACAAAGCGCCCGACATGCTGCCGGGCTGGTCGATGAAGCGAGATTTAGAGGGGTTCAACCAGCCTCCGGCCACAGCCACCTGCACTGAGAGCACGGCCACTGCGAAAGCCAGCAACCAAACAGCGGAGCGGTCGGTGAGACGACGCTCATACGCGTCAATGATGGAGGCACGCGCGCAAAAGCGGGATTGTTGTGCGGCCCAGCCAAACACAAAGCCCATCAGCAAGCCGCCGATCATCAGGGCAGAGGCAGCCCCGTGAGCATCCACCCATTGCGTGACAAAAGAATTCATTTCCAATCAGAAACCATGAACAAGTCCGCTATTGTCCATGGTTTCCGACCCGAGCCGGGCAGCGCCCTGCGCGCCTCAGGCCAGCCCGGGGTTGCCCTTCATGCCGATGAGCTCGGGCACATTGAGTTTGGGAGGCTTGACGCGACCACCTTGGGCCTTGAGCCAAGACGCCACCAAGTCCCACACCATGGGGTTGCCCGCCGTGGCCGCTTCTTGGGCCACAGGCGCCCAACCGGCCACCTTGTAGCTGCGTGAAGCGTCGATGGGGCGCCCGTTGAGGCGCATGTTGTCGATGCGCCGACCGGCAGCATTGAGCGGGCTGCAGGTGTAGGTCAGCCCCCCTACCCGCACCATGTCCCCGCCCTGCTGGTAGTAAGGGTCGGGGTTGAAGAGGTTGTCACACACATCTTCGAGCACGGTTTTAAGCGTTTCACCCGTCATTTGGGTGACGGTGGCGTAAGAGTAGGTGGTGGCCGTCATGTCCATGAGCCACTCACGGGTGATGGCTTGGCCGCTGAGCAAGGAGGTGCCCCAGCGAAAACCTGGCGAAAAGGCAATCTCTGCGCCTTGCACGTCCATCAAGGCGTCGAGCAGCAGTTGGTCGCCGGTGCCATTGAAGTTGCCACGACGAAACAACGTGCCTTCGGTCACTGCCAATGTCTCAGACAGCGAGGCAGCGTAAGGCGCACGGATGCGCGCAATCAAAGCGGCCATCTCCGGGTCAGCCGGCAGCATGTTGGCAAACACGGGCAAGAGCTTGTAGCGGAAGTCGCTCACGCGCTTGTCTTTGACCTCGAAGTCCAGCACGCCCAAAAACTTGCCATTGGAGCCCGCATTGGTCACCAGGGTTTGACCACTGCGGTTGGCGACCACGGTGGCCACCGGCATACCGTCGTGGGTATGGCCGCCCATGATCGCGTCGATGCCTGTGACGCGCGAGGCCATTTTCAAATCCACATCCATGCCGTTGTGGCTCAAGACGACCACCACCTGTGCACCCTTGGCGCGCACCTCGTCAACCATCTTCTGCAGGTTCTCATCCTGGATGCCAAAAGACCAATCGGCCACCATGTAGCGCGGGTTGGCAATTGGGGTGTAGGGAAAGGCCTGACCGATGATGGCGCAAGGCACACCGTTCATCTCGCGGATGACGTAGGGCTTGAAAACCGGATCGCCAAAGTCAGCGGTTTTGACGTTTTGCGCAACAAAGTCCACCTTGCCCTTGAAGTCTTTGTCGATGATCTCCTGCACACGCTCCATGCCCAGGGTGAACTCCCAGTGGCCCGTCATCACATCCACGCCCAGCAGCTTGCATGCATCGACCATGTCTTGGCCCTTGGTCCACAGCGATGTGGCCGAGCCCTGCCAGGTGTCGCCACCATCGAGCAGCAAAGCGCCGGGGCGGCTGGCTTTCATGCGTTTAACCAAGGTGGCCAAGTGGGCAAAACCACCCACCTTGCCATAGCGCTTGGCCGCAGTTTCAAAGTCGAGGTGCGACAGGGCGTAGGCCTCGTGCGAGCCGAGCTTGACCTTGGCGTGTTTGAGCAAATGCTCGCCCACCAAGTGAGGCAGCTTGCCGTTCATGCTGCCCACACCCAGGTTCACACTGGGTTCACGAAAATAAATCGGCAGCAGTTGTGCGTGGCAGTCGGTCATGTGCAAGAAAGACACTTGACCGAAGCGAGGCACGTTGTAGAGGCCCTCGGCGGCCGTGGCTGCATCGGCATGCGACCAACCGGCCAAACCCATGCCCGCCACAGAACCGGCACCGAGCACCTGAAGGAATTCGCGTTTGGTTAAATTCATAAATCAGCAACCACGGAATAAAGAAAGTTAAAAAAGACCCGGCAAGCCGGGTCTTGGGTCCTCAGTCTTTGTTGACTGGCGAGTTCGGGTCCAGCAGCAAGGCCACCAAGTGCCCCACTTGCTCCTCGTTCAAGGTGCCAGCATGACCGGCACGGGGCATGTTGGAGCAGGCGTTGTAAGCCTTCGAGTTCCAAATCTTGCCCCAGGTGTATTCCACAATCGGGCGCATGGCCGGGTCGTTGGGGTTGCTCACACCACGCAGCTTGGCATAGTTGTAGAGGCTCGGGCCAATGGTGCCGTAGGAGATCTCTTTTTTGTCGATCTGGTGGCAGTTGTAGCAATTGCCGCCGTTGACCGTGGTGGCAGTGTCAGTCCAGGTTTGACCACGCCCACTTTGGGCAATGGCTTCGCCTTTTTTCCAGTCACCCAGAAACTTGTCGTTGGCGGGCCACTTGATGGTCTTGAGGTTGGCCGCTTCGATGGCTTGCGCCACTTTGTCGTCCAAGCGCACACCCTGAGCGTCAGCCTCGCTGCAAGCGCGGTTGGTCTCGTCGATCTGGGAAATGCGCTCCACCTTGGCAATGCCCTCGGTGCGGAAGGCGGTTTGCACCATCTTTTGGTAGATCTGGTCGAGTTCAGCCTTGTTGGGGGCAGATGCGCAAGCACCCAGGGCCGCCACAGCCAGCAGGCTTAAGGAGATTTTTGTCTTGTTCATGGCAACAGTTCTTTAAAAGCTGGGTGCTGCTCAATCAGCGCTTGACGGTGGGAACCGCAGAGGCCGCACCCTTGGCGTTGACACCCAGGTAAGTGCTCAGGGCCGTCATGGCATCGCTGCCAAACTCAGGGTAGGGAAAACGCTGCTGTCGGAAGCAATCGTTCAAACGCAGCTGCATGCTCCACATCTGCCCGTTGGACACGCGGTAAGCCGGCCAAGCAGCAAAACCCACGCCATCACCTGGATTTTTGGTCAAGTTGGGCAGGTCTTGCAAACGGATGCGCTTGCCCTCCTCGCCATGGCAGGACGCACACGAAAAGTCGTGCGTACCACCACGCTGGAAGAACATGCGCTTGCCGGCTTCATAGAAGGTTTTCTCCAGCGCGTGGTTTTGCGGCAGGTTAAAGCGCAAACCCTTGGACTCAGCTGCCACCCATGTGGCCAAGGCTGTGACGTTGGCCATCTCGCCTTTGCCAAAAGGCGTTTTGGAGATCTCTGCGGCATTGAAGCCCTGCAAGTTGGCCATGCAAGTCACGATGCGCGACTCAAGGTCTTGCACGGTGCCCACATCTGCAAAATAGCGGGGCAACTCGACAAACGCGCCTTTGACCACGCCTGGGCCTTTGCCCAGGTCGCATTGCTCGAGCGATGCGTTTTTAGGGCCACGTTTTTGTTTCCAAAGGTCTTCGCCCTTGGCTTCGAACAAATCGGCGGGGTTCCCGTCGGCCAACATGGCCCGGTACTCTTCAATGGCTTGGATCGATGTTTTCTGGGCCAGCGCAGAGCCGCAAAGCAAGAGCCCCACGGCCAGGGCTGTCCATGTGTGGCGATGTGTCACGTGTGTCTCCTTGGAGGATCAGGATACGGTGGCTTCGTCGGTGCGGCTGTCGCCCTTGTTGTCTTTCCAGTTCACGGAAATTTTGTCGCCAGCTTTGGCGCCTTTGACCGTGAGCTGCATGAAGGGGTTTTTCGACACAGCAGGGCCCCACTCGGCCGTCATCACGGGCTTGCCGTTGTGCGAGACGGTGATGTCGGTGATGTGCCAGGCGGGAATGAGTTTGCCAGCCGCGTCTTTGCGCTGACCGGTTTCCATTTCGTGGCTCATGAGCACACGAACGGTGGCGTTGGCGCCTGCGGATTGGGCGCGGATGCGCATGGGATCTGCCATTTTTAGCTCCTAAATTCGAGGTGTGTTGGGGTTGATGCTTGAGATGGACGGATCAACCGCCGCAGCCACCCAAGGTCACTTTGACTTCTTTTTTGGCAAAAAACGCTTTGCCGTCGTTGGTGATGGCCACAGCGTAGACATCCGAGGACTGGCCCATCTTGGCGCGTGTGGCAAAGTTGGGGTCGACCGCATCGGTCACGTTGAACATGGCCACCAAAGCGCTGGGGTTCTTTTCCACCAAGATCAACAGATGCTTGATGCCAGGCAAGGTGGAGGACAAGCCCAAGGGCACCACCGCGCCGTTTTCGGCAATGTCGGGGGCGGTGAGGGTCACGTCTTTGCTGGCCACGGGCACGCTGCCACCGAAAGCAGCCACGGCTTCATTGATGGTTTTGGCCTCAAAGGCGTTTTTGTTGAAAGCCCAGGCAAACTGGGGGAACAGGCCAGTGGAGGCCAGCAGGCCACCCAAGATGGCGCTGTGCTTGAGGGCGTCGCGTCGATTGCTCATCAAAATCTCCTGTGAAAAAAATATTACTTCGCTGCACCGGCGGCCAGCCAGGCGGCAATTTGCTTGGCATCCGCTTCAGATAAGTTTTGGGCAGGCATGGGAATCGCACCCCACACACCCGACCCACCATTTCTGATTTTGCCAGTTAAATAATCACCCTTACCTGCGTGCTTTTGCGCAATGTCTTTCCAACTCGGGCCGACCAATTTGCGCTCGGCAGCATGGCAAGCCAGACAATTGTTCTTTTGCAACAAAGGCTCAACACCAGCCCCGGGAGCTAGAGCCACAGCACCTGAGGCAGCGGCTGCGGGTGCCACAACTGATTTGGCTGGTGCTGAAGCCATGAGTTCACGGCTGCTTCGTGGCGAGGTCTCGGGTCGACTGGTGTCTACCCCGAGCTGTTGACCCACGTAGCGGTTTTGCAAGGCCAGGTTGCCGTGTGCGTTGCGGGCAAAGTCAGGCAAAAACGACGCCACCTGTGCCTCCACCGCGCAGTTGCTCATGCAGCTTGAGCCCTGCACATCAGGCTTGGTGCTGCCTTTGAACTCGGCGCCGGGCCACAGGGCGTGGCGGGTTGTCATGCCGTTGCGGTTGGGCAAACGGCTTTGCGCTTGGGCCATGGTTTTGTCGGACAACACAAAATCGTCGGGCACCACCTCGCCTAAATTGAGCAAGAAGGCGGTCACGGCATACACCTCGTCGGGCGTGAGCGATTTGGGCTGGTTCCACGGCATGGCGCGGTTGATGTAGTCCCACAGTGTGGAGACCGTGGCCACTTTCATCAGCGTGGTGCGGCCTGGGAAGGTCGGGTCGGTCAGGCGCGCCACACGACCGGGCTTGATGTCTTTGGCTGAGGTGCCGCCCACCAAAGGACTGAACACCTCGTTAGACTCGCCAAACACGCCATGGCAAGAGGCGCATTTGGCCTCCCACACATCTTGCCCCTTAGCCACGCTGCCCGAGCCGGGAGGCAAGCCTTTGAAGTCGGGGCGGACATCGATGTCCCAAGCCGCCACCTCCGAGGGGGTGGCCGCTCGGCCCACATGGGGGTAGAGCTGCGAGGGGCTGGCCTGAGCCCACGATGCCGAAGCACACAACAGCAAAGACGCGGTGAAGCATGCGTTGAGCGGGGCTTTCAAGGGTGCGGTCAGGCAAGCGGTGAGCCGCATCAGCGCATGGCGCTTTGGGCGCTGATCAAGAGACTTGAACATTTTTCACCTCGCCGTTTTCTTGCACCAGCCACGATTGAATGGCGTTGTTGTGATAGATGGAGCGCGAGCCGCGCACGGCACGCAATTGCTTGTAAGTGGCTTGCACATGGCCAGTTTCGTCGGTGGCACGGCTTTGGATGATGGCGGGCTGGCCGTTCCACACCCAATCGAGGTTAAAGCGCGTGAGGCACTTGCTCATGGATGGGCCTTCGATGCGCGCTTGTCGCCAGTGACGTCCGCCATCGACCGACACATCCACACGGCTGACTTTGCCGCGGCCCGACCACGCCAGACCGGTGATGTTGTAGAAACCCTTGTCGAGCAGCACCTGACCGCCTGAGGGTGTGGTCACCACGCTTTTCACCTCTTGAATGCCGGTGTACTGGCGGTGGGTGCCATCGGGCAGCAGATCGATATAGTGGATGGCCTCGTCTTTGGTGGCATAAGGCTGGTCACCCACCTCAAGCCGGCGCAGGTATTTGACCCAGCTCACACCCTGCACGCCAGGCACAACCAAGCGCAAGGGGTAGCCGTTTTCGGGGCGCAGCATTTCGCCGTTTTGGCCGTAAGCCACCAGCACCTCGCCCGAGGTGATCAGGCTCATGGGAATGGTGCGCGTCATGGACGAGCCGTCTGCACCTTCGGCCAGCACAAATTTGCCCTGCTTCAGGTCTGCGCCAGCGAGCTCGAGCAAACGGATGAGCGGCACCCCCGTGAATTCGCTGCACGACAGCATGCCGTGGCTGTACTGGCAGGTGGGCACGGCCACATTGCCCCACTCCATGCCGGTGTTGGCACCGCATTCAATGAAGTGAAAACGCGAGACCGAGGGCAAGCGCATGAGCTCGTCCATGGTGAAGACCATGTTTTGCTTGACCAAGCCATTGACCATGAGGCGGTGCTTGGAAGGGTCGATGTCCCACCAGCCTTGGTGGTGGCGCTCGAAGTGCAAACCGCTGGGCGTGACGATGCCAAACAGCGACTGCAGCGGTGCAAACGACACCGAAGATTGCGTGGTCTGCGTCAAACCTGGGCTTTGGCGGCGCTGCACATTAACTTCAAAACGCGAGGGCTTGCCGTAGCCATCGGTGGCCACGCCCTGCCCCAAGCCACGGGTGTGCTCAGGCAATTGCAGGATGTTGGGGTCGCCACCACCCGCAGGCACAGGGTTGGCCTGCGCCAGGGCTGTGCCAGTGGCCAGGCCTGTGGCTGCTGCCGCAAAGGCTTGGCGAATGAAATGTCGGCGGCCTGCTTTGGCCTCTTGAAACACCGTTTTCACGCCCGCTGGGTCGATGAAATTTTCCGGTGCTTTGAGCAAACGACCCTGGATGGTGGGGGTGTCCATGCATGAACCTCTATTTGTATATCAGCAATAACAAATATAAAGAATCGCAAATGTTCCAGCATCAGGGAAAACCCGACATCCGCCAAAATTATTTGAACTTGTAGTGATCCCGGTTAAGTACAGCGGCCACGGCATGCACCTCATCAGGGAAAAGCCCCAAGTTGAGCTCGGTGTTGCACTGCTCGACCATGCCGCGCAAATACCCAGGGGTGTTGATACGGCCGGCTGGACGGTAAATGGCTGAGCCATTGCCACCCACCTTTTGCACATGACAAGCCTCGCATTTGTGTTGGGCCACCAAGCTTTGCCCCAGCTTGAGGTCTGCATCGGCAAACATGGCGGCCGCCCCCTGGGCGTGGATGGGGAGGTGGCACATCAGCAGCAACAGGGTGAGGGTTTTATTCACGTTCCATCTCCAGGTAGGTGTTGAAAGCATTCATGCGGTTGGCGGCCTTGAACAGTGGCAAATGCTCGAAGGCACGCCAGTCAGCACGGTTGTAGGCCTCTTCAAAGGGCACCATGTCTTTGGCGGCCTGGCCCATGGTTTGACGCAGGTATCTCAGGTAAGCCAAGGTCTGCGTCATGTCTTGCTTGACCTGGGTGGAGGCCGGGCCGTGGCCAGGCACCACCACCTTGGCATCAAAAGCCAACATGCTTTGCAGGGCCTCAAGCCAATGGCGGGTGTTGGCATGGCCCACAAAGGGAATGCGGCCGCGAAACACCAGGTCGCCGCTGAACAGCACACCCTCAGACGGCACATGCACCACCAGGTCTTCAGGCGTGTGCGCCGGGCCTAAGGGCTTAAGCACCAAGCGCACGCCACCGACCACCAGCTCGGTGCGGGACCCGATCCAATGCGTGGCGGGAACCAGACGGGTGGTTTCATCGATCCAAGGAAACATGTCGATCCGAGAACTTGCCAGGCGGGACTGCGCCAGCTCTGAACTCAGGTAATCGCGCCCCGAGGCATGGGCCCAAATTTGGGCGCCTTCAAACGCTTGGAGCCCGTAAATATGGTCGGCATGGTAATGGGTGAGCACCACATGCGTGACTGGCAGGGTTGTGCGCTGTCGAATCAGGCCCAGCAGCTCTTGCGCCAAGGCGGGCGAGCCCAAGGCATCCACCACCACCACCCCAGCGGGGGTGACCACAAAACCGGCATTGGAAATAAAGTTGCGGTTGGCCGAGCTGCCCAGGGCCGACTCGCCCTGCACATACCAGGTGTTGGGTGCCACCTGCTTGGCGCGCATGGGCGTCAAAGACGACGCTTGCGCCAAGCCAAACAAGGCCAGACCACACAGCACACCAAGCACACGCCACCCAAGCAAGTGACGCAAGTGCAGCACGACCATGGCCTTAAAGATCGTCAGACTCGATGGCAATTTGTGTGCACACCGCGCGGCACAGCGTGACCACCCGGTCGTTGATGATGCGGTAATAGATTTGAACCCCCTCGCGCCGCTTGCCCAGCACCCCAGACTGGTAGAGGGTGTTGAGGTGCTGCGACATATTGGGTTGGGTGGTGTCAATTTCTGAGAGCAGCTCGCTCACGTTTTTTTCGCCGTGGCACAAGCTGCTGATGATCTTCAGGCGCATGGGCGCTGACATCACACGAAACACCTCGGCTGCGAGCTCAAACACCTCATCGGATTCGAGGGGCTGCGTATTGCTGCTTGTGCTCATGGCTGGCTCCGAGGTTTAGACAACACCATGCGTTTTAAACCAAGCCAGGGCGCGCTGCCAGCCGTCTTGGGCCGGTGCTTGGCGGTAGCTGGGACGGTAATCGGCATGGAAAGCATGGGGCGCATCGGGGTAGACCACAAAGCTTGAGGCCTTGGCCGCTGAACCGCCGGCTGCCAGCGCTTGCTTCATTTTTTCGACACTGTCCAAAGGAATGCCTGTGTCGGCAGCGCCATACAAACCGAGCACGGGGGCATGCAGGTTGGCCGCCACGTTCACCGGGTGCTTAGGCGTGAGGGGGTTTGTGTCCCCCACCAAGCGCCCATACCAAGCCACACTCGCTTTGACCTTGGGGTTGTGCGCGGCATACAACCAAGTGATGCGTCCACCCCAGCAAAAACCGGTGATGCCGACTTTTTGCGTGTCGCCGCCGTGGTTGCCAGCCCAGGCCACGACCCCGTCGAGGTCTTGCATGACTTGCGCATCAGGCACTTTCGAGACCACCTCGGCAAAGAGTTTGGCCAACTCGGCGTATTCGCCCGGATCGCCTTGGCGGGCAAACAACTCAGGGGCAATGGCCATGTAGCCAGCCTTGGCAAAACGACGCACGGTGTCGGCGATGTACTCATGCACCCCGAAGATTTCTTGGATCACCAAAATCACCGGCAAATTTGTTTTGCCTGTAGGGAAAGCTCGGTAAGCCGGCACCTTGAAGCCATTGACCTCGATGGTGACCTCCCCGGCTGTCAGGCCATCGGCGGGGGTTTTGATGGCCGTTTGTGCCAAGCTGGGCAAGGTAGAGGCCGCATAGCCTACCCCCAACACCTTCAGGGCTGCGCGACGTGTGGCCCCTTGCGGCGCATTCGCAGGGCGGGAAATCAGGGCGTCAAATTCAGATTGATGGTCGGCGGAAATTGGGTTTGTCATGGCTGTGGCGAGAAGTTTCAAATATCAGTGTATTCGAATACTTGCCCAACAGCACATCGGCAAAGACCCGCATGACGCAGGCATCAGGGTTGTGATGGCCTTGGCAAAGCCCAGGCAACTTCACTTGGCAGACTTGCTGGCGAGGTAGGGGCGCAGGGTGTCGACCATGCGCTCGGCCGAGGTGCCCGGGGGCATGAAGCCAATGTATTTGCCATCGGTGCCCATGATGTAGATGAACGAGGAATGGTCGACGGTGTAACGCAGCCATCCGCTCACAGGCACCCGTTCGTGGTAGACGCGGTAGGCCTGGGCCACGTTGTGAATGTCAGCCAGCGAACCGCTCAGGCCCACGATCTGGGGGTGGAACGCAGGCACATAGGCCGAGAGAAGTTTGCGTGTGTCGCGCTGGGGGTCGAGGGTGATGAAAATGGGCGCCAGGCCTTGTGCGGCAGGTCCGAGCATCTCCAGGGCCAGGCCCATCTGTTGCAAGTCTGTTGGGCAGATGTCAGGGCAACTGGTGTAGCCAAAGTACACCAACATGACTTTGCCGCGGAAATCGGTGTCGCGCCGGGTGCGACCCTGGTGATCGGTCAGCCGAAATGCACCGCCAATGGGTTCGCGGTTCCACATGACCGCATCCATGAGCTCGGCAGCCGTTCGCTTGCTCTTGAAGGTGTCTTGCGCGCTGGCAAAACTTGGCGCAGCAAGCAAAAAAAGCGCAAGCCAAAACAGCAAGGCGCCTCGCAAAGGACCGCCAAGACCCGCAGGCCTGGCGGACATGAAACGCAGCTCAAGCACCAAAGTTGATGCGGCTGCCGGTGGTGGTCACCAAGACGTTGTCGGGCATCTGCGCGCGGGCTTCTTGGACAAAGTTCAAGCCGCTGCAATGCATGGGAATGAGCACATCGGGGTTGAGCTTTTTGATCTCGGAGACCACCTGCGTGAGGTAATCCTTAGGCGCTGGCCCAAGGTGGAAGCCGCCCACAATGGCGTGCACCTTCTCAACACCCGACACCTCTTGAGCTTGACGCACCGAGTTGATCACGCCTGCATGGCCGCATGAGCTGATGACCACCAGCCCTTTGCCCTTGACGTTGTAACAGGTGGCGTGCTCGTGGATGTGCTCATCGGGCGCGGTTTTACCGGCCATGTCTGCGCTGAGGTATTGGCTCACATCGCAGCCCACGCCGTTTTTCACGCCGTACTCCACATGGGTGTTGGGCAGCACGCGCTCAATGCTGCGCCGTTTGATGGGCCCGGTGGTGAAGGCGTGGTTGCCCACAATGGCGGGCTTGTCGGCCAGCACGGGCGTGATGTTGCGTGCTGCGAGCTCTCGGCGGTCAAGCGCGCCAAAGTCGCTGAACTGACCGGGCGTGCCGTTGAAGCGGCGGCAGAAATTGTCTTCCCCACCCGCGTAAAGCTTGACGCCGGGTTGCAGCACGGCACGGTACTTGTCGAGAAAGCCCATGAGCCCGCCAAAATGGTCGTAATGCCCGTGGCTCACGATCAAGGCGTCGATCTTGCGGGGGTCTACGCCAAGCAGCTCCATGTTGTTGTAGAGCACGTTTTGGCTGTAGCCGTAGTCGAGCATCATCGTGCGTTCTTCTTGCGCGCGCTGCGACTCGAGCCACAGAGAAAGGCCCCACTCGTTGTGCAAAGAACGGCGGAAATCAGCGGCGCGTGGCGCTGGCGACACACTCACGCCATTGACCTTGTTGGCCCTGAAAAAGAGGTCGTAGCTGCTGTCCACCACCACGCGGATGCTGAGTTTGTCGACCTGCGGCACCTCAAGGACTGTGGCCTCACTGGCACCAGGCTGCAAGCTGCCAAATGCAGCCAAAGCGGCGGCTCCGCCCGAAGCCATTAAAAACTGACGACGATCCAAGCTTTTAGTCATAGCGGCACCTCAAGGTAGTGGCAGGGACATGGCGCCAACGCCAGATTTCATGCTGGCATGGCAACCTGATCAGTATCAATCTTTTGATCAGATACGCACCATGGGATAACCCTTGTCGGCCAAACGCGCCAAGCCACCAACGAAAAAGCCCGCCGACAGCTTTCACCATCGACGGGCCTGTTGAAGACGCCAGCGGACGAATCGCGCTGGACACTTGGTCTTCAACCTGCTCTGAATTTTCATCAGAACAGCGTCATCACCAGTTTCCCGGATCTGACGGCGCAAAGGATGTTCTCCCTTGCACGCTTTCAATGTAGTGGGCCCAGGGCTTGTTGTCTTTGCCTTGCGTCAAAGAAAACGCAACAGCCATCACAGCGCAGGGTAGTCGGTGTAGCCCTCTTCGCTGCCGCCATACCAGCCCACATACCTGGCCTCGGCATAGGGGCCGCCTTGTTGGATCCTGGCTGGCAGGTCTGGGTTGGAGATGAACATGCGGCCAAAGGCCACCATGTCTAGATCGCCGTTGTCCACCATTTGCTGGGCTTGGTCGGGGGCAATGCCACCGTTGCCAATCAAGCAGCCGGTGTAGTGGGGTTTGACCACCTTGAGCATGCGGGGCATGTCTGGCGAACCGGCCCAGGCATTGGTATCGCCCAAATGCATGTAGGCCAAGCCATAGGACTGCACCAGTTTGGCCACGGCGATGAAGGTCTCTTCAGACTCGGCATCGGTGGCGTTGTTGTAGCCTGCAAACGGCGACAGGCGTATGCCCACCTTGCTTTTGTCGACCTTGGCAAGAATGGCCTCAATGACTTCTTTGAGGAACTGAACGCGCCCTTGGACGCTGCCACCGTAC
Organism: Hylemonella sp. UBA6679; assembly: GCA_002454975.1. Taxonomy (GTDB): domain Bacteria; phylum Pseudomonadota; class Gammaproteobacteria; order Burkholderiales; family Burkholderiaceae_C; genus Hylemonella. Next base: position 25,510 of record DKJZ01000102.1, read on the forward strand.
TTGTCTGTGCGCTGGTTGATGCGCGCCGAGAGAAACTGGGCAATCAGGTAGCCGTTGGCTGCGTGAATTTCCACACCATCACAGCCTGCCTTGATGGCGTTGGCAGCGCCCGTGGCGTAGTCGGCAATGGTTTCTTCGATGTCTGCCGTTGTCATGGCGCGTGAAGGCGTGGCGGCAATTTGTGCGTAGCGGCCATTGGCCATGAGCCCATACACAAGCAATTTTTCCAGGTCGTCGTTGATGCCTGAGGGTGAGAGCGGCGGCTCGCCGTTCAAGATCGCCTCGGAGCCAACCCGGCCGCAATGCCACAGCTGCATGAAGAGGTGACCACCTTCTTTGTGCACGGCATCAGCAATGACCTTCCAGCCAGCAATCTGAGCCTCGCTGTAGATGCCAGGCGCTTTTTCGAAGGCACAAGACTTGGGCGTGACGTTGGTGGCCTCGGTGATGAGCAAGCCTGCGGAGGCACGTTGCGCGTAATACAGCGCGCTGATGGCCTGCGGCACATCACCCTGCCCTGCCCGGCAGCGCGTCAAAGGCGCCATGGCAATTCTGTTGCTCAGGGTAAGGCCGTGTAAGTCCATGGGAGAGTTCAAGCGGGACATGTGGTTTTCCTATGACAAATGAAAGGGGCTGCGCAGTGGCCAGCATACGATATCTGAGCGCCAAGGTCAGGCGCTCATGCATGGATGACCCCATAAGCTGTGGCTGCGGTGGGCGCAAGAAGCTAGGGCTAGGGCTAGGGCTAGTGCTTGAGACAATGGGCGATTTAGGCGCCACAAAGAAGAAAGGACCTAGCTCCTTTCGAAGCTAAGTCCTTGATTCGTTTGGTCGGTGTGAAAGGATTCGAACCTTCGACCCCTTGCACCCCATGCAAGTGCGCTACCAGGCTGCGCCACACACCGATCGAGCCTCAAATTATAGCGGGTAAAACGCGCTGTTCTGCTCTGGGGATGAGGAAATTAATATTCCGACAACAGTTCGCGGATCTCGAGCAACTCTCGGCGCACCGCCCCCCAGGTGGGTGAAGCCCGTGAAATCAGCGGCTCGTCTGGCAAGTCTTGCGCTGGCAGCCCTTGACGCTCGGTTTGTGCCAAGGCAAGGGCGAGCACGTCGTCGTCTAAGAATTCGTCGTCACTGGCAGACTCAGTCTGTGTGGCAGCTGCACTGCCCAGACGCTTGAGCTCGCGTTCAGCCTGCAACAGCTCTTGCATTTTGTTGCGCGCACCACTGATGGTGAAGCCCTGGTCGTAGAGCAAATCGCGGATGCGGCGAATCATGAGCACCTCATGGTGCTGGTAGTAGCGGCGGTTGCCACGACGCTTCATGGGGCGCAACTGGGTGAACTCTTGCTCCCAATAACGCAGCACGTGGGGTTTGACGCCACACAGCTCAGCAACCTCACCAATGGTGAAGTAGCGTTTGGCAGGAATAGGCGCCAAGGTGGCGGCGCGCTCAAAGGGTTCGGTCACAGTTTGCGAGACTCAAGAAGCAAGTGAGAGGGCATTTTTTCTATTGAAATCAATGCGCTGCATGCAGGGCCTAAGAGATTACTCTAACTTCGGGTGATCGCCTAGGGGACGATGCAAATAAAGTCAGCTTTTGCCAGCGTCTTGAATTTGCTCTTTGAGCTTGCTGCTGGCGTGAAAGGTCACCACACGACGCGCCTCGATCGGAATGGCCTCCCCCGTGCGCGGGTTGCGACCAGGACGCGGGGCTTTGGTGCGGATCTGGAAATTTCCAAAGCCTGAAATCTTCACATCCTGGCCGTCAACCAAGCTGGTGGACAAGAGCTCAAAAAACGCATCCACCATGTCTTTGGACTCGCGCTTGTTCAGGCCAATTTGCTCAAACAGCAAATCGGCCAGTTGAGCCTTGGTCAGCGCTGGGGTTTCGAGGCTTTCAACAGTGAATTCCATGGTCATGCCCGCTGACGTGCGCCCAGTGCAGATACCAACTCAGCCAAGACCGCCGCCACGGTGGCGTCGATCTGCTCTTCGGTCAAGGTGGTTTGCTCGTTGCTCAGTTGCAAGCGCACCGCCAGGCTTTTCTCGCCAGGCTGCAAACCGCCTGCGCTGCCTGGCGCACTGCCCGCTTTGGGGCGGTACACGTCAAACAGCACCGCCTCGCTCAGCAAGCCGCCGGTGGGCGCCGCGTGTATGGCGGCCATCAACGCGGCATGGCTGACGGATTCTTGAACGATGACAGCCATGTCGCGCTCCACCGCCTGGTGCTTGGGCACGCTCTGGAAGACAGGCACTTGACGCGCGAGCACAGCATCAAGCTCAAGCTCAAACATCACCGGCGTTTGGCTGAGGTCGTAGCGCTGGCGCCACTGGGGGTGCAACTCACCCACACAGCCGATGGCTTGGCCCTCAATCACCACCCGAGCGCAGCGCCCGGGGTGCATGGCGGGGTGCTCAGCACGCTCAAACGTGGGGTTCAAAGGCGCAAGCAAGGCTTGCACATCGCCTTTGACATCGAAGAAATCCACCGCATCGTCGCCACCCGACCACTGCAGGGTTTGGCGTGGGCCACAGGCCAAGCCCGCCACACGCATGGGCTGGTGAAAGCCTTGCACGGTGGTGTCGGTGTTGGCCACCGAGGCGTCACGCAAAAACACACGGCCAAGTTCAAACACACGCACGCGTGGGGCCTTGCGGTCGAGGTTGAACTTCAAAACCTGTAGCAAAGAACCCAGCAAAGACGAGCGCATCACGCTCATTTGGCTTGCAATCGGGTTAAGCAGCTTGATGGGCTCAGGGTTGCCTGCGAGTTCGTGCTCCCAACGCTCTTCCACAAAGCTGAAGTTGATGGTTTCTTGGTAACCCAGGCGGGCCAATGCGTGGCGCACCTCAAAGGCGGAGCGCTGTGCCTCATCGCGCAGCTTGGCCACGATGGGCGCTTTGGGCGGGGTGTGGGGCAAGTGGTCGTAGCCGATCATGCGGGCCACTTCCTCAATGAGGTCTTCCTCAATCTGCAAATCAAAGCGCCAGCTCGGTGGCGTGACCAGCAACTCGCCCTGCCCTTCTTGCACGGGCAAGCCCAAGCCGCGCAGCGCATCGGCGCATTGCTGTTGGCTCAGGGGCATGCCAATGATTTTTTCCGCACGGGCCACCCGCAGCGTGACAGCTTTGGCTTGGGGCAGGTTGACGATGTGGTCGTCCATCGGGCCCACGGTGGATTGCGCGGTGCCACATATGTCGAGCACCAACTGTGTGATGCGCTCAATGTGGTCAACCGTGGTGCTGGGGTCCACGCCGCGCTCGAAGCGGTGGCCAGCATCGGTGGAAAAATTAAAGCGACGGCTGCGGCCTGCAATGGCAGCTGGCCACCAAAAGGCCGCTTCAATGTAGATGTTGGTGGTGTCATCCGACACGGCCGTGGCGTCGCCGCCCATGATGCCGGCCAGCGATTCGACCTGCTGCGCATCGGCAATCACGCCCACTTGGGCGTCCAGCGTGACGGTGTTGCCATTGAGCAGCTTGAGGGTTTCGCCAGCCTTGGCCCAACGCACATCGAGCGCGCCATGGATCTTGTCCAGGTCAAAAATGTGGCTGGGGCGACCCAACTCAAACATGACGTAGTTGGAAATGTCCACCAGCGGTGAGACGCTGCGCTGACCGCAACGCGCCAGACGCTCGACCATCCAAGCTGGCGTGCTGACCTTGGGGTTCACCCCGCGCAGCACGCGGCCAGTAAAGCGCCCGCATAAATCGGGCGCAGTGACCGTCACAGGCACGATGTCGGCATTGGTAGCAGCCACTGCTGGGAAAGAAGGCGCTTTCAAAGGCGCGCCGGTGAGGGCTGCCACTTCGCGCGCCACGCCATACACGCTCAGGCAATGCGCCAAGTTGGGCGTGAGCTTGAGGGTGAAGAGGGTGTCGTCAAGCTTCAAGTGTTCGCGGATGTCTTGGCCCACAGGCGCATCGGCTGCGAGCTCCAGCAAACCACCGTGGTCGTCGGCCAAATGCAACTCTTTGGACGAGCACAGCATGCCTTGGCTCTCTACCCCACGCAGCTTGCCCAACTTGATGGCAAAGGGTTTGCCGTCTTCACCTGGGGGCAACTCGGCACCCACCAAAGCACAAGGCACTTTGATGCCCACGCGCGCATTCGGTGCGCCACAGACGATGTTGAGCAAAGCGCCCTGCCCCACGACCACCTGGCAAACCCGCAGGCGGTCGGCGTTGGGGTGTTGCACGGCTTCTTTGATCTCGCCCACCACCACTTTGGCAAAGGGCGGGGCCACGGGGCGCAGCTCTTCAACCTCCAGGCCAGCCATGGTCAGGGTATCGGCCAGGGCTTGGGTGGTCAGGGGCGGGTTACAAAATTCTCGCAGCCAGGATTCTGGAAATTGCATGGTGAACTCGACTAAAACAGATCAGCGGGGCGTGAAGGAGGTGTTCAACGGAACTGCGACAAGAAGCGCACATCACCGTCAAAGAACAGGCGCAGGTCGTTCACGCCGTAACGCAGCATGGTCAGGCGGTCAGGCCCCATGCCAAAGGCAAAACCGATGTATTTCTCGGGGTCTAAGCCCATGTTGCGCACCACGTTGGGGTGCACTTGGCCTGAGCCTGCGACCTCGAGCCAACGACCGGCCAGCGGGCCGCTGGTGAACTGGATGTCGATCTCGGCGCTGGGCTCGGTGAAGGGGAAGAAGCTGGGGCGAAAACGCAACACCAAGTTCTCGTCTTCAAAGAAGGTGCGGCAAAAATCGGTGAACACAAACTTCAGGTCTTTGAAGCTCACCTCGGTGCCGATCCACAAACCTTCGCACTGGTGGAACATGGGCGAGTGGGTGGCATCGCTGTCCACACGGTAGGTACGACCTGGGGCAATCACCCGAATCTCTGGCATGTCGCCAGCAAACAAACCACCGGCGTTACCCGCGTAACGTTTGACGTGCTGCACCGCGTGGCGGATTTGCATGGGGCTGGTGTGGGTGCGCAGCAAATTAGGCGCCTCAGCGCTGCCGCCTTCGACGTAAAACGTGTCGTGCATGGAGCGCGCGGGGTGGTCTTGCGGGGTGTTGAGCGCGGTGAAGTTGAACCAATCGGTTTCAATCTCTGGGCCTTGGGCCACGTCAAAGCCCATGGAGCCAAAAATTTGCTCGATGCGCTCAAGCGTGCGCGAGACCGGGTGCAAACCGCCCTGCCCGCGTTGGCGGCCGGGCAAGGTCACATCCAACGCTTCGGCTTGCAATTGCGCTTGCAGCTCGGCATCGGCCAGGGCTTGGCGGCGCGCATTGAGCGCGGCCTCGATCGCTTGTTTAGCCAAGTTGATGGCAGCGCCGCGTGTTTTTTTGTCTTCAACGCTCAGGGCAGCCATGCCCTTCATGAGCTCGGTGATCTGGCCGGTTTTGCCCAAGTAACGGGCCTTGGCGTTTTCAAGTTCAGCCGGGGTGGGCGCCTGGGCAAAAGCCGCTTGGGCGCTGCTGACGATGGTGTCCAAATCGTTCATCTTCTTGCTTTCTGGATCTCTGCGGTGCTGGCACTGCCAGCTCAACCAATGCGACGCGTGGCATCAAGTCATGGGGCTTGCTGAAACCTCATGGCTTGATGGCAAACGCTAGATAAGCGGTAAGCACAAAAACAAAGGGCTAAAGCTTAGTAAGCTCTAGCCCTTGTTCAGACTGCATGGACTGCTACTGAATCAGTAGCAAATCGCTCAGGCTGCCAGCTTGGCCTTGACCTGCTCGACGATGCCTGCAAAAGCAGCCATGTCGTGCACAGCGATGTCGGCCAGCACTTTGCGGTCGATTTCGATCTGGGCCTTTTTCAAGCCGTTGGCGAACTGGCTGTAGGTCAGGCCGCACTGACGGGCTGCCGCGTTGATACGGGCAATCCACAGCTGACGGAAGACACGTTTCTTGGTGCGGCGGTCACGGTAGGCGTATTGACCAGCCTTCATCACCGCCTGTTTGGCGATGCGGAAAACATTGCCGCGGCGACCGCGGAAACCTTTGGCAAGGGCGAGAACTTTTTTGTGGCGGGCGCGAGCCGTTACACCACGTTTGACGCGAGGCATGTGTTACTCCTTGTTCGTCTGAATTAAATGCCCATGCCGGGCAACATTTGTGCCATGTGACCCATGTTGGTCTCATGCACTGCCGTTGCGCCACGCAAATGGCGTTTGTTTTTGGTGGTCTTCTTGGTCAAGATGTGACGTTTGAAGGCTTGACCGCGCTTGACGGTACCACCGGGACGAACGCGGAAGCGTTTTTTCGCCGCGCTCTTGGTCTTCATTTTGGGCATGTTCATGCTCCTATTTTTTGTGCTCGTGAGGCGTTCGAAACCCTATTCGAACTTGTTGGCCCCGAGCCACTTGTTCAAATGACGAGGTTTTAATTCGTCACTTGCTTCCAAACAACCGTTAGGCTGCCTGGTTCGCATCAGGCGCAGCCGGTTTGGCTGCACCACCGCTTTTCTTCTTGCCCGGCGCGATCATCATGACCATTTGCCGGCCTTCGAGTTTGGGGAACTGCTCGACCACGATCAGATCCGCCAACTCATCGCGCATGCGGTTAAGCAGCGCCATGCCAATTTCTTGGTGCGTGATCTCGCGACCACGAAAGCGCAAGGTAATCTTGCACTTGTCACCCTCATCCAAGAAGCGCTTGATGTTGCGCAACTTGATGTTGTAGTCCCCATCGTCGGTACCGGGTCGGAACTTGATTTCCTTGACCTCGATGACCTTTTGCTTGGATTTCGCCTCAGCCGCCTTCTTTTGTTCCTGGTATTTGAATTTGCCGTAATCCATCAACTTGCAAACCGGTGGGTTTGCCGTGGGGGAAATTTCAACCAGGTCCACATCCAGCTCACCTGCCATGCGCAGGGCCTCAGCCAGACTCACCACACCGAGAGGCTCATTGTCAGGGCCTGAAATACGGACCTCAGGGGCCATGATTTCACGGTTCAAGCGGTGCTTGCGTTCTTCGCGCTGGCGGCGATCACGAAATTCAGTAGCGATGGTTCAATCCTTCAATGTTTTTGCTACAAAAAGCGTAGCGCAAGCTGTCGCGTGGACGCGGTCAAATCGTGATCTTGATGCTCAAGCAACGGATTTGGTGGCGATGTCGCTGGCAATGGTTTGTACAAACGCATCGAGAGACATCACACCGAGGTCTTTGTTACCTCGGGCGCGCACGGCAACAGCGCCGGCTGCTTTTTCCTTGTCTCCTGCAACCAGGATGTAGGGCAGCTTTTGCAACGAGTGCTCACGTATTTTATACGTAATTTTCTCGTTACGCAGATCAGTGATGACTCTAAGCTCTTGATTCGGCAGCGCTTTTCTCAATTTATCGGCAATTTCGCGACAGTAATCGCTCTGCGCATCGGTGATGTTGAGCACGGCGACCTGCACGGGCGCGAGCCAAGTGGGCAGTGCGCCGGCGTGTTCCTCGATCAAAATACCGACAAAACGCTCCAAGCTACCCAAGATCGCGCGGTGCAACATCACGGGGCGATGGCGGGCACCGTCTTCACCCACGTACTCGGCGTCCAAGCGCTCAGGCATGGAGAAATCAACCTGGATGGTGCCGCACTGCCACTGACGGCCAATCGCGTCTTTGAGCGTGTACTCAATCTTGGGGCCATAAAACGCGCCGTCGCCCGGAGCAATTTCAAACGTGCAGTTTGATGACTTCAGGCTTTGCATCAAGGCGTGCTCGGCCTTGTCCCAAATCTCGTCCGAGCCGATGCGCTTTTCAGGCCGGGTGGCAATTTTGTAAATGATGTCGGTGAAACCGAAGTCTTTGTAGACCTTTTGCAAGAGCGTGGTGAAGTTCACGCACTCGTCCAAAATTTGGTCTTCGGTACAGAAAATATGGCCATCGTCCTGGGTGAAGCCGCGCACCCGCATGATGCCGTGCAAGCCACCCGAGGGCTCGTTGCGGTGGCACTGGCCGAACTCACCAAAACGCAGCGGCAAATCACGGTAGCTCTTGATGCCCTGCTTGAAAATCAGGATGTGGCCCGGGCAGTTCATGGGCTTGAGGGCGTACTCGCGCTTTTCACTCTCGGTGGTGAACATGTTGTCGCGGTACTTGTCCCAGTGGCCGGTTTTCTCCCACAAGGTTTTGTCGATGACCTGCGGGCCTTTGACCTCTTGGTAGCCGTTGTCGCGGTAAACGTGGCGCATGTACTGCTCCACGCCTTGCCACACTGTCCAGCCCTTGGGGTGCCAAAACACCAAGCCAGGCGCGTGGTCGTCGATGTGGAACAAATCGAGCTCGCGGCCGAGTTTGCGGTGGTCGCGTTTTTCAGCTTCTTCGAGCATGGTGAGGTACTGCTGCAGCTCGTCTTTGCTGGCCCAGGCGGTGCCATACACACGCTGCAGCATCTCGTTGCGGTGGTCGCCGCGCCAGTAGGCGCCGGCCACCTTCATGAGCTTGAAGTGTTTGAGCTTGCCCGTGCTGGGCACGTGCGGGCCGCGGCACAGGTCTTCAAACTGGCCTTCGCGGTACAGGCTCACGTCTTCATTGGCCGGAATGCTGGCAATGATTTCTGCCTTGTAATGCTCGCCCAAGCTCTTGAAGTGGGCCACGGCCTCGTCGCGCGGCAGCACACGGCGCATCACGGGCTCGTCTTTGTTGGCCAGCTCGGTCATCTTTTTCTCGATGGCCGTGAGGTCTTCAGGCGTGAAGGGGCGCTTGTACGAAAAGTCGTAATAAAAGCCGTTGTCGATCACTGGGCCAATCGTGACTTGCGCCTCGGGGAACAGCTCTTTGACAGCGTAGGCCAACAAGTGCGCGGTGGAATGGCGGATCACCTCCAGCCCGTCGGCATCTTTGGCCGTGATGATGGACAGCGGGCTGTTGGCCTCAATGAGGTGGCTGGTGTCCACCACTTTGCCGTTCACTTTGCCAGCCAAAGCGGCTTTGGCCAAACCCGCGCCGATGGAAGCAGCCACCTCGGCCACCGTGACTGGGCCGGGGTAATCGCGGGTGGAACCGTCGGGAAGCGTGATCTGGACCATGTTGCTCATTCGTGAAAAAGAAAAAGGCGCGGAAATCATCCGCGCCTTGCATTGAATTCCTGAGCCGACGATTTTAACCTTGTCAGCAGCAGGCCGCCCTGCTTGCTGAGCCAGCTGCTGGGCACCTGGTTGCCACTTGGGCGCAAGATGCCGCAGGGCCGTCAAACCCAGGCGCAGAGCCCTTTAGGCAACCGCCACTGCTTGGGCAACTTTGCGGTTTTTCTCCAGCCAACCGTTGACGCTGCGCACGGTGTCGTCCACAGAGTCGGAACGCAGGTTTAGTTGCGCCGCCACCAATTTCACCAAGAGGTCAATGCGCTCGATGTCGGTGGCGCCAGCTGCCAAGGCGCGTGCGGCAGATGAGGGCTTGAGCAAACCTTGCGCGGCGTTGGCGTATTTTTCAAAAGGCACCATGTCTTGCGGGTCAGCACCGAGCAAAACGCACAAGCCTGTGACCCACTCGTAAACGTCTTGTGAGGCAGCCAGGTCGCCATGAACAGCTTCTTTGATCGGACGCACGTCATCGGCCTGCACGCAACGGTAGTTGCCTGTGAGCAGCATGCTCCATTTGGCCAAGGGCACAAAAATGGATGCATACAACTTGAGTTTGACGGGCAGATCCAGCATGTCGCCGTTGACATTCAGGCGGGCGTTGGCGATGCCTTCGTCCATGGCTTGCAGCATGGCGTTGTGCTTGGGGTCTGCAAAGCCCGAGACCTTGAAGTTGGTGGGCAGGCCCACCTGCAGCACATTGGGCTGCTCCTCGGGTGGGCGAAAAGCCTGTGGGTCGGGGCTGCACAAGGTCATCAAGCCGGGCTCAAAGTTGTCCCACACCGAGGCGTCGTGGAAGCAGGCTTTGAACTCTTGCGCGTTCAAACCAGGGATACGTGCCAGGTAAGGCAGCGGAGGCATGTTCATGATGGACATGCAGGGCACCTTGGCCAGGGCGATGCGCTGCATCAGCGCCTTGACGCTGGGCTCGCTGTACTGAGGCTCTTGCATGGCCAGGCACACCAGGTCGTAATCCTGGGGGCGGGCTGCCTCAGGCGTGACGGCGTTGAGTTGGCCGGGGAACTCACGTGAATCAATCTCAACCATGCCTTCACGACCTTTGACGGCCATGCGCACCCGCGTGCCTTGCGCATTGATGAGATCGGCGGTTTTTTGCCGACATACCAAACTGACGGAGTGACCCGCCATGAGAAGTTTGCTTCCCAGCAAAGAACCGTAGGAAGCACCCAAAATCAAAACTTTGTACTGATGACTCATGGCAAATAACTCCGTCAGACCCCCGTCTTTCAGAGGGCCGATATGGTGGAAGGATTAATGGAACTGTTCTTCTTCGGTCGAACCGGTCAGCGCTGTGACGCTGGACTGGCCACCTTGGATGGCGGTGGTCACTTCGTCGAAGTAACCTGTACCAACCTCTTGCTGGTGAGACACGAAGGTGTAGCCACGGTCACGTGCAGCGAACTCCGGTTCTTGCACGCGCTCAACGTAGGCAGACATACCACGCTTGACGTAGTCTTGCGACAAATCATACATGTTGTACCACATGCTGTGAATACCCGCGAGCGTAATAAATTGGTACTTGTAGCCCATCGCACCCAACTCGCGTTGGAATTTTGCAATGGTGGCGTCGTCGAGGTTCTTCTTCCAGTTGAACGATGGCGAGCAGTTGTAAGCCAGCATCTTGCCGGGGTGGACTTTGTGCACGGCATCGGCGAACTTCTTGGCGAAGTCCAGGTCAGGCGTGCCGGTTTCGCACCACACCAGGTCTGCATACTCAGCATAAGCAATGGCGCGGGCCACTGCTTGGTCCATGCCTTTGCGTGTTTTGTAGAAGCCTTCAGCCGTGCGCTCGCCGGTGAGGAAAGGCTTGTCGATCTCGTCGTAGTCGGAGGTGAGCAGGTCAGCGGCTTCTGCGTCGGTACGGGCAATCACCAGTGTGGGCACGCCAGCGATGTCGGCAGCCATGCGGGCTGCGATGAGCTTTTGGCAAGCCTCGCGAGTGGGCAAGAGCACTTTACCGCCCATGTGGCCACATTTCTTCACCGAGGCCAACTGGTCTTCCCAGTGCACGCCACCAGCGCCGGCCTTGATCATGGCCTTCATCAGCTCAAACGCGTTGAGCACGCCGCCGAAACCGGCTTCAGCGTCAGCCACGATGGGCGCGAAGTAATCGACATAACCTTTGTCGCCAGCATTGATGCCTTTGGAGTGCTGGATCTCGTCTGCGCGGCGGAAGGTGTTGTTGATGGTTTCCACCACTTTTGGCACCGAATCCACTGGGTACAGCGACTGGTCGGGGTACATGGACGAGTAGGTGTTGTTGTCAGCAGCCACTTGCCAGCCCGACAGGTAGATGGCTTTCACGCCAGCCTTGACCTGCTGCATGGCTTGACCACCGGTGAGCGCGCCCAGGCAGTTCACATAGGGCTCGGCGTGCAACATGTCCCAGAGCTTTTCAGCAGCGCGGCGGGCCACGGTGTGCTCAATGGGGAAAGAACCACGCAGACGCACCACGTCAGCAGCGGTGTAACCGCGCTTGATGCCCTTCCAGCGAGGGTTGGTGGCCCACTCTTTTTCGAGCGCGGCAACTTGTTGTTCGCGGCTGAGTTGTTCGGTCAGGTTTTGCGGCATGGATATCTCCTAAGGGTTGGTTGAACGATGGATATCGACATTTATCGTGTCGCCATGAATGAATTCTAGGTCTTCTATAAGAGTTGCAGGATTCTTATGTCTTATATAAGACATAAATCTTTTCCATAAGAATCAAGCACTTAGAACGCCCATGCCGGCATGCGAAACAAGAAATTGCACAGTGAGAAAAAACAAAAGCCGCGGCATGCCGCGGCTTTCACAATGCAAAAAGTGGTTTTGCCAATCAAGACATCATTCAGGGCCCGTGATCCCTCAGAGCTTGTGTGTGCTCAGCACCATGCCGTCGGCGTCGGCATACAGCCAATCACCAGGTCGTACCCAAACCCCTTGCACTTGTATCGGCACATTCAGTTGGCCTTCTTGGCGCTTGGTGGTGGGCATGGGCACACAAGCCAGCGCACGAATGCCCACCGCATGGCCGGCAAGCTCTGCAACATCGCGCACACAACCATCAATGACCACACCTGCCCAGCCGTTTTTGGCAGCAGCTGCTCCCAAATTGCCGCCCAACAAAGCAAAACGCAAGGACGAGCCACCATCGACCACCAACACACGACCCAAACCCGGCTGGTCAACTTGGGCTTTGACCAGTGAGTTGTCTTCAAAACATTTGATCGTCACAACCTCGCCATGAAACGAGCCGTGAGCGCCGAAATCTCGGAACACAGGTGGCAGCACCCGAAAGGCGCCGCCAAGGTCGGATGCCTGCGCATCGCACAGGTCGCAAGTGGCCAAAGAACCCATGAAAAAATCCTCCTCGGGTGATGAAAAAAACGCCAGATGAAAACGCCCAATCATTCTGAATCAAAAGCCTGCAGGCCTCGAGGAGGAGTTGAAGCGTAAAAAAACAACAATTCAGTCAATTTTTTTGCTGTTTTCCCTCTGAAAAACACGTTTAACGCTTGGAAAGAGCATTTTTCTCAATTAGCATGCATGCAGCTTCTGGAAAAGCAGTTTTTCAGAGGTAAACATCCCAACTTACAGAGGACAACAATCATGGCAACTGCAAAGAAAGCTCCAGCAAAAAAAGCGCCCGCAACCAAGGCCGCTCCTGCTAAAAAAGTAGCCGCTAAGGCTGCACCCGCAAAGAAAGCTGCGCCAGCGAAAGCCGCAGCACCTGCGAAAAAAGCCGCACCTGCTAAGAAGGCTGCTCCTGCTAAGAAGCGCACGCCCAACGCTGCCTTCATGAAGGCCCTGACACCAAGCGCCGCTTTGGCTGCTGTGGTGGGTGCTGCTCCCCTGCCCCGTACCGAGGTGGTGAGCAAGCTGTGGGCTTACATCAAGAAGAACAAGCTGCAAGATGCGACCAACAAGCGCATGATCAACTCCGATGCCAAACTCAAAGAAGTGTTCGGCAAAGCCCAAGTCTCGATGTTCGAGATGTCCGGCCTGATCGGCAAGCACCTGAAATAATTCAGCCCTGCGCCAAGAGAAAAGCCACCGCAAGGTGGCTTTTTTTATGCGGTCTGTGCAGGACCAAGACCCCGTGTTTGCGCGAGGCTTAATCGAGAACTAAGCCGTCCTCTTCAGCTGGCTTTAGTTGGCCTTAGTTGGCCTTAGTTGGTTAGCTGCCTTTAGCCAAGGCGGTTTGCGTGATGGCGCTCAGGGTCGCACGGGTGGTGATCACATCGGGGTCGAGCATGATCTCAATGAGCGTGCCCTCCTCCCGAGCTAGCGCAGCCAAGAGCTCAGGCTCGAAAGCCTCGGTGCGGGTGATGCGCACGCCGGCATAGCCGTAAGCCTGTGCCAGGCGCGCAAAATCGGGGTTGTGCAAGCGCGAACCGGTGTTGTGCTGGGGAAATTCACGCTCCTGGTGCATGCGAATGGTGCCGTACATGCCGTTGTTGAGCAGCACAATGATGGTCTTGGCGCCGTACTGAACCGCCGTGGCCAGCTCTTGGCCATTCATCAAAAAATCGCCATCGCCCGCGATGGTGAACACCACACGTCCTGCTCCGCCTTGTTGGCGGGTGACGATCGAGGCTGCAATACCAGCGGGTACGCCGTAGCCCATGGCGCCGTTGGTCGGCGCCAACTGCGTGCGGTGACCCTTGGCCAAGCCGTGGTGTTTGAAGTAGCGGTGCATCCAACTTGCAAAATTGCCCGCACCGTTGGTCAGCACCGCATCGGTAGGCAAATGCTTTTGCAAACAAGCCACCACAGAAGGCATGTCGACCAAACCGCGCTCAGAGTCTTGCAAACCCAAGCTTTGCGGCGCGATGTTGGCCAAGTAGTCCGCGTTGCAGGCTGCTGTCCAATCTTCCCAAGCCAACACTGGCGGCGCAGTCAAAACCTCGAGCGAGCGGGCTGCGGCGTTCATGGTGGCATTGATGGCCAAGTCTGCGCGGTACACGCGGTTGAGCTCCTCGGCACTGGCGTGGATGTGCACCAGCTTTTGCGCCGGACGCGGCAAATCAAGCAAGGTGTAGCCGCTGGTGGTCATTTCGCCCAAGCGAGAACCAATGACCAGCAAAAAATCGCTGGCTTTGATGCGCGCTGCCAGCTTGGGGTTGATGGCAATGCCCACATCGCCGGCGTACTGCGGGTGGTGGTTGTCAAAGGTGTCTTGTGCGCGGAAGGTGTTGGCCACGGGCAGCTTCCAGTTTTCGGCAAAACGCTGCAAAGCCTGGGCAGACTGCACCGTCCAGCCGCTGCCACCGGCCAGGACCATGGGGCGCTCTGAATTCAATAGCAAGGTGCGCAAGTCTCGCAAGGCGCCGGGATCGCTCCAGGCCTCAACCGCGGGGGCGGCAGGCAGTGCTTGCAAGCCCTGCACGGTGTGGGTGAGCATGTCTTCGGGCAAGACCACCACCACTGGGCCGGGCCGACCGTTCATGGCCATGGCAAAGGCGCGCGCCACGTACTCAGGAATGCGCTTTGCATCGTCAATGCGCTCGACCCGCTTGGCCATGCCCTTGGTGCTCGGGCCAAAGAAAGAGGCAAAGTCCACCTCTTGAAAAGCTTCCCGGTCGCGCGTGTCGGTGGCCACATCACCCACAAACAGCACCAGGGGCGTGGAATCTTGAAACGCGGTGTGTATGCCAATGGAGGCGTTGGTGGCACCTGGGCCGCGGGTGACAAAACACACACCGGGCTTGCCAGTTAAGCGAGCGTGTGCGTCTGCCATGTATGCCGCACCGCCCTCTTGCCGGCAGGTCACAAATTCAATGGCATCACGCCGGGCATGAAAGCCATCGAGCACAGCCAGGTAACTTTCACCGGGCACACCGAATGCGTGGGTCACGCCCTGGGCCACCAAACAATCCACCAGCAGGTGGCCCGCCATTTGCGAAGAAGAAGTCGACATCGTGATAAATCAGTGAAGGGTACGACGTGCCTTGGGCACACGAAACGCGGTGAGAACCAGCACGCCTTGAATCGCGGCCAGCCCAATGAAAACACCTTGGAAATGGCGCTGGTCCATCAGCAAACCAAAAATCAGGGGCGAGATGGCCTGCCCAATGTCCAGCCCGGAATACACCACCCCAAACACCCGCCCGCTGGCGTTGTCAGGGGTGGATCGCTTGACCAGCAAATCTCGCGAGGGGCCAGCCGAACCTGCCACAAAGCCCATGACGCCAAACAGCACTGGCACCAGCCAAGCTGCCAATGGCGCCAAACCTAGCACCAAGGAGACGCAGGCCGCCACTGCAAAACCCGCCCCCACCACGCGCGAGGCGCGCTCGGGGTTGGTGGCCAAAAAGCCGCCAAACACCATGCCGGTGGCGCTGGCCAGCATGTAGGTGGTCAGGCACACCGCCACCAGGGTGACAGGCACATCGTGCAGCTCGCGCGCAGCCCCGGGCGCAAAGGCCTGAATGACGCTGAGCGACATGGCAAAAATGAAAAAGAAAGTAAAGCACATCCACACCGCAGGGATGCGCAAAAACGCAAACGGGTCTGCCAGGTCAGACGCGGCTTGTTCAGAGTGCCGGGCTGGCGCCAACGCGGCTGGCTCACGCATGAGGTGGCGGTAAAACCAAACACCTGCGAGCACCAGCGTGATGAGCACACCGGATGCGCCCAAGGCAGCGCGCCAAGACACATGCACGGCAATGGGCACCAGCAAAATGGGCGCCACCGCCCAGCCCAAAGTGCCGGTGATGCCGTGGGCGCTGTAGGCGTGGCCCAAGCGCGGTGGGCTCACCTGCTTGTTGATGAGGGTGTAATCCACCGGGTGAAACACACCGTTGCCGGTGCCAGCCACCACAGCAAACACCATCATCCAGGCATAGCTGGGGCTGAGGGCAAAACCAAAGGCTGCCAGTGCCAGCAGGGCCAAACCAAGCAGCAACACGGGCCGTGGCCCCATGCGGTCCACCCAAAAGCCCGAGGCGGTTTGCACCACACACGACACCACAAAAAACAAAGTCATCAAAAAGCCAAGCTCAGCGTAACTCACGGCGAACGCGTCTTTGAGCCAGGGAAACAAAGGCGCGAGCATGAGCTGGCTGAAGTGGCTCATCATGTGCGCCACGCCCACCAGGCTGATGAGGTGCACATCCTGCTTGAGCGAGCCTGGCAGCTGCGCAGGATGAGGGGTGGCTTGGGCGGTACTCATCCCCACATCGTAGCGCAGCCCAAGCACCTGGCCGCGAGGGGAAATGCCTAGGGTGTCACTGGGCTACATAGCGAGGCCGTGCTGGCGGCGGCCAGCCAGATGCTCAAGCCGCTGAATCCACCAGCGCAAACTCAAACTGCCCGGGCGCGCGGATGGGGTCGACCTTGGCGGAAATCACCGACTTGGGTGGGAACTTGCCCTCAAGCAAGAGCTTGGAGAGCGGGTTCTCAATGCGCTGCTGAATGGCCCGCTTGAGGGGGCGCGCGCCGTACACAGGGTCAAAGCCCACCTTGGCCAACTCGGCCAAGGCCGGCGCAGACACCTGCAAGGTCAGGTCCATGCGAGACAGGCGTTGCGAGAGCACCTTGAGTTGGATGTCGGCAATCCGCTCGATGTGCTTGGCGTCCAGGCCGTGGAACACCACCGTCTCGTCAATGCGGTTGAGGAACTCGGGTCGGAAATGGCTTTTCAGCTCGCCCCATACCGCCTCTTTGATGTCGACCGCGTCTTGCCCCACCATGCTTTGAATCAGGTGCGAGCCAATGTTGCTGGTCATCACAATCACGGTGTTTTTGAAGTCCACGGTGCGGCCTTGGCCATCGGTCAAACGTCCATCATCCAGCACTTGCAAGAGCACATTGAACACATCGGGGTGGGCTTTTTCCACCTCGTCGAGCAGCAGCACGCTGTAGGGTTTGCGGCGCACCGCTTCGGTGAGGTAACCGCCCTCCTCGTAGCCCACATAACCGGGGGGCGCACCAATGAGACGGGCCACCGAATGCTTTTCCATGAACTCGCTCATGTCCACACGGATCAGGTGGTCCTCGCTGTCAAACAAGAAACCCGCCAAGGCTTTGCACAGCTCGGTTTTGCCCACACCCGTGGGGCCCAGGAACAAAAACGAACCTGTGGGGCGGTTGGGGTCAGACAGACCCGAGCGCGAACGCCGAATGGCATTGGCCACCGCGGTGATGGCCTCGTCTTGGCCCACCACGCGGTCGTGCAATTTGCCTTCCATTTGCAGCAGTTTGTCTTTTTCGCCCTGCATCATCTTGGCCACAGGAATGCCGGTGGCGCGGCTCACCACCTCGGCAATTTCTTCCGCGCCCACCTGGGTGCGCAGCAAACGCGGCTTGGCGCCCTCCCCACCTTTTTCAATCGCTTGAGCTTCTTTCAAGCGCTTTTCAAGCTCGGGCAATTTGCCGTATTGCAGCTCGGCCACTTTGTTGAAATCGCCCTTGCGGGTGAGCTCCTCAATGCGCTGGCGCAGCTTGTCGATGTCTTCGCGCACGTGCTGGCTGCCCTGAGCCTGGGCTTTTTCAGCCAGCCAGATTTCTTCCATGTCGGCGATTTCCACCTCAAGCTTGCTGATTTCTTCTTCAATCAGCTCCAGGCGTTTTTGCGAGGCTTCGTCTTTTTCTTTCTTGACCGCCTCACGCTCAATTTGCAGCTGAATCATGCGGCGGTCGAGCTTGTCCATCACCTCAGGCTTGGAGTCAATCTCGATCTTGATTTTGGCTGCCGCCTCATCAATCAGGTCGATGGCCTTGTCGGGCAAAAAACGGTCGGTGATGTAGCGGTGGCTAAGCTCTGCTGCGGCCACAATGGCCGGGTCGGTGATGTCCACGCCGTGGTGCACCTCGTACTTTTCTTGCAAGCCACGCAAAATGGCGATGGTGGCTTCCACCGTGGGCTCGCCCACCAAAATTTTCTGAAAGCGACGCTCCAGTGCGGCGTCTTTCTCAATGTATTTGCGGTACTCATCCAGCGTGGTGGCACCCACGCAATGCAACTCGCCGCGCGCCAAAGCGGGCTTGAGCATGTTGCCCGCGTCCATGGCGCCTTCGGCTTTGCCAGCACCCACCATGGTGTGCAACTCATCGATGAAGACAATGGTTTGGCCCTCGTCTTTGGCCAACTCATTGAGCACGGACTTGAGCCGCTCTTCAAATTCGCCGCGAAACTTGGCACCGGCCAAGAGCGCGGCCATGTCCAGGCTGAGCACCCGCTTGCCCTTGAGGGAATCGGGCACCTCACCAGCCACGATGCGCTGGGCCAAGCCTTCAACAATCGCGGTTTTGCCCACACCGGGCTCGCCGATCAAGACGGGGTTGTTTTTGGTGCGGCGCTGCAGCACCTGAATGGCGCGGCGGATTTCGTCGTCACGACCAATCACTGGGTCGAGCTTGCCCAGGCGGGCGCGCTCGGTCAGGTCCATGCAGTATTTCTTCAGGGCCTCGCGCTGGCCTTCGGCCTCGGGGTTGTTCACTGGTTGGCCGCCGCGCACCTGCTCGATGGCCGTATCCATGGCTTTGCGGTTCAGGCCCTGGGCTTTGGCGCTTTGGGCCAGATCGGTTTTGGCATCGCACAGGGCCAGAAAAAACATCTCGCCTGCCACATACGCGTCGCCTCGTTTGATGGCTTCTTTTTCGGCAGCTTGCAACAGCGAGACCAACTCGCGCCCTACTTGCACCTGCTCTTGCCCCTGAACCTCGGGGAGTTTTTTGACCGCAGCCTCAGCTGCTGTCTGCAAGCCGTTGGTGTTCACACCAGCGCGCTGCAACAGCGCTTTGGGCCCATCGGTTTGGCGCAGCATGGCCAGCACCAGGTGCGCGGGCTCTATGTAGGCGTGGTCGGCGCCCAGCGCAAGGGTTTGGGCATCGCCCAGGGCTTCTTGAAATTTGGTGGTGAACTTGTCGGTGCGCATGTGCATCTCCTGTTAACACCCAACTGTGGGTGAACATCACCATTTCAAGGCCTGCAGCCCCGGCAAGATTTGAGGCAAGTCAAATCCGACGCACCCGGCCATCAGGCCAGGGCAAGTTGCACAAGCAATCTCAGTCGGGCTGGATGCTGTTGCGGCGAATTACCTCACCCCAACGGGCGTAGTCACGGCCCACGGTCATGCCCAACTCGGCAGGCGCGCTGGAGACAGCATCCAAGCCGGCCTTGCCCAAGACCTCGCGCACCTCGGGCAGTGCCAACACGGCCACCAGCTCGGTGTTGAGCCGGTTCACCAAAGACACAGGGGTTTTAGCAGGGGCAAAAAAGGCATACCACATGTCCACATTCACGCCCTTGATGCCCAGCTCGTCGATGGTGGCCACATTGGGCGCGACGGGGTGGCGTTTGGGGCTGCCCACGGCCAGCGCGTTGAGCCTACCAGCGTTGACAAAACCTTGGGCCACGTGCACCGGCAAAAAGCCCACATTGATCTCACCCGAGAGCAGGTCTTGCACATAACCTGCCGTGCCTTTGTAAGGCACATGCAACATGAACACCTGCGTCTCGGCTTTGAAGAGCTCCATGGCCATGTGGTGTGGTGTGCCCACACCGGGCGACCCAAAATTGATAGCACCAGGGCGAGCTTTGGCCTCGTCCAGCAGCTCTTTGAGCGTCTTGATGCCAGTTTTTGGGTTGGCCACCAGCATCAAGGTGCCGTAGGCCGACATCGTCACCGGGGCAAAGTCTTTGACCGGGTTGAAAGGCGCGTTTTTGTAAATTTGCGTGGCCATCAACATGGTGTTGGCCCCCATGAGCAGCGTGTTGCCGTCCGGGTTGGCCTTGGCCACGTTGTCAGCCCCAATGTTGCCGCTGGCCCCAGGCATGTTTTGCACCACCACCGTTTGGCCCAGGCGCTCGGCCAGTCGGGGGGAAACGGTACGCGCAATTGTGTCCATGCCGGTGCCAGGCGTGAAAGGCACCACGATTTTGATGGGCTGGTTGGAGATGGACGTTGCCGTTGCGGCCGGCTGGGCCTGCAAGCTCGTGCTCAACACGGCCAACAGCGCGCAAACCATGGAAGAAAAGCGTTTGATCGACGATGACATAGGGAGACCTTCCAGAAACGAAGCCCCTAGCTTAACGCCAGCCCAGACGCTGAACATTGCGGCCAACCACAGCCTAGCCGGCGTTGCTCAAGGCAATGCCCCACTTGGCCAAAGCTTGGTCGTCGCTGACGCGGGCATCCACCCAGCGTGCACCTTCTGGGGTTTGCTCTTTTTTCCAAAACGGAGCCTGGGTTTTGAGGTAGTCCATCAAAAACTCACAAGCCTTGAAGCTCTCGCCACGGTGCGCAGAGGTCACGGCCACCATGACCACTTGGTCCAGAGGCTGCAGCAGCCCCACGCGGTGAATCACGCGCGCGCCAAAGATGTCAAAGCGCTTGAAGGCCTCGTCGATCATGGCTTCGATGGCGGTTTCGGTCATGCCCGGGTAGTGCTCAAGCTCCATGCTGGCCACATTGCTGCCGTCGTTGCGGTCGCGCACTGTGCCAATGAAGCTGCACACCGCGCCGATGCGCTTGTCTTGCGCGTGCAGCTCGGCAATCTCGTTGGAGAGGTTGAAGTCAGCGGTTTGGATGCGAACGCGCGTGTTCATGCCGCCTTAGCCCCCGGTCACCGGTGGAAAAAATGCCACCTCGCAACCGGCGCTCAAAACGGCGGATTCGTCTTGCATCACTTGGTTGAGCGCCACACGCACGGCCTTGCCGCGCGACAAGGCCTGGGCATACACCTCGCTGCGGGTAATAAGTTCATCACGCAAGGCACCCAAGGTCTTTGCTTGGGAGTCGATGGTCTCGCCCGAGCCCAAAGCCTCACGGATGGCGGCGAAATATTTCACTTGAATTTGCATGGGTCACACTTTAAGCCATCAGGTCAGACCAAGCGATGAAGCGCACCAAGTCGCCCCGGGCAATGGTTTGGCCAGCCGGGTTGTCCACCACGCCGTCGGCCCACACCGCCGAGGTGAGCACGCCCGAGCTTTGGTTGGGAAACAGGTCCAAGCCACCTTGGGCGTTGCGCCGAACGCGCAAAAACTCGCGCCGCTTGTCGGCGCGCGGCCAGTCAAAGTGCGCGGGCAAAGCGCTGGCAGGCACACCAAGCTTGGAAGCCCCTTGGAGCTTGAGCAAAAACGGCCGCACCAGCAAAGCAAAGGTCACAAAGCTCGAGACGGGGTTGCCCGGCAGGCCGATGAAGTGGGCCAAGTGGTGTTCTTCATTGACCTTGCCCATCACCTTTCCGTACGCGAAAGGCTTGCCGGGCTTCATGCCAATTTGCCACAGGTCGAGCTCACCGAGCTGTTGCACGGCAGGCTTGATGTGGTCTTCTTCCCCCACCGACACGCCGCCGCTGGTCAAAATCAAATCATGGGTTTGTGCAGCTTGGGACAAAGCCTGCACCGTGGCCTCGCGCTGGTCGGGCACGATGCCCAGGTCCGAGACCTCACAGCCCAAACGCAGCAAGAGCGCGCGCAAAAAGAAACGGTTGGAGTTGTAAATCGCACCAGGGCGCATGTCGGCTGGGGCAATGTCGCCAGGCATCACCAGCTCGTCCCCCGTGGAGAAAAGTGCCACTTTGGGGCGACGCACCACAGGTAACTGAGCAAGCCCCAAACTGGCCGCCAGCCCAAGCGAGGCGGGGTTCAGCCGTTCTCCTTTTGAGAGCACCACCGCGCCGCGGGTGACATCTTCGCCAGCGCGCCGTATCCATTGGCCAGGCTTGGGGGCTTCTGAAACACGCAGCAAGTCACCTTGCAGCTCGCAGGCCTCTTGCATGACCACCGCATCAGCACCTGCCGGCACGGGCGCACCGGTGAAAATGCGCGCCACCGTGCCCGCAGCCAAGGGCTGGGCCTGGGCACCCGCAGGAATGCGTTGCGACACGGGCAAGCCTGCGCCAGAGCTCACCTCAGCACAGCGCACGGCGTAGCCATCCATGGCGCTGGTGTCGTTGGGGGGAACCTGAAGTTCAGCCACCAGGTCTTGCGCCAGCACGCGCCCATCGGCCTCAAATGTGCTGACCTCATCAACACCAGCCAAGTACTGGGCGTGCGCCAGCAAAGACGCCATAGCGTCGTCCAAAGTCATCAAAGGGCGTGGCGAGTTCATGGGATCAGGACGGGGGCGCGGTATTCAAAGCGGTGGGACTCACGCATGAGCCAATCGGCCACCATCTCGGGGTTGTTCAGGTCAAGCACCGGGCGCAAGGTGGCCTGGGGCAGTTGGTCAGGCGAGTCTGTGGCGATGGCCACCACAAAGGCGTCGTCCACATACCGCACGGGGTGCTGCGTGGAGGCGCGCCACACCTCGATTTTGAGGAGGTCGCTTTGCTTGAAGCCCTCGACCAGCACCCAATCGACGCCGTCGTAAAGCTCGGCAAGCAAATGGTGCACACGGGGTTGGATGTCTTGCTCGTACTCACGAATCAAGGCCAAGCGCTTGCTGGAGGCCACCACCACCTCAAAAGCACCCGCCTCACGGTGGCGGCGGGTGTCTTTGCCTGGTTGGTCGATGTCAAAGGTGTGGTGCGCGTGCTTGACCACCGACACACGCTGACCGCGTGCCTTGAGTGCCGGGATGAGCCGCTCCACCAACGTGGTTTTGCCCGAGCCAGAGTAACCCGCAAAGCCAACAACGTTCATGGCTTTGCCTTGGTCAACACAGCGTCTGATCTGGCGGAGAAACACATGTTGCGCTCAATCACAGTGTGAGGCGATGTAGTTTTTAACCCAGGACACATCGGCCTCAATGACCTGCACGCGCTTGGGCAATGCCTCGATGCCCTCGAACCCTGCAGGGCGCACCGGCTCACGGCCCAGGGCCTCGACGATGGTGGCAGCAAATTTGATGGGCAGTGCGGTTTCCAACACCACCATGGGCACGCCAGGTGTGAGGTGCTCGCGCGCGACCTTGATGCCGTCGGCCGTGTGGGTATCGACCATCTCATTGAAACGCTGGTACGTGTCTTGGATGGTCGTCAAACGGTTGCTGTGCGTGCTCTTGCCGCTCTCAAAACCATAGCGCGCAGCAGCTTGTGCAAATGCGGGGTGCTCGCTCAGGTCAAAGTGGCCGGTCTTGTTCAACGCATCGCCAAACAAGGCACGGGTTTGGTCGCCGTCGCGGCCCAGCAGGTCAAACACAAAGCGCTCAAAGTTGGAGGCCTTGGAGATGTCCATGGACGGGCTGGAGGTCTCGTGCGTGTCAGCCGTGCCTCGCACGCGGTACACACCGGTGCGGAAAAACTCATCGAGCACGTCGTTTTCGTTGGTGGCCACCACAAGTTTGTGAATGGGCAGACCCATCATGCGCGCCACATGGCCTGCGCACACATTGCCAAAGTTGCCCGAGGGGACAGTGAAGCTCACCCTCTCGGTGGCGTTCGAGGTGCATTGAAAATAGCCTGCGAAGTAATACACCACCTGGGCCAACAAGCGTGCCCAGTTGATGGAGTTCACCGTGCCGATTTTGTAACGGCGCTTGTATTCCAAATCGTTGGAGACCGCCTTGACCAAATCTTGGCAGTCGTCAAACACACCTTTGACCGCCAAGTTGTGGATGTTGGCGTCTTGCAGGCTGAACATTTGGGCCTGCTGAAACGGGCTCATGCGGCCGTGCGGGCTGGTCATGAAAACGCGCACGCCTTTTTTGCCGCGCATGGCGTACTCGGCCGCGCTGCCGGTGTCACCGCTGGTGGCGCCAAAAATATTGAGCTCTTCGCCGCGGCGGGCCAACTCGTACTCAAACAAATTGCCCAGCAACTGCATGGCCATGTCTTTGAAGGCCAGCGTGGGGCCATTGGACAAAGCCTCGAGCCACAAACCGCTCTCTAAAGGGCGCAGCGGCACAATCTCTGCCGTGCCAAACACCGCTTGGGTGTAGGTTTTGCGGCACAGGGCGCGCAGGTCTTCAGCTGGGATGTCGTCAATGAAGAGCGACAACACCTCGAAGGCCAGGTCTGCATAGCCCTGGCTCTTGTACACCTGGCGCAGTTCTTCCAAGCGCGCAGCGCTGATCTGCGGGTAGGTTTCGGGCAGGTACAAGCCGCCATCGGGCGCCAAGCCCTCCAACAAAATTTCGCAAAAACGCTTGCGCTCGGTGCTGCCCGCAGGGGAGCGTGTGCTGAGGTAGTTCATCAGGCCAGTTCTTCCTTGCGGATGCGCACGATGGGGGCCAGCACGGTGGGCAAGGCCTGCAAAGCGGCCATGGCCTCGTTCATGGTGCCCTCGCGGGTGTCGTGGGTGAGGATGATGAGGTCGGTTTGTGGCGCGTCGTTGGCGCCCACCACTTCGTCGCCTTCGCGCTGCAGCACCGCATCAATGCTGATGCCCATGCCAGCCATGATGCCGGTGACCTTGGCCAGCACACCGGGCTCGTCGGCCACACGCAAACGCAGGTAGTAGCTGGTGACCACATCGCTCATGGGCAGCACATGCAAGTCGCTCATGGCGTCTGGCTGGAAAGCCAGGTAAGGCACGCGTTGCTGGGCCGAGGCATCCACCAAACGGGCGATGTCCACCAAATCGGCCACCACAGCGCTGGCCGTGGGCTCAGAACCTGCGCCCTTGCCGTAGTACAGCGTGGTGCCCACGGCATCGCCCTGCACCACCACGGCGTTCATGGCGCCTTCTACATTGGCCAGCAAGCGCTTGGCTGGTACCAGGCTGGGGTGCACCCGCAGTTCCACACCACCTGGGGTGGTGGCAGTTTTTTCGCGGCGTTTGGCAATGCCCAAAAGCTTGATGCGGTAGCCCAGTTGCTCGGCGTATTTGATGTCTTGCGCACCCAGCTTGGTGATGCCTTCCACGTGCGCTTTGTCAAACTGCACCGGAATGCCAAACGCAATCGCGCTCATGATGGTGGCTTTGTGCGCCGCGTCCACGCCTTCGATGTCGAAGGTCGGGTCGGCTTCGGCATAGCCCAAGCGTTGCGCTTCTTTGAGCACCACGTCAAAGTCCAGGCCCTTGTCGCGCATCTCTGACAAGATGAAGTTGGTGGTGCCGTTGATGATGCCCGCCAGCCACTGAATGCGGTTGGCTGTCAAACCCTCGCGCAGGGCTTTGATGATGGGAATGCCACCGGCAACTGCGGCTTCGAACATCACCATCACGCCCTTGCGGTGGGCAGCCGCAAAAATTTCGGTGCCGTGCACAGCCAGCAAAGCTTTGTTGGCGGTGACCACGTGCTTGCCAGCCTCGATGGCTTCCATCACCAACTGCTTGGCAATGCCGTAACCGCCAATCAACTCCACCACAATGTCGATCTCGGGGTTGGCAATGATGGCGCGGGCATCGCCCACCACTTGGGCGCTGTTACCCACCAGGGCTTGAGCGCGCGCGGTGTCAAGGTCGGCCACCATGGTGATGGCAATGCCGCGACCCGCCCGGCGTTGGATTTCTTCTTGGTTGCGTTGCAGCACGTTGAAGGTGCCCGTGCCTACGGTGCCGATGCCAATCAGGCCGACTTGGATAGCTTTCATACGAATCTCAGTGGTTGTCTAAGCGCCCTTGTGGGGTGCGGAAATGCCTAGGGTGTTGGCAGGTGTGGTGCGCAGCAGGCTCAAGCCTTCGCGTGCCGCTTGCGGTAGCCTTCGAGGAATTTGGCCACG
Organism: Hylemonella sp. UBA6679; assembly: GCA_002454975.1. Lineage (GTDB taxonomy): Bacteria > Pseudomonadota > Gammaproteobacteria > Burkholderiales > Burkholderiaceae_C > Hylemonella. The sequence continues at coordinate 51,103 of DKJZ01000102.1, forward strand.
CGGCCAATGGCTTCGCGCAGGTCTTCTTCATGCGGCAAAAAGACGATGCGAAAGTGATCAGGTTGCGGCCAGTTAAAGCCTGTGCCTTGCACCAGCAACACGCGCGTTTCCTGCAGCATGTCGAGCATGAACTGCTGGTCGTCTTCAATGGGGTACATCTGCGCGTCCAGGCGCGGAAACATGTACAAACCCGCACTGGGCTTGACGCAAGTCACGCCAGGGATCTTGGACACCAGCTCGTAAGCCAGATCGCGTTGACGGCGCAAACGCCCGCCTTCGTTCACCAAATCGTTGATGGTTTGGTAGCCACCCAAAGCGGTTTGAATGGCCCACTGGCCAGGCACGTTGGCACACAAGCGCATCGAGGAAAGCATGTTGAGCCCCTCAATGTAATCCTTGGCCGACTTCTTGTCGCCCGAGACCACCAACCAACCCGCGCGGTAGCCGCAAGAGCGGTAGCTTTTGGACAGCGAGTTGAAGGTCAACGTGAGCACGTCATCGGCCAGGCTGGCCATGGCGGTGTGTTTGGCGCCGTCGTACAACACCTTGTCGTACACCTCGTCGGCCATGATGACCAGGTTGTGCTGGCGCGCAATCTCAATGATGCCTTTGAGCAGCTCGTCGGAATACAGCGCGCCCGTGGGGTTGTTGGGGTTGATGACCACAATGCCCTTGGTGCGAGGGGTGATCTTGGCGCGGATATCGGCCAAATCGGGCATCCAGCCATTGTTCTCATCGCACATGTAGTGCACGGGTGTGCCGCCCGACAAGCTCACCGCCGCCGTCCACAGAGGGTAGTCAGGCGCTGGCAAGAGCATCTCGTCGCCATCGTTGAGCAGGCCGTTGGTGGCCATCACAATCAACTCACTCGCGCCGTTGCCCAGGTAAATGTCATCGAGGGCCACGCCCTTGATGCCCTGCTCTTGGGTGTATTGCATGACCGCTTTGCGGGCCACAAAAATACCCTTGCTGTCAGAATAGGCCGCAGCATTGGGCAGGTTGCGAATCATGTCCTGACGGATTTCCTCTGGCGCATCAAAACCAAACACGGCCAAGTTGCCAATGTTGAGCTTGATGATCGCGTGCCCTTCTTCTTCCATCTGCTTGGCCCGCTCCATGACGGGGCCGCGGATGTCGTAACAAACGTTGGCCAGCTTGGCTGATTTGGTGATGGTTTTCAAAATCTCTCCAGCGGGGATATCAGGGCGAAACCTATAATTATCCACAGTTCGCAAAGCCCTATGAAACTCCAACCCGACAAATTCGATGTCCCCACCATCACTGGCTACGGCCCAGGCTGGGTTGGGCTAGATGGCGAAAAAATTTACAGCAGTGTGGTCGTGGGTTCGCGCGGGGAACGCTTTGAGTGGCCTTGCCAAAACATCGCGCATCTTGGCCAAGAACACTTGGCGCCCTTGGTCGCCGCCAAACCCGAGCTGGTGGTGCTGGGCAGCGGAAGCAAACTGCGATTTGCCCACCCCTCGCATGCCGCAGCGCTGGCTGCACATGGCATTGGCCTAGAGACCATGGACACGGCTGCAGCGTGTCGAACCTTCAATATTTTGGCTGGGGAAGGTCGCCACGTGCTCGCAGCCCTGCTGATTGAACCCAGCCCAAGCCCTGCCCCACAAGAGCAATCGAGCCAGGTTTGATCAAGCGCAAGCCGTCCAGGCAAGGCCATTTGCGCAATTAGGCTAAAATAGCGGGTTGTGGTGAAGCCTGCCTGCCAGTGAGAAAGCGGGAGCGACGCCACTTGAAGCATCCAACGGGACAGACGTGATCACAGCGTAACCCGAGGCGACCAGAGAGTTAGAGCATATGGCCATTGTTGTCAACAAACCCCTGCCGGAATTCGAAGCCAACGCCACGGGCGGCGTGAGCGTCTCCAACACATCCCACCTGGGTCAAACCATGATTTTGTACTTCTACCCGAAGGACAATACACCGGGATGCACCACAGAAGCCATGCAATTTCGCGACCGCTACAAAGATTTTGTCAAAGCTGGCGCCGTGGTCTTTGGCGTGTCGCGCGACAACATGAAGTCGCACGACGACTTCAAAACCAAGCTCGAGTTGCCCTTCGAGCTCATCGCTGACACCGAAGAAAAAATGTGTCACATGTTTGGCGTGGTCAAAAACAAGATCATGTACGGCAAAAAGGTCAAAGGCATTGAGCGCAGTACCTTCTTGGTAGGCCCAGACGGCCAACTCAAGCAAGAGTGGCGCGGCCTGAAAGTGCCTGGCCATGTGGACGATGTGCTCAAGGCTGTCAAGCTGCTGAAAAAAGCTGCTTAAAAAAAGCTGCTACAAAAGCTTTTTAGCCCTGCGCTGAGGCCAGTAGCACGCTGCTCGGTCAGCCCATGTGAGCCCATATGTACCCATATGTGCCCGTGAGTTTGTTAATTCAGCGCAATCTGAATGGACTTGTTGCTCATGCATAATGGGCTCATGTTGTTGATTGCAACGGTCATTCAAATTGTTCAAGCCGCCCGGCTTTGTCTGGCGGCTTTTTCATTTCTGCAGCTCCTTTTTCCACAGCTCCCCCACACACGCTGACCTATGCCACTCCCACCTGCCCCCACCCAACGCGCTGCCGTCTTGCCCGCTGAAGCTTTCAACAAGAGCGCCCGTGCTGGTGCAAAATCCAAAAGCAGTGCCCAACAACGCGCGCCCAAAGCCGCGCTGCTGGCAGCTCCGCAGGAGTCCTCGCCCGAGGTGACGACTCGCCCGGTATCGGTCTCGCGCGCGCAAGGCGGTGATATTCACCGCGCAGCTGCACCCGTGGCTGAGAAACCCGCAGCCAAAACCAAAGCGCGCACCAAAACAGGCGCCACACCGGTGATGCCAGCCCAGCCCTCGGCGCGGGCAAAGTCTCGCTCGGTGCCGGTTGGCCAGCGCAAACTCTTTGTGCTCGACACCAATGTGCTGATGCACGATCCGATGTGCCTGTTTCGCTTTGAAGAGCACGACATCTTTTTGCCCATGATCGTGCTCGAGGAGCTCGACGGCCATAAAAAAGGCATGACCGAGGTGGCGCGCAACGCCCGCCAGACCAGCCGCACCCTGGACGCACTGGCCGCGGTGGCTGGTGCTGACATGAGCGTGGGCCTGGAGCTGGGCAGCACCGGCCACGGCGAGGCTGGCGGCAAACTGTTCTTCCAAACCCTGCCGCTGGACTACACCCTGCCCACCAGCCTGCCCCAGGGCAAGGCCGACAACCAAATCTTGGGTGTGGTCGCAGCTTTGAGCAAACAATACGCACCACGTGAGGTGGTGCTGGTGTCCAAAGACATCAACATGCGCGTCAAAGCGCGTGCTTTGAGCCTGCACACCGACGACTACCAAAACGATAAAACGCTGGACGACGGCGACCTGCTCTATGGCGGCCACCTCGCCCTGCCCCAAGATTTCTGGACCACCCACGGCCAAACCGTGGAGAGCTGGCAGCAAGGACAACACACGTTTTACCGCGTGACCGGCCCCGTGGTGCCGCAGCTGCACATCAACCAGTTTGTGTACTTCGAAGCGCCAGGCGAGCCCAGCCTGTACGCCCGGGTGACCGAGATTCGCGACAAATCCGCGGTGCTCAAAACCCTGCGCGAGTTCAACCACCTCAAAAACGCGGTGTGGGGCGTGACCACACGCAACCGCGAGCAAAACTTCGCCATGAACCTGCTCATGGACCCCGAGGTGGACTTTGTGGCGCTCACCGGCACAGCGGGCACCGGCAAGACCTTGATGGCCTTGGCCGCGGGCCTCACGCAAGTGTTGGACGACCGCCGTTACACCGAGATCATCGTCACCCGCGCCACGGTGAGCGTGGGCGAAGACATCGGCTTTCTGCCCGGCACCGAAGAAGAAAAAATGGGCCCGTGGATGGGTGCCCTGGACGACAACCTCGAGGTGCTGAGCAAAACCGATACCAGTGCGGGTGAATGGGGGCGCGCCGCCACCAGCGAGTTGATTCGCAGCCGCATCAAAATCAAGAGCATGAACTTCATGCGCGGGCGCACGTTCTTGAACAAGTACGTGATCATCGACGAGGCGCAAAACCTCACGCCCAAGCAAATGAAAACGCTGATCACCCGCGCCGGCCCGGGCACCAAGATCATCTGCATGGGTAACCTCGCGCAGATCGACACGCCTTACCTGACCGAAGGCTCTTCAGGCCTGACCTTTGCGGTAGACAAGTTCAAAGGCTGGCCACACGGTGGGCACATCACCTTGGCACGCGGCGAGCGCTCACGCTTGGCCGACTTTGCCAGCGAGGTACTCTGAAGTTTTTGCCGCCTTGCTCTTGATTTAAGAGCATCGACACCATGCAAACAGGGGCCTAGCGCCCCTTTTTGCTTGTAGATCAAAAATCGCCGTAGCTACCGCTGGCCAGGCTCTCAAAGCGTGTGAGCTGCTTGAGGAAAGCGAGCTTGACGGTGCCTGTAGGACCGTTACGCTGCTTGGCAATGATGATCTCAGCCACGCCAGGTTCTTTGGTGGTTTCTTTGTTGTAGTACTCGTCGCGGTAGATGAACATGATGATGTCGGCATCTTGCTCAATGGCGCCAGACTCGCGCAAGTCACTCATCATGGGGCGTTTGTCGGGGCGTTGTTCCACGCTTCGGTTGAGCTGCGAGAGCGCAATGACCGGGCATCCCAGCTCTTTGGCCAGCATCTTCAAGCCTCGAGAAATTTCACCCAGTTCGGTGGCTCGGTTTTCGTTGTCGCCACCCGAGCCACTCATGAGCTGCAGGTAGTCCACCACGATCAAACCGAGTTTGCCGCACTGACGTGCCAGGCGCCTGGCGTTGGCCCGCAACTCACTGGCGGTCAAGCCGGCGGTTTCGTCGATGTGCAAGGAGATGTTGCGCAGCTTCTCGATGGCCTCGGTCAGGCGCGGCCACTCTTCATCGGTCAACTTACCCGTGCGCAAGTGGCTTTGGTCAATGCGACCAATGGAGCCCACAATACGCACCGCCAACTGCGCAGCGCCCATCTCCATGGAGAACACCGCCACCGGCAGCCCTTCATTGAGCGCCACGTGCTCAGCGATGTTGATAGCAAACGCCGTGTTGTGGGTGAGCACGTCATCTTGCGTGATGTAGAGCCGCTGCGGATGGCTCACCGAAATACATTGGCAAGTGGCCTCACGCGTTGGGGTGATGGATGAAATCGTCAAACGCTTTTGGCGCTGCCACACCTCAGGTGCGCGGGCTTGTTTGTCAGACAACAAAAACAAAGAGCGCGGCTCAGGGTGCGAGATATTGCAAACAAACGACGGCAAGCCTTGCACGCGCAGACCAGCCACATTGGTGAAATGCGGCTTCTTTGGGCTCACGGAACACCAAGCGCCTAATGAGCGTGCAAGTGCAGCGACGTCTTTGGCCAGCTGAGGGCTTGATGTGGCAAACCGCACACTGCCCCAGGTCTCCACCCAACCGTCGGTGTCAAGCAAACCACGCAGCAAGTCTAGGCGGGCTGCTCGGTTGGCCTCCAAATACAGAGCGGGTATGAATTTTTGATCGCTGGACAACCCGGACAAACGCAAGCTCTCCAGCGCCACACGCAAGGGGTTGGGCTGCGCCCCCTGGAGACCAGTCACACGCCCTCGGTCACGCCTGACCAAGCGATAGTCATAAGCCCCGGCGTGGGTGACCATCATCCCCTGCCCCACGCGCTCGCCCATGGTGGCCAGCATGTCAGGTGAAGCGGTAGAAAAGGGCACACTGCCCGAACCCGTCAGGTTGCCATCGCCCAACAAAGCGCCGATCACCCAAGGATCGACAGGCAAGGGCTCGTCATGTCCAAAATCGCCGCTGGCGCGCTCAATCCACAGGCGGTTCTCGTAGCGCTTTTTACCCAGCATCTCTCTGAGTTTTTGCGTGCTCAAAACACGTGGCGTCTTCCAGCTTCGGAAATGCACTTGCCAGAGATGTTCGTCGCAGCACTCGGCACTGCGTCCGTCGGAGAGTTCCATGCGGAACACCTGCTTGGTACCCTGCGGGTAGATGCCTGTGACGATGGAGGGGCGACCATCTACAGAGGCCAATGCGTCGCCCACCTCAAGCTGCCCCATGCTTGTCCAGCCAGTGCGCGTGCGCACGGGCGCATCCAGGGGCTGGGCTTTACCCATCGAAGGGCGAGCAGCCAGCACCACCATGTCGCCGGCCTGCAGGCCTGCGGTCATGCGGTCGAGGTCGTAAAAACCTGTGGGCACGCCAGTGATGTCATTGGGGTTGTCGGCCATCTCCTGCACGCGGTCGAGCAAGTCGACCACCAGGGTGTCCATGCCCTGAAAGCCGCGCTTCATGCGCGAGCCTTCCTCACCGATGTTGAAGATTTTCTGCTCAGACTCGTCCAGGATCGTTGCCACCGGACGGCCTTTGGGGTTGAAGGCGTTGGTGGCGATCTCGTCGCTCACCGTCACCAACTTGCGCAAGATGGCACGTTCACGAACGATCTCGGCGTAACGGCGGATGTTGCTGGCACTGGGCACGTACTGCGCCAGAGCGTTGAGGTAGGTCAGCCCACCCACCTCATCGGCTTTGCCCATGCCCTGCAGATGCTCAAACACCGTGATCACATCGGCTGGCTTGCTCGCGTTGATGAGCGAGGACATGGCCTCAAACACCAAGCGATGCTCGTAACGGTAGAAGTCGGCGTCTTTGAGTAAGTCGCCCACGCGGTCCCAGGCGCTGTTGTCGAGCAACAAGCCGCCCAGCACGCTGGACTCGGCCTCAATGGAATGGGGGGGAATGCGAAGTTGCGCGATCTGGCGATCCGGCTCTTCGTTCTCGTTCAGTACAGCAGACATGTGGGTTTTTCTCTAGGGCCTGTGATGGTACGCCCGACAGCAGACAGCGTCGAGGCACAAGCTGTGGGTATCTCTGTATAAATCACGCTTACCAAGTGGATAAGCTTGTGTACAAGGTGTGAAACGAGACCCTTGGGCATAAAAAAACCGCCAGTTCAACACTGGCGGTTTTGTGTGGAGAAACGCGGATTACGCGGTTTCGCCGTACACAGAGACAGTGATGTCAACCACCACGTCGGTGTGCAAAGACACGCTCACGGTGCTGTCGCCCACAACCTTGATGGGGCCGTTGGGCATGCGCACCTGGGCTTTGACAACCTTGTAGCCATGCTTGTTGAGTTCTTCGGAGATGTCGTGGTTGGTAACAGAACCAAACAAACGGCCATCCACACCAGCTTTTTGCGTCAGCTTGATGGTGGTGCCGCCCAGCTTCTCGCCCAGAGCTTGGGACTCAGCCAATTTAGCGGCCGCAGCTTTTTCAAGCTCAGCGCGCTTGGCTTCAAACTCGGCCTTGGCCGAGGTGGTGGCGCGACGTGCGCGGCCAGAAGGAATCAGGAAGTTACGTGCATAACCGTCTTTCACTTTGACGATCTCGCCCAGGTTACCCAGGTTCACAACCTTTTCGAGCAGAATGATTTGCATGGTTGTTACTCCTTAGATCTTGTGCTGGTCGCTGTAAGGCAGCAACGCGAGGAAACGCGCGCGCTTGATAGCGGTGTTGAGTTGGCGCTGGTAAATGGCGCGGGTGCCGGTCAGGCGTGCGGGGATGATCTTGCCGTTTTCAGCGATGAAATCGCGCAAGGTGTCCACGTCTTTGTAGTCGATCTCTTCAACACCGGTCACGGTGAAGCGGCAAAAGCGCTTGCGCTTGAACAGCAGCGATTGGGTATTGCGCTTGGGGCGCTTGTCTTTGTTGAAACGTTTTGGTCCGGGCATGTTGGACTCCTTTAATCTTGACTGAATGCTTGAATGTGAAACACGAGGCTTTTGCCGCGAGGACTTGAAACAAAACCTGAAAATCGCCAGACACTGCCGATGGGCTGTCTGACCAGGGTTTCTGCGGCAGCCCCAAAGGCGACCGCTTTGACCTTGGCTTCAACTTGTCGGGCTTGCCGGTCTAGAACCATGCTGGAGCTGTGCTCGAGCATCAGATCGACCGCTGGCAAACCGGCCGGCGTGTAACGCAAAGGCTGAGCCTGTGCAATGCAAGCCGTGATGAGAAGTTGATTGTCAGGTGGCTTCAAACCTCAAGCGACATCAGGCCTGGTATTCGGCTTGCTGGGCTTTGCGGGCGTCTTCACGCTCAACCGTTTTCATCATGGCCGAAGGCGTGGTTTCAGCCTTCTTCTTCTGAACGGTGAGGTGGCGCAACACGGCGTCGTTGAATTTGAACGCGTGCTCAAGTTCAGCCATCACAGTCTTGTCAGCTTCGATGTTGACGCACAGGTAGTGGGCTTTGGCCAGCTTGTTGATCATGTAGGTCATCTGACGACGGCCCCAGTCTTCCACGCGGTGGATCTTGCCACCGCCGGCAGTGATCATGCCCTTGTAGCGCTCGAGCATGGCAGGCACCTGCTCGCTTTGATCCGGGTGGATCATCAAAATGATTTCATAGTGACGCATTCAAACTCCTTATGGATAAGCCCTTGCGGGCGGATAAGCCACCCCCAGCGTCGGATGGGGTGTGGCAAGGTTAGCCAGCTATTGTAGCTGATCTACAAATGGATGCCTGGGCTGTCTCGTCCAGCGTCAGGAGGTAGCACCTGGCTGAGGACCCGCCCTCTGGTCAGCAGGCTCACCACCACCATCACCAAGGTGCCTGCAGCCACCCCGAAGACGCCTGCTGACACAGGTTGGATGCCCCACCACAGCCCCGAGCCTTGCAGGCCGAGGGCCTCGCGCACGGCGGTGGCGTTCGAGAGCATGTAGTAAAGCGTGACACCAATCCCACTGAGCATGCCCCACACCGCCCCTGCACTGGAAGTGCGCTGCCAATACACCCCCAGCACCATGGCTGGCACAAACGCCGCACCCGCCAAAGAAAACGAGGCCGAGACCAAATACAGGATGTCTGCCGGCCTTTGCGCGGCCACATACGCAGCGGTCAAAGCCACCAGCAGCAAGGCAAACTTCGAGGCAATCACGCGTCGCATGGTGTAGGAGCGCTCGCTTTGCCCCCGCTTGGGCTGCCCCAGCGCGCCTTTGAAATACAGGTCATGGGCCAAAGCGTTGCCTATGGTTAACAGCAAACCGTCGGCTGTGGACAGCGCTGCGGCCAGGCCACCGGCCGCCACCAAGCCTGATATGACGTAAGGCAAGCCACCCAACTCGGGCATGGCCAGCATGATCAGGTCCGCACCCAGCCTGAGCTCGGAGAACTGCAGCCGCTGGTCGCCATTGATGTCTTGGATGCCCAACAAGCCAGGGTCAACCTTGGCCCATTGCCAAATCCAAGATGGCAAGTCGTCAAAAGGCCGGCCGATCAAATTGCTCATGACTTCAAACTTCACCATGACGGCAATCGCCGGCGCAGAAATGTAGAGCAAAGAAATGAAAAACAGCGACCACACCACCGATCGCCGGGTTTCCGCCTGTGAGGTGGTGGTGAAAAACCGCGTCAACAGATGCGGTAAACCCATGGTGCCAATCATCAAGCAAAACACCAGTGCCAAAAAATTACGCCGCGACACATCAAAGTCTTCTTGCTCCTGCGGGCTGCCTTGCGGATCGCCGGCAAAGGGGGTGGTGTGTGCGGGCATGCCACCCAGCGGCTTGGCGCGCTGTTGGTTGTCGTGCATGGCCAGCGTCCAGGCTTTTCGGGCGGACTCTGGGTCTTTGGGCAGCAAAGCCAGGGCGCGTCTGGCTTCGAAAATGGCCTCGGCATCGGCCCGCTCCTCATTGAGCAGGCGCAAACGCTCTTTGTGTAAAACGCGCTCACGCTCCAAGGCGCGGGGCACGTCTTGGAGCTTGCTCTCAAAATCTTTGGCGCGCCGTGCGTACTCCTCAATCACCTGCTGCTCGGAGGGCGAGGCCATGATGTGCTTTTCCAGCACCGCGATTTTTTCTAGCTGCTGCCCGTACACCCAAGGCGCCAGCGGGTTACCCATTTGCTTGTAGGCCAGCCAAGAGGCGGGAATCAAAAACGCCAGAATCATCACCACGTACTGGGCCACCTGCGTCCAAGTCACAGCGCGCATGCCTCCTAAAAAAGAGCACACCAGCACGCCGCCCAAGCCAAGCAGCACACCAATCTCAAACTGCACCCCTGTGAGGCGCGAGCTGATCAAGCCCACGCCGTAAATCTGCGCCACCACATAGGTGAACGAGCACAGAATTGCCGCAAGAGCAGCCAAACGCCGCGGCCAATTGCCCCCAAAGCGCAGCTGAAAAAAGTCCGGCACCGTGAAAATATTCATGGCCCGCAGCTGAGGCGCGACCAACAAAGCCAGCAGACAAAAACCGCCCGTCCAGCCCAAGATGTAAGCCAAGCCACCGGGCTGCGCACCCGAGCCAGAAAAGCCTTGGGCATACAAACCGCCAGCCATGCTGATGAAGGAGGCCGCGCTCATCCAGTCCGCAGCGGTGGCCATGCCGTTGTACATGGCGGGAATGCGCCGCCCTGCCACGTAGTACTCGTGCATGTCGGTGGTGCGCCCGTAAATACCCACCACGGCATAAAAAATCACCGTGGCGAGCAAAAACAAAGAGCCCAGCCATTGGCGCGACAAACCAGATTTTTCTGCCAGGTACAAACCCAACAAGAAAAGCAGCAAGCAAGCCACGTAGGTGAGAAACAGCCGGTTCAAACGGCGCAAATTCAGCGCGTTCTGACTGTCAGCTTCTTGGGCCTCATGCCGGTTGCTCAGCCACGCAAACACCGCCACGATGCCCAGAAACACCAGCAAACTGCCCTGCGAGGTCAACCAAAACGACACAGGCCAACCGGCCACCACCAGGCTCAAATCACGGGCAAACCAAACCGTGCCCACAATGAAAACCAGCCACAACAGCAACAAACCGCCACGCAGTGTGAACAGTTTGGATGTCATGGCTGATTCAGGGGCAGGCTCAAGGTCAGGGCTGGGCACATACCCAGACCTTGATCAAGCATCACATGGCGGCAATGTTTTGCCAGGTGGCCACCACCGAGTCGGGGTTGAGCGACATGGATGTGATGCCCTCTTTGACCAACCAACGCGCAAAGTCTGGGTGGTCGCTGGGGCCTTGGCCACAGATGCCCACGTACTTGTTTTGCTTGCGGCAAGCTGCAATGGCGCGGCTGATCATGGCCTCCACGGCGGGGTCACGCTCGTCAAAATCAGCGGCAAGCAGCTCCAGGCCAGAGTCGCGGTCCAGACCCAAGGTGAGCTGGGTCAGGTCATTAGAGCCAATTGAGAAACCATCGAAATACTCGAGGAACTGATCCGCCAAAATCGCGTTGCTGGGCACCTCGCACATCATGATGATCTTCAAGCCGTTTTCGCCGCGCTTGAGGCCTTGAGCAGCCAACAACTCGGTGACCTTTTTGGCCTGGCCCAAGGTGCGCACAAAAGGCACCATGAGCTCCACATTGGTCAGGCCCATTTCGTCACGCACACGGCGCATGGCCTCGCACTCCATGGCAAAAGCCTCGCCAAACTCAGCGCTGACGTAACGGGCTGCGCCGCGAAAGCCCAGCATGGGGTTTTCTTCCTCGGGCTCGTAGCGGCTGCCGCCAATCAGCTTGCGGTACTCGTTGCTCTTGAAGTCGCTCAAGCGCACGATCACCTGCTTGGGCCAAAAGGCAGCAGCAATGGTGGCCACGCCTTCGGCAACCTTGTCCACGTAAAAAGCGCGGGGCGAGGCATGGCCACGGGCCACCGACTCGACGGCTTTTTTCAAGTCGGCGTCCACATTGGGGTAATCCAAGATGGCCTTGGGGTGCACGCCAATGTTGTTGTTGATGATGAACTCCAGGCGGGCCAGGCCTACGCCAGAGTTAGGCAACTGCGCAAAGTCAAACGCAAGCTGTGGGTTGCCGATGTTCATGGTGATCTTCACCGGGATTTCGGGCATCTCACCGCGCTGCACCTCGGTGACCTCGGTTTCTAAGAGGCCGTCGTAAATGAAGCCGGTGTCGCCCTCAGAGCAGCTGACCGTCACCAGCGTGCCGTCTTTGAGGGTTTCGGTGGCATCGCCACACCCCACCACGGCAGGAATGCCCAGCTCGCGCGCAATGATGGCGGCGTGGCAAGTGCGCCCGCCGCGGTTGGTGACGATGGCCGAGGCCCGCTTCATCACGGGCTCCCAGTTGGGGTCGGTCATGTCGGTGACCAAAATATCACCCACTTGCACCTTGTCCATTTCGCTGAGCGAATGCACCAAACGCACGGGACCCGTGCCAATTTTTTGACCAATGGCGCGGCCCTCGGCCAACACGGTGCCGGTGCTCTTGAGTTTGTAGCGCATCTCGGCTTGGCCTTTGGACTGGCTTTTCACCGTCTCGGGGCGGGCTTGCAAGATGTAGAGCTGGCCGTCGGTGCCGTCTTTGCCCCACTCGATGTCCATGGGGCGGCCGTAGTGCTTTTCAATGACCAAGGCGTATCGTGCCAAGGCCTCAACATCGGCGTCGGTGAGCGAGTAGCGGTTGCGCAACTCCGAGGGCACGTCCACAGTTTTCACCAGCTTGCCACCCGAGGCTTTTTCTTCTGGCGTGGAAAACACCATTTGAATCAGCTTGGAGCCCAGGTTACGGCGCACCACCGCACGCTTGCCTGCGGCCAGCATGGGCTTGTGCACGTAAAACTCATCGGGGTTGACGGCACCTTGCACCACGGTTTCGCCCAGGCCGTAGCTCGAGGTGATGAACACCACGTCTTCAAAGCCTGACTCGGTGTCGATGGTGAACATCACACCGGCCGCGCCCAAGTCTGAGCGCACCATGCGTTGCACGCCAGCGCTCAAGGCCACGTCGGCGTGGGCAAAGCCCTTGTGCACACGGTAGCTGATGGCGCGGTCGTTGTAGAGCGAGGCAAACACCTCTTTCATCTTGTGAAGCACATCCTCGATGCCCACCACGTTCAAAAAAGTTTCCTGCTGGCCGGCAAACGAGGCATCGGGCAGGTCTTCAGCGGTGGCGGAGGAACGCACCGCAAACGAAGCCTGGGGGTTGCCTGCGCTCAGTTTGGCAAATTCAGCGCGAATACCCGCTTCCAGGTCAGCGGGAAATGGCTGGGCCTCTACCATGGCGCGAATTTCTGCGCCCACTTGCGCCAGCGCGCGCACGTCTTCGGTATCAAGCGCGTTGAGTTTGGCGTTGATGCGCTCACTCAGACCGTCGTGCTTGAGAAACTCACGGAAAGCGTGTGCCGTGGTGGCAAAGCCGGTGGGCACGCGCACACCCTGGGGAAGTTGGGAAATCATCTCGCCCAGGCTGGCGTTTTTACCGCCGACCGACTCAACGTCGGTCATCCTGAGTTTTTCGAAGGGAACAACCAGGTCGGTCGCCTTGAAAAGAGTGGTCATGAAAAGCTCCTAAAGTTAAAAACCCGTGGGTTCAGGCCTTGTCATGGCTGCTAAAGACCGGAAGTCGCTGTTATTCTGTTGTGGACTTCTGTGACAGACCTGCACCTGCAATTCAGCCGCTCATTGTAAGCTTGTCACCCAATGCACACGGGGGTGTTTGTCGCCACCCGAGACCGAAAATTCAACGCCTGCCTGGGTTTGCCCGCCCCTCCCCACCATGAGTCAACGCACAGTTTTTTACATTTCTGACGGCACTGGCATCACCGCCGAAACCTTTGGCAACGCCATCTTGGCCCAGTTTGAAACGCAACTGCGCCATGTTCGCCTGCCCTTCACCGACAACGTGGACAAAGCGCACCAAGTGGTGCGCCAGATCAACCACACCGCCACCGTTGAAGGTAACAAGCCCATTGTGTTCACCACCTTGGTCAATGAAGAGGTGCTGGCCGTCATCACTGAAGGCTGCCAAGGCATGCTGCTCGACATGTTCGGCACCTTTGTCAAGCCGCTGGAAAACGAGCTGGCCATCAAATCCAACCACCGCATCGGACGCTTCAGCGATGTGAGCAAGAGCAAGGCCTACCACGACCGCATCGAGGCCATCAACTTCTCCTTGGCGCATGACGACGGCCAGTCCAACAAAGACCTGGAGAGCTCAGATGTGATTTTGGTGGGCGTGAGCCGCAGCGGCAAAACCCCCACCTCGCTGTACCTGGCCATGCAATATGGGCTCAAGGCCTCGAACTACCCGCTCATACCTGAGGACTTCGAGCGCAACCAGCTGCCGCCGGCCTTGATGCCGCATCGAAGCAAAATTTTCGGTTTAACCATCAACCCCGAACGTTTGAGCGAAATCCGCAACGAGCGCAGGCCGAACTCAAAATACGCCTCGCTGGAGAACTGCCGTATGGAAGTGAACGCTGCTGAGCAAATGATGCGTCGCTCAGGCATTCGATGGTTGTCCACCACCACCAAGTCGATCGAAGAAATCGCCACCACCATCCTGCAAGAAATCCACCCCGAGCGTTTGATTTACTGAGTGCTTGATTGACAGCGTCGTTTGCGGCTTAGACCGCTGAATGACAAGTTGTTGAGAATGAATCTCATCTTCGTGATAAGATGAGAACAATTCTCAACTGCATCGCCGTCATGACCCCTTGCACTTCAACCCAACAACCTCGTCGCGCCATCTCTGTCGCCGCTAGCAACAAACCACGCAAGGCATCAGCCAACAAGCGCAACAAACAAACACATGCCCAGCTGCTGCCCTTGGCCTTCTTGATGTTGGGTTTAGGTTCAGCTTGCGCGCAAGACAAAGTCAGCAGTACCCCGCAAGAACCCACAATCGGCGCACAACCGAGCAATAAAACTGTCAGCCTGAAGACCATCAACGTCACCGCGCAGCGTGAGCGGGCCAACGCCACTTACCAAAGCGGCTTGGTGTCATCGGCAAAAATACACGCAGCGGCCAAAGATGTGCCGCAATCACTCACCGTCGTGAACGACAAGCTCATTCATGACCAGGGTAAAGACACCATCCTCGGTGCACTTCAAAACGTGCCCGGCATTACCTTTGAAGCGGGTGAAGGCGGTCGAATTGGTGACAACATTCGACTCAGGGGCTTTAGCATCTCCGGTGACATTTATTCAGATGGCCTGCGCGACATTGCGCAATACAACCGCGATACGTTCAACGTTGATCGCGTAGAGGTCATGAGAGGCTCAGCTTCTATGCTTTTTGGTCGGGGGTCGACGGGTGGGATTGTCAACCAGGTTAGCAAGGCTCCTCGCCTGATGACAGAACATGAGATCAACACAACCATAGGTAACCAGGGCTTCACCAGAGTTACCGGTGACTTCAATTTCAAAACCGGTGAGGATGCAGCATTTCGTGTAAACGCCATGCAAACCGATGGCTTGGGCCGGGCTGAAAAAGCAGAAACACACCGCAAAGGTCTGGCGCTGGACTACCGCTGGGGCATCGGCACGGCAGATGAATTCATGGTCAGCTTCTATCACCTTGATTACAAGGACAAACCCGATTTTGGCTTCGGTTGGCTAGCCAGTGGCCCGGCACCCTCGCCCACAGCTGCCAGATGGTACGGCGTCGATTCCGACTACCAAAAAGACAGTGCCGATGTCATCAGCCTCAGGCATACCCATCGCTGGGCAGATGGCAGCAGCCAAATCACCACCGTGAGAGACGGCTCATACCAGCGAGATCTGTGGGCAACCACCTCCCGTGTGGGGCTCACCAGTGGCCAGACGACCACCTTGGACAACTTTGGCACCAACACTTTGGTCACACGTGCTAGCCAATCACGTGCCGGGCAAGAGCATCACACCTTCATTCAATCTGACCATGTGACACAGACCTCTTGGTTGGGCATGCGCCACCAAATATTGTTGGGCACCGAGCTGGGTATCGAACGGTCCACGCGCTACACGTACAGCAATATTGCACCTAAACCCCAAACCAATGTGGGGCAGCCCGACAACACCCCGGTAGCGGATATGCGTATCAAAACCTGGGCGAATGATTTCAATGCGAGCACCTTGGGAATTTACCTGCAGGACACCCTGTCGCTTACTCCCCATTGGAAGTGGATCGCAGGCTTGCGCCATGACCGATTTGGTGGCAACTACGACCGCGCAACCGGCGGCAACCTCAACCGCAGCGACAGCGTCACGAGCTATCGCACAGGCCTCATGTTTCAGCCCAACGACATGAGCAGCTACTACGTCTCCTACGGCACGTCTTTCAACTCTTCAGGCGATCTTTACCAATACGACCCCATCACCGCAAACACGCCCCCCGAGCAAGCCCGCAACATAGAACTTGGCGCCAAATGGGAACTTGCTGAGGGCGACTTGTCTGTGCGCACGGCACTGGCGCGCACAGACAAGTACAACGAAAGAAACACAGACACCACGCAAAGTGCTGACGGGACACAGTACCTGCTCTCAGGCCAGCGTCATACTGATGCGCTAGAGTTTGAAATAGCTGGTCGACTCACGCCGCAATGGGACATTTTTGGCGGCTTAGTATTGATGCGCGCAGTCATCGACCAGGCCGGCTCGAGCGATGCAGAAGCACTCAAAGTAGGCCAAAATCCGGGGCTCACACCAAGCCGCCAAGGCAATGTTTGGACCACCTACAAACTCAACCAACGGTGGCGTCTTGGTGGAGGTATCACTGCCTCCAGTGAAAACAAACCTGCCAACGCTGAAACCTCTCAAAACCTAGCGCCTGGTTTTGTTCGGGCTGATGCCATGGCAGAACTCAAAATCGATGGCAAGAACACCGTCAAACTCAACATAGACAATCTTTTTGACACGGTGTACTACACCTCGCTTTACCGCGGCTTTGTGGTGCCCGGCGCAGCACGCACCGTGCGGGCCACTTGGACGTTGAGGTTCTGATGCTGCTACATATCCCTCATGTCTTAGGGATTGACGAACTGCGTAGCGTTCAATCCTTGATACTCGAAGCCCACTGGCAAGACGGTCGCATGACCGCCGGCAGCCAAAGTGCTCAGGTTAAAAACAACCTACAGCTTGAAGAAACACTGCCCCAGGCCGAACAAGCGCGGCACATTGTTTCGTTGGCTTTGGCGCGTCATCCGCAATTCATCACCGGCGCTCTGCCCAAAACCGTATACCCGCCTTTATTTAACCGCTATGCAGGCACCCACAATGCCTTTGGTGACCACATTGACAATGCAGTGCGCACCCATGCAACAAGTGAGCGCCATGTACGCACAGACATCTCATGCACCCTCTTTTTAAGCGATCCGAGCAGTTACGACGGCGGAGAACTCGTGGTGCAAGATACCTATGGTCAACAGCGACTGAAGTTCGCTGCTGGCGATGCAGTTCTTTACCCTGGCACCTCGGTGCACCGCGTCGAACCCGTGACCCGTGGCGAGAGATTGGCTTGCTTTTTCTGGGTCCAAAGCATGGTGCGCGACGATACACAAAGACGATTGCTCTACGACATGGACATGGCCATCTTGGCCTTACGCCAGCAAGCCAAGCACGATCGCGAAGATTCAAGCGAGGTGGTCAAGCTGACTGGCTGTTACCACAATCTTTTGCGGATGTGGGCCGATGTCTGAGTCTGTCAGTTGCAGGCTGTCTAGAATGCCCGGCATGACACTCAACCGCGCCCAACGCACCCCGCTGATTGTGGCGGCGGTCTTGGTGCTGCACGCCTTGGGCTTGTGGGCGTTTCAAAGCGGCTTGATCCACCGCGCCATTGAGGTCATGGTGCCCTCAGAGCTCATTGCAGAACTTACCCAGCCCGAGCCGATCAAACCACCGCCCTCGCCCCCTGCACTTCCTGCCACCCCCAAACAAGCCGTCCCCAAGATGAGCGCACCAGTGTCAGTACCAGTGCCGGCACCCGCCGTGCTGCCAGCTGCAGCCCCCACTCTTACCCCCGCGCCGGCTGAGCCTGTGAGCACGGCTGCGCCCACGGCCAATTCACCCGTGGTGGCTGCGCCTGCAGGGCCAGTTGCTGCACAGGCGCCAGCTGTGGTCTTGGCGCCCCCTGCCCCGCCGGCACCAGCCAAGGTGGAATTACCCTCCAGCGACGCCCAATACCTGCAAAACCCCAAGCCCAGCTACCCCGTTTTGAGCAAACGCATGGGCGAGCAAGGCAAGGTGGTGGTGCATGTGCTGATCGGTACCGATGGCTTGCCGCAAAAGGCTGAAATCAAACAGTCCAGCGGTTTTGATCGCTTGGACAAAGCCGCCTTGGCCACCGTGCTGAGCTGGAAATACGTTCCCGGTAAACGCGGGGGCGTACCCGAGGCCATGTGGTTCAACGTGCCCATCAATTTCGTTTTAGAGTGAGTTTTCTGGAGTCGTTATGGAATCCCAACTGGGTTTGATGAATGTGTGGAACCAGGGTGATGCCATCACCCGAGGTGTGGCGGTGCTCTTGCTGGGCATGTCGCTGTGGTCGTGGGTGGTGATCATCCTCAAGAGCTTGGACATCCTGCGCTACAAAAAGCTCGCAGCCAAAGCTACCAACTTCTGGCACAGCAGCAGCCTAGGCGAAGGCCTGCACACCCTGGGCGAGGCAGACGACAACCCTTTCCACCAACTGGTTCAGGCCGGCCAGGAGGCCAGCGTCCACCACCGCGACACCCGGGTGCAGCTGCAAGACGCCATTGACGTGAGCGACTGGGTGACCCGCAGCTTGCGCAACTCGATTGACGACAGCACCGCACGGTTGCAATCTGGCTTGGCTGTGCTGGCCTCGGTGGGGTCGACCGCGCCTTTTGTGGGCTTGTTTGGCACCGTCTGGGGCATTTACCACGCGCTCTTGGGCATGGGCATGGCCGGCCAAGCCACCATCGACAAAGTGGCTGGCCCCGTGGGCGAGGCGCTGATCATGACCGCGCTGGGCCTGGCGGTTGCGATTCCTGCCGTGCTGGGCTACAACGCCCTGGTGCGCGGCAACAAAGCCATCCTCACCAAACTCAACCGTTTTGCCCACGACCTGCATGCGTACTTTGTGACGGGCACACGTGTAGGCCAAGGCAAGCAGGACTGAGCCATGGCTTTCGGAACCCAAGACGACAACGATGAGGTGATGAACGAGATCAACATGACGCCTCTGGTGGACGTCATGTTGGTGCTGCTCATCATCTTCATGATCACGGTGCCTGTGATGAAACACGCGGTGGACATTGACTTGCCGCGCGCCTCCAACCAGCCTCAAGACGCCAAGCCCGAGATGATCCGGCTAAGCATCGATGCCGCCGGCCAGTACTACTGGAACGAAGCCAAACTCAGCGATGAGGAACTGCTGGTGCAACTTCAAGCGGCCAGCAGCAAAACACCCCAGCCTGAGTTGCAAATCCGTGGTGACCGCGCGGTGCGCTACGAGCGCGTGGCCCAAGCCATGTCCGCAGCGAAGCGAACTGGCATGAAAAAAATAGGTTTTTTGACCGAGCCAGGCAACTAAGCACTACTGATTGCTACCGATTTAATAGCAACTTAGCGATATTTGGCGCTGGCTCAGGCCTGTTTTTACATCAAAGACCGATGGCTGCAATGCCAGCACGTGCAATTTGCGCGTCTTCATTGGACTTTACGCCACTCACGCCCACAGCACCAATGACTTGGCCGTCTTTGACAATCGGCACGCCACCTTCGAGCATGCCCTCAAGCGTAGGCGCGCTCAAAAACGAGGTACGTCCACCGTTGATCACCTCTTCGTAGATACGGCTTTCGCGACGGCCCAGTGCGGCGGTTTTGGCTTTGGCCGGGGCAATGTGCGCAGAAATTGGGGCAGCACCGTCCAAGCGCTGCAGCATGAGCAAATTGGCACCGTCATCCACAATGGCGATGGTCACAGGCCAGTTGTTTTTAAGCGCCTCAGCTTCAGCCGCAGCCATGATTTGCTTGAGGTCAGCGAGTTCGAGAAAGTGCTTGGTTTTCATGGAGTCTCCAAAGTAAAACCTCAAGCATAGTGCTTGCCGGCGCGTTGATTGACGCATCGCCAACAAAATAGCCCTGACAAAAGCAGAAGAAGACCCACGCAAAGAGCCAAAACAGCTTAAAAATGAGAATTGAAGGGCGAATCCGTTCATTCCCCCACAGCCCTGTGGCAAATCAAAACAAGACGCTTGATTAACCCTAGAATGCCCGAAACTGAGCATGTATTCCTCAGTGTCCAAGGAGAACCTTATGAGCAACTATTCCATCTCTTCGAGCCCGTTTGGCGCGGCTCTGTCGCAGGCAGAGCGCCACAAAGTACTGCGCAACACCTATTGGCTGCTGGCCATGAGCCTGGTGCCCACCGTGCTGGGTGCGTGGATGGGCGTGGCCACTGGCATCACCCAAGCCATGGGCACAGGTGTGAGCATGATCGTTTTTCTGGCAGGCGCCTTTGGCTTTATTTTTGCCATCGAAAAAACCAAAAACTCGGCAGCCGGTGTGCCCGTCTTGCTGGGCTTTACCTTCTTCATGGGGCTGATGCTCTCGCGCATGATCGCCATGGTGCTGGGTTTCAAAAACGGCTCTGAACTGATCATGACCGCTTTTGCAGGCACCGCCGGCGTGTTTGTGGTGATGGCCAGCTTGGCAACCGTCATCAAACGTGACCTCTCTGGTCTGGGCAAATGGCTGATGGTGGGCGCTGTGGTCCTGATGGTGGGCAGCGTGATCAACATTTTTGTTGGCTCAAGTGCCGGCATGCTGGCCATCTCGGTAGCAGCGATCGGTATTTTCAGCGCCTACATGCTCTACGACGTCAAACAAATCATTGACGGCGGCGAAACCAACTACATCAGCGCCACCCTGGCCCTGTACCTCGACATCATCAACGTCTTCCAAAGCTTGCTGGCGCTGTTGGGTATCTTTGGGGGCGAGAAAGACTGAGCTTTATTACAGAGAAATCTTAGAAGGTTTCCACTCAGCCGCCGTCCCGCAAGGGCGGCGGCTTTTTTACGCCCTGACCACACACAAACGCTGCTCATGCAGCAACTTCATTCGACAGGAGCTCGGTCAAACGCTCCAATGACTCACTTTCATTGTCAACAGAAAGATAAGTTTTAAGCACTTTGGTGCAATAGATTGTTGGCTCTACGCATATCTCAACCACGTATCAAAGACGCAAAATTTTCAAGCTCTTACCCAATCAATGTCACAGCCGTATGACACTAAACACGATGAATTTTCGATAGAGTCAAGCAATTCTTTGAGATGTATCAATGTCATCAATTTCTGGTTATGATGATCAAGTAACCAAGGAAAATTTAAGTTATGGCTACCCTTATCAAAGACAAAACCTACTGGCTTGAGATGTCATCGGTAATCGTCAATGCGACGCCAAAGTCCGATAGGTCTTTTGGAGACACTCTGCGAATCGTCAAGAGGGAAAAAACGGCTCTATGCCGTTTCGTGTGGACCGTGACATCAAGCTCGATGTGTGGTGACGCCTGCTGATTGCGGCACGGCTGGTACGAACGGGGAACTCGGCAGATGCGTGAGCTTGCCCAGGCGCAAGTAGGCGATGGCAATGAAGTTCGCCGCTGTTCTGAAGCCGCGCGCGGCCCGCTTGGCTTGTTGCATCAACCCGTTCATGGCTTCCACGAACGCGTTGCTGCGGTGGTCGAGCATGCCCCGCACGACGGCATCGAAGTGCGTCCTGAGCGTTGCTCCCAGGCGCTTGAACGAGTCCAGGCGGCTGCGGCGGGCCCAGGAGATCCAGCGCTTCAGATCGGCACCGGCCAGTGCA